>JBKJOM010000171.1:0-33654 GCA_046595775.1 Ramlibacter sp. | reverse complement strand
CTCGCACCAGGCGTGCAAATCCGTGAAGTCTTTTTCGGGACCGGTTGGACCTTCGAGCGGCTTTTGGTCGGGAACGAGCTGAATCAGGTAGCCCGACACGAAGCGTGCGGCCAGGCCGCAATGCCGCAGCAGTTGCACCAGCAGCCAGCCCGAATCGCGGCAGGAGCCGCTCTTGTTGGTGAGCGTCTCTTCCGGCGTCTGCACGCCGGGCTCCATGCGAATCAGGTAGCGGACATCGTTCTGCAGCCGCTGGTTCAGCGCGACCAGGAAGTCGATCGTTGCCGTCGGGGTCTTGCGGTCGATGCCGTCGAAGTAGGCCTTGAACAGCGGCGTGGGCGGCTCGGGGGCGAGATACGGCGCGAGTTCTTGCGCAAGCAGTGGCTCGTACGTGAAGGGAAACTTCTCGGCGCTGGGTTCCAGGAAGAAGTCGAAGGGGTTGTAGACCGCCATCTCGACCACCACGTCGATGGTCACCTTGAACTCGCTGGTCTTCTCGGGAAACACCAGCCGCGCCTGGTAATTGGCGAAGGGGTCCTGCTGCCAGTTGATGAAGTGATTCGCCGGCTCGACCTTCAGCGAATACGACACCACCTTGCTGCGTGAATGCGGCGCTGGGCGCAACCGGACGACCTGCGGCCCCAGTTGAACCGGCCGGTCATATTTGTAGTGGGTGACGTGGTTCAGAGCGGCGTGGATCGACATGGCAGCGATACTAGCAAGATGGAGGCCCGCGAAGCGGCCTTGCGAACGAATGCGCAAGGCCGATAGCGCATGTCGTCATGCCCGGCCTCCCGTCCGTTAGGCTTTCCATGTCGCATCGCCCGCCCGGAGCCTGGATCCCGCCTGCCCTGTTGGGGGTGGTCGCGGGCAGCGCCGTGCAGCTGCAGCAGGAGGTGTTGTGGGGGTGGGGCGAGTACGCAGGGTTGGCAGTACCGGCGGTTCTGGGTTGTCTCCTGGCGCATCGGACGGTGTGCAAGGTTGTTGCCATATTCGCCGCCGCCACCCTGATCGCTTTCGCGTTCTGCGGGCTGCGCTCGCTCGCGTTCCAGTCCCGGTCTCTCGACCCTGCCCTTGAAGGCCGCGACCTGACCGTCACCGGCATCGTCGCCGCCATGCCCCAGCGCAACGAAACCGGCACGCGCTTTCGCCTCGAAGTGGAGGAGGCGAAGTCCGGTGCCGACACCGTGCGCTTGCCCCCGCTCATCTACCTGGGCTGGTACGGCAATGAGTCAGCGCAGGCGCCGCCCGACTTGCGCCCGGGCGAGCGCTGGCGCTTCAACACGCGCCTGAAGGCGCCGCACGGCAACCTCAATCCGCACGGCTTCGACTACGAGCTGTGGTTGTGGGAGCAAGGGCTGCAGGCCACGGGCTACGTTCGAGCCGGCCCGCGCGACGCACCGCCGCAACGACTGGATTCGGTGTGGTGGCGGCACCCTGTCGAATTCGCGCGCCAGTCGGTGCGCGAGGCGGTCTACGCGCGTGTCGAGGACCGAAAGGTCGCGGGCATCCTCGCGGCGCTGGTGGTGGGCGATCAGAACGCCATCGACCGCGCCGACTGGGATGTGTTCCGCGCCACCGGCGTCGCGCACCTCATGAGCATCTCGGGGCTGCACATCACGATGTTTGCGTGGGCCGCCTCGCTGGCCGTCGCTGCGCTCTGGCGGCGCAGCGCCCGCCTGTGCCTGGCCTGGCCCGCACAACACGCCGCCTTGGCGGGAGGCGCGATGCTCGCGGCCAGCTACGCCCTCTTCAGCGGCTGGGGCGTGCCCGCGCAGCGCACGATCTGGATGCTGGCCACCGTCGGCATCCTGCGCTGGACGGGGCGGCGCTGGCCCTGGCCGCAGGTGTGGCTGCTCGCTTGTGCGGTGGTGGTGGCGATCGACCCGTGGGCTCTCCTGCAAGCGGGCTTCTGGCTCAGTTTCGTTGCGGTCGGGGTGCTGTTCGCAGCGGACCCGGGCGGAGATCCGGTTGCACAAACCGATGCGAAATGGCGGCGAGTCGCTGCTTCATTGCGCGCGGCCCTGCACGAGCAATGGGTGGTCACGCTCGCCCTCACGCCGCTCACCTTGTTGTTGTTCGGGCAGGTCTCCCTGGTGGGACTGCTGGCCAACGCGGTAGCGATTCCATGGGTCACGCTCGTCGTCACGCCGCTCGCGATGGCCGGCGTGGCCTTCAGCGGCATATGGGCTGTCGCCGCCGCAGCAGTGCAAGTGCTCTCGGCATACCTGCAATGGCTGGCCGCCTTGCCTTTCGCAACCTGGTCGACGGCGGCGCCGCCTGCATGGGCCGGCGCCGCGGGAGTGGCGGGTGGCCTGCTACTGGTCATGCGCTTGCCGGTGCCGCTGCGCGCGCTGGGCCTTCCGTTGTTGCTGCCGGTCCTGCTCTGGCAGCCCTTGCGTCCTGCGCCGGGCGAATTCGAGCTGCTGGCGGCCGACGTAGGGCAGGGCAATGCCGTCATCGTGCACACCGCGACGCACACGCTGGTCTACGACAGCGGTCCGCGTTACGGCCCGGAGAGCGATGCCGGCCATCGTGTGCTGGCGCCGCTGCTGCGGGCTTTCGATGAGCGGGTCGACACGCTGGTCCTCAGCCACCGCGACAGTGACCATACCGGCGGGGCGCTCGCAGTGCTCAACATGCAGCCGCAGGCCACCCTGCTCAGCTCGATCGAGGATTCGCATGAACTGCAGTCTGTGCGTCCGGCCACCCGCTGCGTCGCGGGCCAGCGCTGGCAGTGGGATGGTGTGGACTTCCGGGTGTTGCACCCTACGCCCGCCGACTACGGCGGCACCCCCAAACCCAACGCGATCAGTTGCGTCTTGCGCATCTCGAATGGACCCAAGACAGCCTTGCTGGCCGGCGACATCGAACTGCCCCAGGAAAGGCGGCTGGTCGCGCAAGGCGCCGCGCTCAAGGCCGATGTGCTGCTGGTTCCGCACCACGGCAGCAAGACTTCGTCCAGCGCTGCCTTCCTGGATGCGGTGTCGCCATCGCTGGCGCTGGTGCAGGCCGGCTACCGCAACCGGTTCGGCCATCCCGCTGCGCCGGTGATGGAGCGCTACGACGACCGGAGCATCGCGGTGCTCGACTCGCCCCGGTGTGGGGCCGTGGCTTGGCGATCGTGGCAGCCGGATGCCCCCGACTGTCAAAGGCAAGTGGCCAGGCGCTACTGGCACCATCGAGTGCCGTGAGGCAAAGGCGAATGCGCTATCCGCGGGCCGCACAGGGCGCGGAAATTGCTATCCTGTTGCCCTTGGAGATAAAAGCCTTCATGCACAAATTCGACGAGATGTTCTCCCAGTTGCCCGCGGGCGGACAACTGCAATTCCAGACCCAGTCGCTGGGCGGCATGAGCCAGTCGCAGGTGCAAGGCGTGCGCGACCATTACCGGGACTACGCGCAGTGGCTGGGGCGACAGCCGCAGGACAGCATGCAGGCCCGCCGCGAGGAAGCGGAGATGATTTTCCGGCGCGTCGGCATCACCTTCGCGGTTTACGGCGCCAAGGACGAAGATGGCTCGGGCACCGAGCGGCTGATCCCTTTCGACCTGATCCCGCGCATCATTCCGGCCAATGAGTGGCAGGAGATGGAAAAGGGGTTGGTGCAGCGTGTCACGGCCCTGAACCGCTTCCTGCACGACGTGTACCACGAGCAGGAAATCCTGCAGGCCGGCGTGATCCCGGCGGACCAGGTGCTGAACAACGCGCAATACCGCAAGGAGATGATGGGCGTGTACACGCCGCATCGCGTGTATTCGCACATCGCGGGTGTCGACATCGTGCGCGCGCCCAACGAAAAGGGCGAGGGCGAGTACTACGTGCTGGAGGACAACCTGCGGGTGCCCAGCGGCGTTTCCTACATGTTGGAAGACCGCAAGATGATGATGCGGCTCTTCCCCGACCTGTTCAGCTCGCACCGTGTTGCGCCGGTGATGCACTACCCCGACCTGTTGCTCGAAACCCTGCGCTCCGCCGCGCAGCCCGGCGCCCCCGACCCCACGGTGGTCGTGCTCACGCCCGGCATGTACAACAGCGCGTACTTCGAGCACGCGTTCCTGGCCCAGCAGATGGGCGTGGAGCTGGTCGAGGGCCAGGACCTGTTCGTGAAGGACCGCTTCGTCTACATGCGCACGACGCGCGGACCCAAGCGCGTCGATGTCATCTACCGCCGCGTGGACGACGACTTCCTCGACCCGTCGGTGTTCCGCCCGACTTCGACACTCGGTTGCGCCGGGCTGGTCGATGCCTACCGCGCCGGCAACGTGACGATCTGCAATGCGATCGGCACCGGCGTCGCCGACGACAAGTCGATCTATCCCTACGTGCCCAAGATGATCGAGTTCTACCTGGGCGAGAAGCCGATCCTCAAGAACGTGCCCACCTACGCGTGCCGCAACCCGGACGACCTGAAGTACACGCTGGCCAACCTGAAGGACCTGGTGGTCAAGGAAGTGCACGGCGCCGGCGGCTACGGCATGTTGGTCGGCCCCGCCGCCACGAAGCAGGAGATCGAGGATTTCCGCAAGGCCGTGGAGGCCAACCCCGAGGGCTATATCGCGCAGCCCACACTCTCGCTCTCGAGCTGCCCCACCTTCGTCGAGAGCGGCATTGCGCCGCGCCACATCGACTTGCGGCCCTTTGTGCTCTCCGGGAAGGTCGTGCAGATGGTGCCCGGCGGTTTGACGCGCGTGGCGCTGAAGGAAGGCTCGCTGGTTGTCAATTCGTCCCAGGGTGGCGGCACCAAGGACACCTGGATTCTGGAAGTGTGAGATCTTGCGGGTCAGATCTTCAGCTCTGACCCCAACCAACTAGAGAGCCAAGCGATGCTGAGCCGAACTGCAGACCATCTTTTCTGGATGTCCCGCTACACCGAGCGGGCCGAGAATACTGCGCGCATGCTCGACGTCAATTACCAGACTTCGCTGCTGCCCCAATCTGCCGCCGTTGCCCAGGTTGGGTGGCAGGGGCTGCTATCGATCAGCGAGCTGCTGCCGGCCTATGAGAAGAAGCATGGAGACGTCACCCCCAGGGATGTGCTCGAGTTCATGGTGCGCGACCTGAGCAACCCGTCATCGATCGTGTCCTGCCTGAAGGCTGCGCGTGAGAACGCGCGCGCCGTACGCGGATCGCTCACGACCGAAGCCTGGGAAACCCAGAACCAGACCTGGCTGGAGGTCAACCGCATGCTGCAGACGCGCCAATTCGACAACGACCCCGGGCAGTTCTTCGAGTGGGTCAAATTCCGTTCGCACCTGTCGCGCGGTGTCACGGTGGGAACGATGCTGATGGACGAGGCGCTTTACTTCATGCGCCTGGGTACTTTCCTCGAGCGCGCCGACAACACGGCGCGCCTCGTGGACGTGAAGTTCCATGCAGTGCAGAGCGACTTCTTCGGCGCCGCGAGCGAGAAGGACCTGGAGTACGACTTCTACCACTGGAGTGCGATCCTGCGGTCGGTCTCGGGCTTCGAGATCTATCGCAAGGTATACCGCGACGTGATCAAGCCCGAGCGCGTGGCCGAGCTGCTGATCCTGCGGCCTGACATGCCGCGCTCGCTGCACGCCAGCATGAACGAGGTGGTGAGCAACCTCGCGCTGGTCGCCAACGACCAGTCGGCTGAAACGCGGCGCCGCGCGGGCAAGCTGCGCGCCGACCTGCAGTACGGACACATCGAGGAGATCCTCGCGACAGGCCTGCACGCCTTCCTCACGCAGTTCCTCGACCGGGTGAACGAGCTCGGTTCGCGCATCAGCCGCGACTTCCTCATTCCGGCCAAGGCTTGAGCGTTCCCGGCAATCCGATGGAGCAGGGCCTGGCCCTGATGGGGGGCGGCCGCTTCCACGAAGCCGTGCAACAGTTCGGTGTGGCGTTGCAGCAGCAGCCCGCCGCCTGGGAACCACGCGTGGGCATCTCGCAGGCGTTCACGGGCCTTCGCGATGGGTGGGCCGCGGTCGCCTGGCTGACCGATGCCTGCCGCGTCGCGCCCGAGCGCGAGGAACTCTGGCTGGAGGTATTGCGCCTGCTGGTCCAGCTAAAGCGCGATACCGAGGTCGACCCGCTCCTTTCCACGGCCGTGGCCGTCAATCCCGACTCCATCAAGTTGTTACAGGCGCTGGCCGATCACCATCTGAGCCGCAAGTCGTATTCGAAGGCTCTGGCGTCGTATGAGCGCCTGCATGAATTGCTGCCGCAGGACGCAGGCGTGATGCTCAACTATGGCTATTGCCTGGAGCAGACCGCGGCGGTCGACGAGGCCGTGTCGCTGTACCGCCAGGCCATTGCGCGCAGGCCCGACTTCATGGAGGCGCATGTCGACCTCGCAGGCGTGCTGTGGCGGGTCGAGGAGTTCGACGCCGCGCTGGTTCACGCGCTCAAGTCCGTGGAGCTGGCGCCCACGCATCCGTTCGCCGTGCGCATTTTGGGCACGGCCTACCTGAACCTCAATCGCCTTCAGGAGGCCGAACACTGGTTGCGCAAGTCTCTCGTGTTGCAACCCGGCCTATCGCTGTCCGAGATCGACCTTGCCTTCACACTGCTGCTGGCGGGCCGCCTGGAGGAGGGCTGGCGCCAATACCACCTGCGCTGGAACGATACCGACCGCATGAAGCGCCCCGGCTTCTTCCAGCCCGAAGTGGAATGGAAAGGCCGCGAGCTGCAGCCACTGCAAGGCAAGCGCATCGCGATCTACGCCGAGCAGGGCTTGGGCGATGTGATCCAGTTCATCCGCTATGTCGCTGACCTGCAGCGCGATGGCGCCACCGTGTCCTGCGTGATCCAGGACGACCTGGTCGCGCTGGTGGAGCACAGTTTCCCCGGCGTGTTGTGCCTGATCCCGGGGCGCACCTTGCAGGCCGAGCATCACGTTGCCTTGCTCGACCTGCCGATGCACTACGGCACCACGCTCGAGAACATTCCGGCGCGTGTGCCTTACCTGTGCGCCCCACAGGCCAGGCATGACGAATGGGCCGTGCGCCTGCCGCCTGCACAGGGAAGCTTGCGCGTGGGCCTGGCCTGGTCCGGCTCGCAGGCGCAGGTGAACAACGTCAATCGCGCGATGCGCCTGTCCCATCTCTTGCCGGTGCTGGAGCTGCCCGGCTTGCAGTGCTTCAGCCTGCAGAAGGGCAATGTGGGCGAGTTGACGGACATCACGCCGGACCCGCTGCAGCTGCCCGACTTCACGCCGCAGTGGGACGACTTCACCGACAGCGCGGCGATGATCGAAAACCTTGATTTGGTGATCACCGTCGATACGTCGATCGCCCACCTGGCCGGCGCGATGGGGAAAGATGTGTGGGTGATGCTGCCGCCGAACGCCGATTGGCGTTACCTGCTCGACCGCGAAGATTCGCCGTGGTACCCGTCGATGCGCCTGTTCCGCCGGGGCGTTGGCGAGCCCCGCGCGCGGCAGGTTGCGCGGGTTGTCGCGGCGCTGGAGGAGCGCATGGCCGCGAACGGTTAGTATCGCGGCCCATGCTGATCCGATCCCTCACCTTCGCTGCCCTGGCGCTTTGCGCTGCCACCACCTATGCTGCCGATCGCGGCTACTTCGGCTTCGCCATCGCGGTCGATGGCGAAGGCTTTTTTCTCAACCCGACACTCAAGTCGGTCCGCATCGAGAAAGTCGAGCCCAAGTCACCCGCCGCCAATGCCGGCATCGCGGCCGGCGACCTGATCGTTGAGGTCGAAGGCCGCGTGGTTGCCGGCACCAAGGCCGACGACCTCAAGCCCTACCTGCGGCGCGACGTCGGCCAGTCCACGCGGCTGGTGGTCAAGAAGCCGGGCGGGCAGTTGCAAAGCCTGGTGCTGGTGGCGGCGCCGAAACAAGACTGAGGCCGGTCCGGCGTTATGCTCCGACCTGAAGGGGAAACGCCATGCCAACACAAGACGAGGAAATCGGCCGGCACCTGAGCGAGGCGCTGGCTTCGGGCGAACTGAAAGCCGCCAAGAGTTTCGGCAAACCCATGGAGGCCGCGCAGGGCTGGCATGAGACGCCCGATGCACTGCGCATGCCGTTCAAGATCCTGAAGGACTCCGGCTTCGTTCCGCCCGAAGTCGAGATGTTCCATGAGCGCGCCGCCTTGACGGCGGCTGTTCAAGCCGCAACAGGCGCGGAACGCATCGAGCTGCAACGCAAGCTGAGCGACATTGAGCAGTCGATCGCGCTTCGCCTGGAAGCACTGCGCGTCAACGGCTCGCTTTGACCGCCGGGGCCGGCGCGGCCCCGGCCTTTCCGCTCAATCCAGCAAGTTGGCAGGCACATTGCCGCCGTTGGCGGCCAGCTTCTGCAGCACGGTCTTGTGCAGCCACATGTTCATCTGGGCCGAATCGCCCATCAGGTTCGCGGGGCAACCCAGCTCGACAGCCAGCTCCTTGCGCGCCTGCAGGCTGCTGTCGATATCGAGCAACTTGAGCAGGTCGACGATGGAAGTTCGCCAGTTCAGTTGCTGGGAGTTGGCAGCGGCCTTGGCTTCCAACTGCGCCACCACATCGACCTGGGTGATCGGCTTGACTGCGGGCGCCGCCCCGGCACCGGCCACGGATGTGTCGGGCTGCTTCGGTGGCACCGGCGTGTGCAACATGTCATCGACTTTTCCGGCGCCGGCGTCAAAGCCGAGCTTGTCCAATATCTTGCTGAAAAAACCCATGCGTGGCTCCTGTTGGTTGGGCGCTTGCCCGAGGCGCTAGTGAAGGCGCGAAAGTGCACGCTCGAGGTTCTCGCGTGCACGGGCTTCCAGCATGCCATGGAACCGGTCGGTTGTGTAAAGCCGGGGCCGGTCGAGGAAGCCGCGCAGCACCTTCCTGCGCCCTTCCTTGTAGTCGTCCTCGGGCACATGCGAGTACTCCTCGCGGATCTGCTCATCCGATTCGTCAAAGCGTGCCATCTCCGCGCCCAGGATGGACAAGTCCACATCGACCAGCAGCTTGGCGTCGTCGTCGTCCGGCACGGCTTCGTGGCAGGTGGCCATCACGAGGTCGTGCAGGCGCTGCGCCGTGGCGGTGGACAGGCCCTGCTTGAGCGCGCAGTCGCGCGCCCAATCGGCGCTGCGCCTCTCGTTGTCGTCCCGGGTGGGGTCGTAGAAGGCGTCGTGGAACCAGAGCGCCAGCATGATCTCTGCGGGCTGGCGCGCCCCGGGGCGCGCGGCATCGAACTGGTCGAAGCACTCGCGAAGGTGCTGCAGCGTGTGATAGCGGCGATGCTTTTCGCTCCAGCACGACACGAGCTTTCTGAAGAGCTCCTCGTCGCCATCCGCTGCGCCCAGCTCGCGCCATATCCCGCGCCAGGAGTCCAGTGTGATCATGAACCCGGCCCCTGCCCATTGTCGGCGGCCAGCGCCGCTTTGACTCCACGTCCCAATTCAATCACCGCCATCGCGTAGTAACTGGACCAGTTATAGCGGGTGATCGCATAGAAGTTCTCGGTGCCCGCCAGATACTCGGGTGGGGCGTCGCCGTTCTGCAATTCGATGAGGGCCAGCGGCCCCTTGTGCTCCAGGGCCGGGCCTTCCACCACGGCCCCCTTGGCGGTAAAACTGGCCACGCTGAAGGTAGGCAGGATGTCCGGCGCAAGCAGGGCCTCCTTGTCGAGGGTGGCGGTGTCGAAGGTCACTGGGAAATGCGTGGGCAGGCCGGGCTGCCAGCCGTAGCTCTTGAAATAATTCGCGACGGAGCCTATCACGTCGGCCGGGCTGCGGATCAGGTCGATGCGCCCGTCGCCGTCGAAGTCAACGGCCCACTTCGCAAGGCTGCTGGGCATGAACTGCGGCATGCCGGTAGCCCCGGCATAACTGCCCAGGGGCTGCATCGGGTCGATGCCGGCGGCAGACTGTGTCGTGAGGAACTGATCGAGCTCGCCGCGGAAATACGCCGAGCGCTCGGCTGCGCGGCGGTGCGCCGGCGGATAGTCGAACGCCAGTGTGGCCAGGGCGTCGATCACCCGGAAGTTTCCCATCTGCTGGCCGTAGATGGTTTCCACGCCGATGATGCCCACGACGATCTCCGGCGGCACGCCGTACTCGCGTTCGGCACGGTCCAGTGCGGCCTGGTTTTCCTGCCAGAACTTCACGCCTGCCGCGATACGGGTCGGGTCGCTGAAGCGGCTCCGGTACACCCGCCAGTTCTTGGCCGTGCCGGGTGGTGCAGGCTGCATCAGTCGCACGACAACGGGCAACAGCTGTGCACGGCCGACAGCGGCCCGCACCCACTCGCGGTCGAGCCCGCGGCGCAGCGCCATTTCGTCAGCCCATTGCATTGCATCTTCGCGTTGGGCGTACGGCAAGCCCCGCTGCGGCGTGCGTTCCGCGCTCGCACCCTTGCGTGGCGCCTTCGCGCCGGCAAGGGCGGGCATCGCACCGCAAGCCAGCGTCATGGCTATCAGCAATGACTTCACCAAAAAATGCATCAGGCAGGCCAGGTGAGGTTATTGAATTGGCGCTGCAAGGCGAAAAGCGATGGGGATCCGCCGCGCGCGTAACGCTGCACTTCCAACTGGAGCAGCCACTGCGCCAATGGTGCCGCAGACTCCCCGTAGCGTGCTGTGACGGCCGTCGCTATCTGGCGCGGTGGGGCAGCAGCAGGCACTTCGAAGCCCGCGCGGACCAGGCGCTTGCGCACCCGGTACAAGAGGCGCAACCAGGGATCGTGCTGGCGCCGGTCCCACAGTGTCCAGGCCGCACCGCCCAGCGCCACGATCACGATCAGGGCCAGCAACACATAGCTCAGGTCCTCCCAGCTGGGCGACTCGAAGCCGATGTCCTTGAGCAGGTTCAGTTGCTTGCTCTGCGTGTAGTTCAGCACCCATTGGTTCCAGCCGTTGTTGACGGCCTCCCACATCGCGCGCAGATTGGCCGCGAGGTTGGGTGTGACGGCGCTGAACGCGGCCGCGACCGCATTGCGGGGCGGCTGCAACCGCTGGAAAGTGCCGGTGCGCCCGGGCGCCACGGCCGAAGTCGGGTCCACCCGCACCCAGCCCTGGCCGGCGAACCACACCTCGGTCCATGCGTGCGCATCGCTTTGGCGGATGATCCAGAAATCATCCACCGGGTTGCGCTCACCGCCCTGGTAACCGGTAACGACCCGCGCCGGGATGTCCATGGCACGCAGCAGGACCACGAAGGCCGATGCGATGTGTTCGCAAAAGCCCTCCTTGCGGTCGAACCAGAATTCGTCGGCGGTGTGCTGGCCATACACGCCCGGGTCCAGCGTGTAGCTGTAGCCGCCCGAGCGCAAACGCTTGATCGCGGCGTTGACCAGCGCCACGTTGCCACCGCTTGCGAGCTGCGGGTCGGCCCGCATCTGCGCAGCCAGGGCGATGGTGCGGGGGTTGTAGTCGGCCGGCAGTTCGAGATATTCCAGCGGCAACCCACCCAGGTTGCGCGGCCCGTGGCGGAACTGCGTGTAGCTCTCGGCCTTGAAGCGCAGCAGGTCGGTGACCGGCCGGCTGGCGATCCACATCAGCTCGCTGGTCATCACCGTCTCGGCACCCGGCACCTGCGGCGAATCGCGCACTGCGTCCAGCACCATCAGCCACGGCCGATTGCTCGGCTCCATCGTCACTTCATAGCGCACCGGCGGACCTCCGATCTCCAGTTGCGCCCCCTGGCCGGAGAACGGCCCGCGCACCCGCAGGCGCTGCTGCAGCGGCCGCCACTCGCGGCCGTCGAAGGTGGACAGCACCGGCCCGCGGAAATACAGATCGCGCTGGGCCGGCACTTCGCCCTCAAAGCGGATTCGCATTGCGATCGATTCGTCCAGCGCCAGCGAGGCCAGGTTGCCCACCTGCATTGACGACGACAAGCCGCTGCGGCCGCTCATCGAATCGCCCGGCATGCCCCACAGCGGGCCGAAACGCGGAAACAGCACGAACAGCACTGCCATCACCGGCGCGCCCAGCAAAGTCATCCAGCCCGCGGTGCGCGCGGCCTGCAACAGCGGGGGCTTGCCTACCGGCATGTGCGCGTTGACCAGCGCCGTCAACAGCCCCAGCAGCGCCAGCAACATGGCCACGGCCACGGGGAGCGACTGCGAGAAGAAAAAGTTCGTGAGCATCGTGAAGAAGCCCAGAAAGAACACCACAAAAATGTCACGCCGCGCGCGCAGCTCCAGCGTCTTGAGCGCGAGCAGCACGACGATGAGCGTCACCCCTGCGTCGCGGCCGAGCACGGTGCGATGCGTGACGAGCGTCGCCGTCACGGCGATCGCAAGCGTCCCTATCACCCACCAGCCGCCGGGAAGGGGCCGCGACGCTACCGCCAGCCAGCCACGCCAGACCAGCAAGCCCGCCGCGAAGGCGACGCACCATGCTGGCAGGTGCGAGATCTGCGGAACGATGATCCAGCCGATCACCACCAGCAGGAACAGGGTGTCGCGGCTGTCGCGAGGCAGCGCATCGATGCGGGCGCGCAGGCTCAACATGTGGCCAATGCCTCCAGGCAGCGCCGCTTGTGCACTTCGCCCGACGCGGGCGCGACTTGCTGGCCGGGAAGGCGCAGGCCGTAGTCGAGGCCGAGGCGCTCGGCCTGCAACACCCATGCGGTCAGGCGCGAGATGCGGTGCTCGGTGTCGGCGATGCCGGTCTGCGTGAAGTCCAGCCAGAGTTCGTAGCGCTGCGCCTGCTCCATGTCGCGGCTGACCAGTTCATCGGCCTTCGCAGCTTTTTTCCAGACCACGAGCTTCATCGGGTCACCGCGGCGGTAGGCACGCACGCCATCGAACTCTCCGGTGCTTTGCACGCGCGCGTTCGCGGCGCCGCCGGCACGCGGCTCGCCCGGCGGCAGTGGCGGCGGGAAAGACTCGGGCGCCGGATAGACCAGCACTTGTGCGGCGGGCCGCCACACCGTCCAAACGCGGAAGGTGCCCAGCGGAAAGCGCGTCTCCGCTGTCAGCGGCGGTACGCGGTGCAGGCCGCGCCGCTCGGGCTTGAAGGCAACTTGCACCACGCTGCTGCCCAGCGCGGGAACGTCGGTGTAGGCCCAGCGGTCCTCGTGCGTGGCGTCGAGCACGGCCATGCCGATGCCGTGCCGGGTCGACTTGCGCTCGTTGATCAGCGTGATGCGCAGCGTTGCGCTGACACCGGCGAACTGCGGATCGGGCGTGGACAGGTTCATGGTCAGGCCGCGCAAGGTGCCGTGGCACACATGCATGCCCACCACACCGCAGCCCGTGAGCAGGAATGTGAGCAGGTAGCCCAGGTTCAACTGGTAGTTGATCGATGCGATGACCAAGACCAGCAGGGTTGCCAGCAACATGAAGCCGGGACGTGTCGGCAGGATGTAGACATTGCGCTGCGTGAGCGTGATGGTGTCCGACAGGGGCAGCCTCGACTGCCACCATTGCCGGAACTTGCCCCGCGCAAAGGTGAAAGGGTTGAGCGTGAGCTGCGCACCACTCATGGCAAGGGAACAGCCTCCAGCATCGCCCGCACCTGCTCGATCGGGCCGCGGCCGGCATCGCCCACCGGGATCATGCGGTGCGCCACCGTCTGCGGCAGCACGGCCTGCACGTCGTCGGGCGCCACGTAGTCACGACCGCTCAGCATTGCGTTGGCCTTGGCGGCGCGGATCACGGCGATGCCGGCGCGTGGCGAGAGGCCCTGCAGGAACCAGCGGCCCGAACGCGTCGCGGCCACCAGGTCCTGCACGTAATTGAGCAAGGGCTCGGCCGCATGGACCTGGAGCACCTTCTGCTGCAACAGCTGCAGATCGACAGGCGTGAGCGTGTTCTTCATCGCATCGACCATGCCGCGCCGGTCTGCGCCCGAGAACAGCTCGCGCTCAGCGGCGCGGTCCGGGTATCCGAGCGAGATGCGCATGTGGAAGCGATCGAGCTGCGACTCGGGCAGCGCGAACGTGCCCAGCTGGTCATGCGGATTCTGCGTGGCGATCACGAAGAAGGGCGAAGGCAGGGGACGGGTTTCGCCTTCCACGGTCACCTGCTTTTCTTCCATCGCTTCGAGCAGGGCGCTTTGCGTCTTCGGACTGGCGCGGTTGATCTCGTCGGCCAGCAACACCTGCGCAAAGATCGGGCCCGCGTGGAAGACGAAGGCTTCCTTGCCGCGCTCGTAGATCGACACGCCCGACAGGTCGCTGGGCATCAGGTCGGCGGTGAACTGCACCCGGGAAAAGTGCAGCCCGAAGGAGCGTGCCAGCGCGTGCGCCAGTGTGGTCTTGCCCACGCCGGGAACGTCTTCGATCAGCAGGTGGCCACCAGCCAGCAGGCAGGCCACGCAGTCGCGCACCTGCGGCGCCTTGCCCACGACCACCGTGTTAAGCTGGTCCAGCAGCGCCTTGAGTTTCTGTTGAGCTTCCATATGAGGCGTGACGTTAGCCGAAAACGGCGCATGCCGAGCACGCAGATGAATAAAACCGGGTTTTTCACGCACCCCGATTGCAAGCGCCACGAGATGGGCTCGGGCCACCCCGAATGCCCCGAGCGGCTGGACGCGATCGAGGACCGCCTGCTGGTGACCGGCGTGATGGACGCCCTGGACCGCCGCGAGGCGCCGCTCGCCTCCTCCAGCGACATCGAGCTGGCCCACGACAAGCTCCACGTTGCCGCGATGCGCGGCCTGGGTGCGGAGCTGGCCGATGAAATCGCCGCAGGCGGCCAGCCCTACGCGCGGATCGACCCCGACACTGCAATGAACATCCACAGCTGGACCGCGGCGCTGCGGGCTTCCGGCGCTGTGCTGGCGGCGGTGGATGCGGTGATGGCCGGCGAGCTGGAGAATGCGTTCTGCGCGGTGCGACCGCCCGGCCACCACGCCTGCCACGACCATGCGATGGGCTTCTGCATCTTCAACAACATCGCGATCGGCGCCCGCTACGCCCTGGACCGGCACGGGCTGCAGCGCGTCGCCGTCGTCGATTTCGACGTCCACCACGGCAACGGCACGGAAGACATCCTCAACGGTGACGATCGCGTGCTGATGGTGAGTTTCTTCCAGCATCCCTTCTATCCGTTCAGCGGCGACGCCCCGCATGCGAAGAACATGGTGAACCTGCCGGTCCCGGCCTATACGCGTGGCACGGCGGTGCGCGAACTGATCGATGCGATGTGGATCCCGAGGCTCGAGGAGTTCCAGCCCGAGATGATCTTCATCAGCGCCGGCTTCGACGCCCACCGCGAGGACGACCTCGGGCAACTGGGCCTTACCGAGTCCGACTACACCTGGATCACGATGCGCCTGAAGGACATCGCCGCGCGGTACTCATCGGGCCGCATCGTCTCGTCGCTGGAAGGCGGCTACAACCTCAGCGCCCTGGGACGCAGCGTCGAGGCCCATGTGCGCGTCCTGGCGGACTTATGACATGAACGAAACCAGCACCGAAGCCGTGCTCTACGAGCGCGACGGCCGCGGCGTGGTCCGGCTCACGATGAACCGGCCGGGCAACTTCAACGCGCTCTCCGAAGAGATGCTGGCTGCACTGCAGGCAGCGCTCGACCGCGTGGCGCAAGACCATGGTGCGCGCGCCGTGGTCATTGCGGCCAATGGCAAGGCGTTCTGCCCCGGCCACAACCTGAAGGAAATGTCGGAGAACCCGTCGCTGGACTATTACCGAAAGCTGTTCGACCAGTGCAGTCGCATGATGCTCACGATCCTGCGACTGCCGGTGCCGGTGATTGCACTGGTGCATGGAACCGCCACTGCCGCCGGCTGCCAACTGGTCGCGCAGTGCGACCTGGCGGTGGCCGCGAAGGAAGCGAAGTTTGCCGTCAGCGGCGTGAGCTTCGGTCTGTTCTGCTCCACACCCAGCGTGCCGCTGCTGCGCAACGTACCGGCCAAGCAGGCGATGGAGATGCTGGTGACCGGCGACTTCATCGGCGCCGACGAAGCGCGCGAGCGCGGCCTCGTCAACCGGGTGGTGGAAGCGGGCGATCTGGATGCGGAGATCGAAAAACTGGTCACCAGCATTCTCGACAAGCCGCGTGCCGCGCTCGCCATGGGCAAGGACCTGGTGTACCGCCAGCGCGAGATGGGCATAGCTGCCGCTTACCAACTGGCGGGCGAGACCATGGCGGTGAACATGATGGACAGCTGCGCGCAGGAGGGCTTCAAGGCCTTCACCGAAAAGCGCAAGCCTTCCTGGAAGCCCTGACCCTTTTCCAATGACCGAGATCGACAAGCTGGTGCGCGACCTGGGCCACTCCGGCGTGCCGCTGGAGTTCGGCGTGCTGCTGGGCTGCCTGGCGCTGGCCTGGGGCCTTTGCTGGTTTTTGCAAGGTGGGCGGCGTTCGGCCACTTCGGTCTGGTTTGGCAGGCACATCTTCGATGGGCTGCTGTTTCCGCTCATGGCCCTTGTCTTTGCCTACGGCGCATTGCTGTTCTTCGCGCCACGCCAACCGGCCACCGTCCTTCGCATCGGGATTCCCATCCTCATCTCGCTTGCTGGAATCCGCTTCCTGGCCCGCGTGCTGACGGTGGTGTTTCCGCGTTCAGGCTTCGCGCGGCTGGTGGAGCGCTTGTTCTCCTGGCTGGCCTGGATCGCGGCGGTGCTCTGGATCGTCGGCTTGCTGCCGGTCGTGCTCGACGAGATGGATGCGATCCATTTCGTCTTCGGCAAGACCAAGGTGAGCCTGCTGGCCATGCTGCAAGGCATTCTCTCGGCCGGCGTCGTCATGGTGATCGTGCTGTGGATCTCCGCCGCGCTCGAACGCAAGATCCTGAACGAGACGCTGCACGACCTGTCGTTGCGCAAGGTGGCGGCCAATGCCATCCGCGCCATCCTGCTGCTGCTAGGCCTGCTCTTTGCGCTGTCGGCCGTGGGGGTGGACCTCACGGCGCTGTCAGTGCTGGGCGGAGCCGTCGGCGTCGGCCTGGGCTTTGGCCTGCAGAAGCTTGCGGCCAACTACATCAGCGGCTTCGTCATCCTGTTCGAGCGCTCCCTGCGGATTGGCGACACAGTGAAGGTCGACAACTTCGAAGGCGTGGTCACCGACATCAAGACCCGCTACACATTGATCCGTGCCAACAATGGGCGCGAAGCCATCGTGCCGAATGAGAAGGTGATCACCGAGCGGGTGGAAAACCTCTCGCTGGCCGACTCGCGCGTGATGGTCAATACCGACGTGACAGTCGGCTACGAGAGCAGCGTGGAGCAGGTGCAGCGCATCCTGTGCGACGCGGCGGCAGGCAATGTCCGGGTGCTGCGCGAGCCGCTTCCGGTGGCGCACCTGGTGCGGCTAGGCCCCGACGGGCTGGAGTTCAGCCTCTTCTTCTGGATCGAGGACCCGGTGAACGGCCAGGTCAACGTGAAGTCCGAGGTGAACATCCGCGTCCTGGCCGGATTGCGTGAAGCCGGGATAGAGATTCCTTACCCGCAACGCGTGGTGCACGTCCGGGGCGAAGGACTCACTTCATCAGCGACGGCAACCAGAGACTGAGCTGCGGGAAGGCGATCAGGACGCCCAGCATCAGTACCATCACTCCGACGAAGGGCCAGCAGCCGCGGAAGATCTGGCCCAGGCCCACTTCCGGCAGCAGCGCGTTCAGCACGAACAGGTTCATGCCGACCGGCGGGGAGATCAGGCCGATCTGCACGATCATCACGATCAGCACGCCGAACCACACCGGGTCCAGCCCCATGCTGGTGACGATCGGGAAAAAGAGGGGAATGGTGAGCAGCACCATCGTCAGTTCTTCCATCACCGTGCCCAGGATCACGTAGATCAACATCATCGCGGCCACCACCATCGTCGGCGACAGGCCCAGGTGGGTGATCCACTCCTTCAGGTCGTTCGGCATGGTGGTGAAGTTGACGAAGTTCGCGAAGATGGTTGCGGCGATCAGCAGCGCGAACAGCATCGCCGTCGTGCGCGCCGACTCCACCAGCACCTGGAACAGGATCGCCCAGGTCAGGCGCCGGCGCAGCAACGCGAACAGGAAAGCTCCGGCTGCGCCGAAGCCCGCGCCTTCGGTGGCCGTGAAGAAGCCGCCGTAGATGCCCCCCAGCACCACGACCACCAGCAGCGCCACGCCCCAGATGCCACGCAGGGCGCGCCACCGGTCGGGCCACAAGGTGCGCTCGCCGGGCGGCGCATGTTGCGGATCACGTGCAGTGATGATGGAGATGCAACCCATCAGCGCAGCCGCAGTGAGCAGGCCGGGGATCACCCCGGCGGCAAACAGCTTGCCGATGTTGGTCTCGGTGATGATCCCGTAGATCACCATGATGGTCGACGGCGGAATCATGATGCCCAACGTGCCGCCCGCCGCCATCACCCCGGTGGACAGTGACGCGCTGTACCCGAGTTTGCGCATCGAGGGATAGGCCACCTTGCTCATGGTGGCGGCCGTTGCGATGGACGATCCGCAGATGGCGCCGAAGCCGGCGCACGCCGCCACGGTGGCATGCGCCAACCCGCCCCGCACATGGCCGATGAACGCATACGCCGCCTGGAACAACTCGTGCGCCAGGCCCGCCCGCGCGACGAAGTTACCCATGAGGATGAACAGCGGGATCACCGACAACGTGTATGCAAAGCCCGTCTCGTAAACCACCTGCGCGGCGCTGGCGAGGGCCGGTTGCCAGCCCCGCGTGAGGCCGATGCCCGCGAACCCGACCAGGCCCATCGCAAAAGCCAGCGGCATGCGCAGCAGCGCGAGCACGAAGATCGCGATGAATCCGATGAGGGCTTCGATCACAGCACGGCTCCTTCGCCTTCGGCCAGCTCGGCCGGCGGCTTGGCCATCAGTGCGAAGTGCACGATGCCTGTCACCGCGCACATCACGGCCATGCCGTAAAGGAAGGGCGCCTTGAGGATCTTCAGTTGTGCCGTGGTCTCGCCTGAAGCCATGAAGTCACTGCCGGTTTTCCACATCAGCCAGGCCAGCGCCAGCAGCACCGCGCCGCAGAACGCATTGATGAAAGCCGACTGTGCCTTGAGCACCCAGGCCGCCAGGTAGTGGTCCAGCGAGTCGAAGGCCACATGCTCGCCTCGCTCGGACACCAGCGGCAGCGCCGCGAAGATGACGACCACCATCAGCAGTTCGGTCAGTTCCAGCGAGCCGGGGATGGAGTTGTTGGCGAGCTTGCGCCCGATCACGTCGAAGAAGGTAAGCGCCATGATGGCGAACAGGGCGGAACCCGAGAGCACGCCGCATAGCAGGTCGAGTAGTTTTTTCATTGTCCCGTTCAGCATAACGGGGTGGGCGCCTTGCGGCTACCACCCCGTTCCTCGTGCCGGCCTACGCGGCCGCTCCGTCTTACTTCTGCTTGGCGATCTCGCCGCGGAATTCGGCCAGCACCTTGGCGGCATCCTTCAGGCCCTTGGCCTGCGCGTCGTTCACCCAGTCGGTCTCGAGCTTGCCGGTGCGCGACTTCAAGTCGGCGACGAACTTCGCGTCGGCTTTCGTGACCTGGACGTTATTGGCTTGCATCAGCGCGTGCGCGCGGCGGTCGGCCTTGTCCCACTGGCGGCCGATGATGCGCGAGGCGACTTCGCCGGATGCGGCGTCGACAGCCTTCTTCTCGTCGGGGCTGAGCTTGTCGTACTTGGCCTGGTTCATCATCAGGACAAAGCTGGTGTTGTACAGGCCGCCGGGGAACACGGTGGCGTGCTTGAGGATCTTGTCGATCTTGAACGACTCGATGGATTCGGCGGGGAACAAGGTGCCGTCCATCACGCCGCCCGACAGCAGCTCATAGGAATCCGTAGCGGGCTTGAGCGTGACGTTCATGCCTACGACCTTCGCGATGTCGTTGACGATGCCGCCGCCCACGCGCCACTTCAGGCCCTGCAGGTCCTCGACGCGCGTCACTGCCTTCTTCGTGTTGAACACGATGCCGGGTCCGTGCGTGAAATACGTCAGCACGTGGATGCCCTGGTGTTCCTGGCCGAATTGCGGGTACTTGCTCGCGACACGGTTAAAGGCGACCGAGATCGATTCAGCGCTGTCGCCCAGGAATGGGAATTCGGCAATCTTGGTCAGCACGAACCGGCCGGGGGTGTAGCCGTGAACGGTGAAGGAAACATCGGCCAATCCGTTCTTCACTGCGTCGAACGTGCCGGGCGGCGCAGCGACTGCGCGCGGCAACTGGTTGCACTTGACCTTGCCGGCGCTGTTCTTCTCCACCAGGTCGCACCACTCCTTCTGCGCGAGGGTGAGGGCGTGGGTCGGTGGCACCCAGCTCGATGTGGTGAGCACGGTCTGGGCCGAGGCCGGGAGGGCCGCGAAAGCGGCTCCGGCGGCCAGGGCGAGGGCGATTCGTTTCATGGGGAAGCTCCTGATGGGATGCGAATGACTGTAAGGTGGGCCGATGCACGTCACGGTCCAGACTTACCCGAATTCACCGACCACGCGGTCGGCAAACCTCGGCTGTCGCCGAAGCGATGTCGTGCCGCCGACAAATCAAGCCGAAGCCCCGGGACGCCCCTATAATCCTAAAAAAGAACGATCGTGCTTTTTCATTCGACTCACGCTCCGTCGTCCGGATGAAAATGGCCGAAGGTCCACGCGCCTAGAATTCCAGTTTACGTAAACGTCAATTCGCAAAACTCTTAAAGGAGCACCTCCATGAAGGTCCTGGTCCCGGTCAAGCGGGTGGTCGACTACAACGTGAAGGTCCGCGTGAAATCGGACAACACGGGCGTCGACATCGCGAACGTGAAGATGAGCATGAACCCCTTCGACGAGATTGCCGTTGAAGAGGCGGTCCGCCTGAGGGAAAAGGGCGTTGCCACCGAAGTCATCGCCGTCTCCTGCGGCGTGGCGCAGTGCCAGGAAACCCTGCGCACCGCGATGGCGATTGGCGCTGACCGTGCGATCCTGGTGGAGTGCACCGACGAATTGCAGCCGCTGTCCGTCGCGAAGCTGCTGAAGGCGCTGGTCGACAAGGAGCAGCCCGGCCTGATCATCCTGGGCAAGCAGGCGATCGACGACGACTGCAACCAGACCGGCCAGATGCTCGCGGCGTTGTGCGACTTGCCGCAAGCGACTTTCGCGTCGAAGGTCGAAGTGGCCGACGGCAAGGTAAGGGTCACACGCGAAGTTGACGGCGGCCTCGAGACCGTATCGATGTCGATGCCCGCAGTGATCACCACCGACTTGCGCCTGAACGAGCCGCGCTATGTGACTCTGCCCAATATCATGAAGGCCAAGAAGAAGCAGCTCGAGATCTTCAAGCCCGCCGACCTGGGCGTGGAGATCAAGCCGCATTTGAAGACCCTGAAAGTAACCGAGCCGCCCAAGCGCAGCGCCGGCATCAAGGTGCCCGACGTGGCTACGCTGGTGGCAAAGCTGAAGAACGAGGCTAAGGTCCTCTAACAACGAACAGCTGGACGCAGAGGACGCAGAGATTACGCAGAGGACGCAAAAGAATCCAAAAGAAATTTTTTCTGGGTTTTTTTTGCGTCCTCTGCGAATCCTTTGCGGCCTCTGCGTCCTGGCAGTCCGCCCCCGAATTTGAACTGGAGCAACCATGACCTCCTTAGTCATTGCAGAACACGACAACGCGACCATCAAGGGCGCCACCCTCAACACCGTCACAGCGGCCACACAATGCGGCGGTGACGTTCACGTACTCGTCGCGGGCCACAACGCCGGTGAAGCAGCCAAGGCAGCCGCACAGATCGGTGGCGTCACCAAGGTGATCCACGCAGATGGCGAACACTTCGCGCACGGGCTGGCGGAAAACGTCGCGGCGCAGGTGCTCGCAATCGCCGGCGCGTACAGCCACATCCTGTTCCCGGCCACCGCCAGCGGCAAGAACATCGCGCCGCGCGTCGCCGCGAAGCTTGACGTCGGCCAGATCAGCGACGTCACCAAGATCGACAGCCCGGATACCTTCGAGCGCCCGATCTACGCCGGCAACGCGATTGCTACCGTGCAGAGCCTGGACGAGAAGAAGGTGATCACCGTGCGCACCACCGGCTTTGATCCGGCTGCGGCCACCGGCGGTTCCGGCGCCGTCGAGACAGCCACTGCCACGCCCGACAGCGGCAAGAGCAAGTTCGAGGGCAACGAGATCGCGAAGAACGACCGACCCGAACTCACCGCCGCGAAGATCATCGTCTCGGGCGGCCGCGCACTGGGTTCAAGCGAGAAGTTCAACGAAGTGATGACGCCGCTGGCCGACAAGCTCGGCGCCGCGATCGGCGCGAGCCGCGCTGCAGTGGATGCGGGTTACGCGCCCAACGACCTGCAGGTGGGGCAGACCGGCAAGATCGTCGCGCCGCAGCTGTACATCGCCGCGGGCATCTCCGGCGCGATCCAGCATCTGGCCGGCATGAAGGACTCGAAGGTGATCGTCGCGATCAACAAGGATCCGGAAGCGCCAATTTTCAGCGTGGCCGACTACGGGCTGGAAGCGGACCTGTTCACGGCGATTCCCGAACTGATCGCGGCACTTTAAGCGATCCGCTCCCTCCCCCGCTGGGGGAGGGCAGGGGTGGGGGTGCCGCGATGCTCGTGGCCCCCATCCCAACCTTCCCCCGGTGGTGGAAGGGGCAAAACCAGGAGACATCAATGAGCTACAAAGCCCCCCTCAAGGACATGTTGTTCGACATCCGCCACCTCGCGAACATCGACGAGGTGGCAAAGATGCCGGGCTTCGAGGACGCAGGCTTCGACACCGCGCAAGCGGTGCTCCAGGAATGCGCCAAGTTCAATGAGGGTGTGGTTGCGCCACTCAACGTCTCCGGCGACCGCAATCCTTCGAGCTGGAAGGATGGCGTGGTCACGACAACACCCGGCTTCAAGCAGGCGTTTCGCCAGTTCGCCGAAGGTGGGTGGCAAGGGTTGCAGCACCCCACTGATTTCGGTGGCCAGGGCCTGCCCAAGACCATCGGTGCTTCGTGCGTGGAGATGCTCAATTCGGCCAACCTCAGTTTCGCGCTGTGCCCGCTGCTCACCGACGGCGCCATCGAGGCGCTGATCACGGCCGGCTCCGATGACCTGAAGGCGATCTACCTCGAGAAGATGATCAGCGGCGAGTGGACCGGCACCATGAACCTGACCGAGCCGCAGGCGGGCTCGGACCTGGCCATGGTGCGCAGCCGCGCCGAGCCGCAGCCCGACGGCAGCTACAAGGTGTTTGGCACCAAGATCTTCATCACCTATGGCGAGCACGACATGGCGGACAACATCGTCCACCTGGTGCTTGCGCGCGTGACCGGCGCGCCCGAAGGCGTGAAGGGCATCAGCCTGTTCGTCGTGCCCAAGTTCATGGTGAACAAGGACGGTTCTCTCGGCGCGCGCAACGACGTGCACTGCGTGAGCATCGAGCACAAGCTGGGCATCAAGGCCTCGCCCACTGCGGTGCTGCAATACGGCGACCATGGAGGTGCGGTCGGCTACATCGTGGGCCAGGAGAATCGGGGCCTCGAGTACATGTTCATCATGATGAACGCCGCGCGTTATGCCGTGGGCACGCAGGGTATCGCGGTGGCCGAGCGCTCTTACCAGCAGGCCGTGGCCTTCGCGAAAGACCGGGTGCAGTCGCGTCCGGTAGACGGCTCCATCAACGCGAGCGCGCCGATCATCCATCACCCGGACGTGAAGCGCATGTTGATGACGATGCGCGCCTCCATCGAGGGCTGCCGCGCGATGGCGGCCACGGCCGCTGCCGCCTATGACGCCTCGCACCACCACCCGGATGCCGATGTGCGCAAGCAGAACCAGGCGTTCTATGAATTCATGGTGCCGCTCGTGAAGGGCTACAGCACCGAGATGAGCCTGGAAGTGACCTCGCTCGGCGTGCAGGTGCACGGCGGCATGGGTTTCATCGAAGAGACCGGCTCGGCGCAGCACTACCGCGACGCGAAGATCCTCACCATCTACGAAGGCACCACAGCGATCCAGGCCAATGACCTGGTCGGGCGCAAGACCGCGCGGGATGGCGGCCAGGTGGCGCGCGCCATCGCCGCGCAGATCGAGAAGACCGAGGGTGAGCTCGCCAAGAGCGGCACCGAGGCGGCAACCGGCGTCCTCAAGCGCCTGACCGCTGCGCGCAAGGCTTTCGGCGACGTGGTCGACTTCGTGGCCGGCCAGACCAAGGCGTCACCCAACGCGGTATTCGCGGGCTCCGTGCCCTACCTGATGCTCGCCGGCAACCTGATGGCGGGCTGGCAGCTGGCGCGCTCGCTGCTGGTCGCGCAGGAGCTCGCGGCGCAGGGCGAAGACAAGGCCTTCATGGAAGCCAAGATCACCACGGCCCGCTTCTACGCCGACCACATCCTGTCCAAGGCGCCCGGCATGCGCGACGCGATCGTCGAAGGTGCCGCCAGTGTGACTGCGCTGCCCGTGGAAATGTTTTAAACACGGGTACCGGACATCCGGGACGCAGAGCACGCAAAGGATTCGCAGAGGACGCAAAAGGAAAACCAGAAATTTTCTTTTGTCTTCTTTTGCGTTCTCTGCGTAATCTTCGCGTCCTCTGCGTCCTCTGCGTCCGATTTCCGATCCCGACCCCGATCCCTCTCCGGAGACCCCATGTCCAAGCTTCCCCGCGCGCTGCAGAACCTGTCGATCCCGGTCATCGGCGCGCCACTGTTCATCATCAGCAACCCCAGGCTCGTGATCGAGCAGTGCAAGGCCGGTATCGTCGGCTCGATGCCAGCGCTGAACGCGCGGCCCGCGGCGCAGCTGGAAGAATGGCTGCACGAAATCACCGAGACGCTGGCGGCGTATGACAAGGCCAACCCGGAAAATCCGTCGGCGCCGTTCGCGATCAACCAGATCGTGCACAAGAGCAACGACCGGCTGCAGCACGACATGGAGATGGTGGTGAAGTACAAGGTGCCGGTGGTCATCACCTCGCTGGGCGCGCGCACCGATGTGAACGACGCCATCCACAGTTACGGCGGCGTGGTGTTGCACGACATCATCAACAACTTCTTCGCGAAGAAGGCGATCGAGAAGGGCGCCGATGGCCTGATAGCGGTGGCAGCCGGCGCCGGTGGCCATGCGGGCGTGAAGAGCCCCTTCGCGCTGATCCAGGAAATCCGCCAGTGGTTCGACGGCCCGCTGGCGTTGTCGGGCTCCATCGCGACGGGTGGCCAGGTGCTCGCGGCGCAGGCCATGGGCGCGGACTTCGCCTACATCGGCTCGGCCTTCATCGCGACCGAGGAGGCGCGTGCCAGCGACGCCTACAAGCAGGCCATCGTTGACTGCAACTCCGACGACATCGTGTACTCCAGCCTCTTCACCGGCGTGCACGGCAACTATCTGCGGCCCTCCATCGTGGCCGCCGGCATGGACCCGGACAACCTGCCCGAAGGCGACGTGAAGACCATGAACTTCGCGTCCGGAGAAGGCAGCAAAGCCAAGGCCTGGAAAGACATTTGGGGCTGTGGCCAAGGCATCGGCGCGGTGACCGAAGTGACTTCCGTTGCCACCTACGTGGCCAAGCTCAGGCGCGAATACGAAGAGGCGAAGGCGCGGCTGCTGTAGGCGTCACTGCCGCGGCGCCGCTCACTGCAACAGGTGCTTCCACAGCACGCCGCCCGCCACCTTGAGGTAATAGATAGTGGCAGGAACAAGCGTGGAGCCCAGCACCTGTCGGACCATCTTGTGGTTGAACGGCCAGGTCGACGCGGCCTTCACCTGCTCCTCATAGAGGCTCCACGCGGCAAACCGGGAATGCAGCGCCGTGATATCGGTTGTGCGGGCATCGCCTGCATGCTGTTCGAGGTCGGCGCGGACTTTCTGCAGGTTGACGCGGATCACCGCCAGCTTGCTGTTTTTGGATCGCACCAGCGCGCCGTGAATGCGCCGCAGCGGGATGAAGAAGCTCAGGACCGCGAAAGACAGCAGGCCCGAATACGAGACGATGATGCCCGGACTCTTCAGCGTCTCCAGCGTTTGCAATGGCAAGGTCAGCGCAATGCCGCCGATGGCCGCGATCGAACCGAACTGGCTCCATCGTGCGAACAGTGTCAGCACATTGGACTGGAACACGTCGATCCTTAAGTCATGCTTGCACAGCGCGGCGATTCGCAGCGAGCCGAGCGCACCCAGGTAGACCATCCAGGTGAACAGGGAGTTTGCGATGAGGCCCGTCATAACCAGGTACGCCGTCGTCCACGGCCCCTGCCCCGGCCCTGCCTCACGCCACGCCAAGAGCATCACACCGGGAATGGCGATGAGCAGGCCCACCAGCAGAACGATGACTTCGCGCCGGCGATTGACGGACAGTTCAGGTTGAGCCAGTTCGTGGCCAGGCAGCAAAGGCTGTATGCCCTCCATGGCCCGCTCCCACAAGCGCTTGCCGATCGGCAGCATGACCAGCATGTAGGGGATGGTCACCGCGAAATACGCCTGGCTGCGAAAGCTCCAATCCACACCCGAGGAAAAATAACCGTCCAGGTAGGCGGCCAGAAACAGAGCCAGCAACAGGACGCCGGCAACAGCCAGCGCCATCTGCTTCCAGCTCAGGCCGCATGCATCAATGAATGTGCTGATCAGGTCTTTTGGGGGACCGCTGTTCGCATTGATCGAGGTTGTCACCGCCTGAGCATAGGGGGCGGCCTGCGGCCGGTCAATCAAGCGTCCTTGATCGGCGCCAGGTAGCTGAGCACCCCGGCCCGCCCCCAGAACACGCGGTACATGAACACCGTGTAGACGATGATCGCGGGCAGCGTGATCGCAACGCCGATAAAGATCACCACCAGCGACTCATGCGCGCTGGCGGCCTGCCAGACGGTGAGCTTCTCGATCACGATGAACGGGTAGATGCTGTAGGCCAGGCCCAGGAATGACAGCATGAAGATCAGCACCGTGCTGGCAAACACCACCCAGCCGTAGCCCGCGGCAACGACCTTGGGGTTTCGGACCACGTGGAAGGCGGCGAAGAACGCCGCGGCGCAGGCCACTGGAATCGGCAGCAGCCCGATGAACTGCGGCATGCTGAACCACTTGTCAAACACCGTGGGGCTGACCAGCGGCGTTGCCATCGAGATGCCTACCAGCGTCACACCCATCGGCCACAGCACGGCGCGAGCCCAGCCAACGGCCTTGGCCTGCAGCGCGTCCCAGGTTTTCATGATCAACCAGCCCGCCCCCAGCATGGCGTAGGCCGTGGGCAGCGTGAGCGCGATGCCGGCCGCGAACAGCAGCGACCACCCGCCGTTGTCAAAGCCGGTGAGATAGCTGCCCAGCATCCAGCCCTGCGCCATCGCGGTCATGAGCGAGCCCAGTGAGAACAGGCGATTCCACAGCGCCTTGCGCGCCGCCCGCGCCTTGACGCGAAAGTCGAACGACACGCCGCGCAGGGTCAGGCCCAGCAGCATCACGGCCACCGGCAGATACAGGGCCGACAGCACCAGTCCGTGCGCCTTGGGGAAGGCGATCAGCAGCACGCCGATGCCCAGCACCAGCCAGGTTTCGTTGGCGTCCCAGAAGGGGCCGATGCTGGACACCATGATGTCCTTCTCGTCGTCGGTGGCGAAGGGCAGCAGGATGCCCACGCCCAGGTCGTAGCCGTCCAGGATCACATAGGCCAGAAGCGACAGGCCCATCACCGCCATGAAGATCAGCGGCAGGATCGAAGTCCAGGTCAGTTCCATGGGGTGCTCCGGTTATGCCGGCCCGCCGATGGGCGTGGCGGCCTTGGGGCTCAGCGGCGTTTCGGGTGTCGGCATGGCCGGGTGCTGCGCCATGTACATCAGCACCAGCACATATGAAACCAGAAGGAAAGCGTACACCACGAGGTAGGCGACAAGGGTGGACAGCACCATCCCGGCCGGATGCTCGGCCACCAAGTCGGCGGTGCGGAAGATGCCGTACACCAGGAAGGGTTGGCGGCCGATCTCCGTGACGTACCAGCCGGCCAGCGTAGCCAGCCAACCCGAAAACGTCATCGCGGCCAGCACGCGCAGCTGCCAGCGCGAGAGCCCTTCGATCAGCTCAGGGCGACCGGATTTGCTCCTCCACAGCGTCCACGCGCACCACCACGACACGGCCAGCATCAGCACACCCATGCCCACCATGATGCGAAAGCCCCAGAACACTGGCGCCACAGGCGGATGGGCATTGGGAAATTCATCCAGGCCCTTGATCACCGCATCCATGTCATGCGCGAGGATCAGGCTCGCCAGCTTGGGGATCTGGATCGCGAAATCGGTGCGGCCTTCCTTTTCGTTGGGCCAGCCGAAGAGGGTGAGCGGGGCGCTTTTCTCGGTGTGCCAGATGCCTTCGATGGCCGCGATCTTGGCCGGCTGGTGGTGCAGCGTGTTCAGCCCGTGCATGTCGCCCGCAAGAATTTGCAAAGGGATGGCGATGGCTGCCGCCACCACTGCCGTGTGCAGCGCACGCCGCGTGCCCGAGTTGGCGGTGTTGCGCAGGAGTTGCCATGCCGACAAGCCGGCGATCAGGAAAGAAGCGGTGAGCGTCGAAGCCAGCAGCTTGTGCGCCAGGCGATAGGGGAACGAGGGATTGAAGACGATGGCCCACCAGTTGTCGGCATGCATCACGCCGTCGATGATCTTGTAGCCCGCCGGCGTCTGCATCCAGGAGTTCAGGCTGATGATCCAGAAGGCCGACAGCGTGGTGCCCGCTGCGACCATCAGCGTGGCCACCATGTGCACCCTGTCCGACACGCGACCGCGGCCGAACAGCATCACGCCAAGGAAGGTTGCTTCAAGAAAGAAGGCAGTCAGCACCTCGTAGCCGAGCAATGGGCCGGCGATGTTGCCGGCCTTTTCCATGTAGCCCGGCCAGTTGGTGCCAAATTGGAAGCTCATGGTGATGCCCGACACCACGCCCAACGCGAAGCTGAGCGCGAACACCTTGGTCCACAGGTAATACGCTTCTTCCCAAGCCTGGGCTTGTGCCGTGCCCTTCGCGGCGCCGTGTCGCAGCCGGAAGTACACCAGGAACCAACACAACGCGATGTTGATCGTCGGGAAGAGGATGTGGAAACTGATGTTGGCGGCGAACTGAAGGCGCGACAGAAGCAGCGTGTCCATGCCCGCTAGTTTGCGCCATTCCGGGTGGCGGCGTGCCGCCCGGGCGCTATATCAGCAATTCCGGTACGGGCAAGCAGGTTTCGATGTCGCCCACCAATTGCGACAGCCGGCTCTCGAAGGGCAGCAGCAGGGCATCAACTTCGGCACGGGGGCGTCGTTCGCGGATCGCAGTCTCGAGAGCACCGGCACGCTCGGGCAGGTCGAGCGCGCCGATGGTCGCCGCCGTGCCCTTGGCAGTATGCGCGATCCGCTCCGCGCCCAGCTCGTCGCCGCTGTCCATTGCTTGGCGCAGCTTGAGCGCACAGTCGCGCTGGCCTTCGACGAATCGCCTCAGCATCGCCAAGTACAGTGGCCGCTTGCCCATCATCCGCTTGAGGGCAGCTGTGGTGTCCAGGCCCGGAACGTCGGCCAGGTCAATGGGGACTGCGGCAGCCCGTGCGGCGCTGTCGGGGTCTCGCGCTGCGAAAGTTTGCGCGCTGCGTGGCTTGACCCAGCGCAGCAGTGTCGCGAACAGCTCCTGCGGATCGACTGGCTTGCTGATGAAGTCGTTCATGCCCGCGGCCAGGCACAGCTCGCGGTCGCGTGCCATGGCATTGGCTGTCAGCGCCACCACCGGCAGGGTCGCCAGCGCCGGGATCTTGCGCAACTCCTGCGTGGCGGTCGCGCCGTCCATCACAGGCATCTGCATGTCCATCAGGACCAAGTCGTAGTGGGAGCGCTGCGCCATCGCCAGCGCCGCCAGCCCATGCGCGGCGATCTCGACTTCAAACCCGGCGTCCTGCAGCAGTTCGCTGGCGACGCGCTGATTGATCTCGTTGTCCTCGACCAGCAGGACGTGCGCGCCGCGGATGGCGTCCAGGTCGTGCGCCACCGGTACGGCCTCTGCCGGCGCGCTGTCGCTGGCCACGCCCAGCCGCACCTTGAACCAGAACCTGCTGCCTTCGCCGGGGCTGCTGTCCACGCCGACCGAACCCCCCATCAGCTCGGCCAGCCGCCGCGAGATAGCGAGGCCCAGGCCGGTACCGCCATACTTCCGGGTGGTGGAGGAGTCGGCCTGCTGGAAGCTCTGGAACAGCCGGGACTGCTGCGCCTGCGACAGGCCGATGCCGGTGTCGGTCACCGCGAAGTGAACGCCCATATCGTCCATGCCCACGCTGTCGATGCGCACCGAGATGCAGACGCGGCCGGTTTCCGTGTACTTCACGGCGTTGTTGGCGTAGTTGATAAGAACCTGCCCGATACGCAGCGCGTCGCCAACCAGGAAAGGCGGGACTTCGGGGCCCACGTCGAACACCAGGTCCAGGCCCTTGGCCGCGGCCTTCCCGCCAATGAGGTCCGCCACGTTGTCCAGCAACTGCCTCAGTTCGAACCCGGTGTGCTCGATGTCCAGCTTGCCCGCCTCAACCTTCGAGAAGTCCAGGATGTCGTTGATGATCCCCAGCAGGTGCCTGGCGGAGACCTGCACCTTGTCGATGAAGTCGCGCTGGCGCGCTGTGAGGTCGGTCTTGAGCGCCAGGTGAGTCATGCCGATGATCGCGTTCATGGGCGTGCGGATTTCGTGGCTCATGTTCGCGAGGAAATCGGTCTTGGCGCGCGTGGCTTCCTCGGCCAGCTCCTTGGCACGGGTAACTTCCTCTTCCTGGAGCTTGCGGCGCGTGATGTTGCGGCCCACGGCCAGCAAGCCCAGGACGTTGCCTGAGGTGTCGCGCAACGGGTTGCGCACGATGTCCATCAGGGCCTGGGTGCCATCCGGGTAGGTGACCCACTCCTCCGTGCTTTTCTTCTGCAGCGCATCGATCACTTCGCGATCCTGCATGTCGATGCGCGCGGCCGACTCGGCGTCGAAGAAGTCATGGGCGCTGCGCCCGACGATTTCCGCGCGCGAGTGGCCTGCGAATGCCGCGAATGCCTCGTTGCAGCCCAGGTACACGCCACGGTGGTCCTTGTAGACGATGTTGTCGGGAATCGAGTCGAGCAGGGCGCCGAGCATCGCCTGCTGACGGCGCGCCTCGCGCGCCTGCACCTTTTCCTCGGTGATGTCCTTGAAGTTGAGGATGAGGATCGTGCGCCCGCCGTCATGCGCCGCCGCCAGGGTGACGTCGACGTTGCGTTGCTGGCCATCCTTGCGCAGGTAACGCGTCTTCAGGCTGATCGGCTTTCCGCTGCGCTCCAGCTCGGCTTCCAGCAGTTGCGAGGCCGCCGGCGCAAACATCGCGTCGATGCGCTCGATGTGCATGCCGACGAGCTCTTCAGGGCGCCGGCCGAGCACTTCGGCTGCGGCCGGGTTCGCGAACAGCGCCCGATGTGTCGAGACTTCAAACCACATCATCGGTCCCGAGCACTCCAATACGACCTGGTTGAACAGCAGCTTCTGCTCGAAATGCACGCGCTGCGTCACGTCCCGGTAATTGATGACCCGGCCGAGCGTTTCGCCTTGCAGCAGCTGCGGCGTGGCCCGTCGCTCCAGGATGCGGCCGTCACGCAGCTCGATGATTTGGAAGTCCCCGCTGTGCAGGTCGCAATCGGTGATCAGCGCCCGGAACTGAGCCGGGTCTTTCACCTGGACCGCCTGCATCGCGGTCAACTGCTCGCGATTGGGGTTCACCATCACGTCTTCCGGCAGGTTCCACATGCGCAGGAACTCGCGGTTGTAGTAATACTGGCCGTTGCCGCGCACCGTGATGATGGCGTCGCCGGACGAGTCCAGCGTGGCGCGCAGCAGGGCCTCCTGCTCGCGGCTGTGCTCCAGTTCGCGTTGCAGGTTGGCGACGAACTCGGCGGCCTTCATGGCATCGGGGGTGGGCTGCGACAGGTCCATGGCCGCGGCTTCAGTGCATCTGGTCGGCGGTCTGCCGTGATGCGGGCGCAGCAATGGCGGCGCGTTCGGCCGGCAGCAGGCGGTCCAGGTCGACCAGCACCCGCATGCCCAGCCGCTCCCACTGGAAGACCTTGCGCGTGGTCGCGGCGGCGACGGCTTCGCTCTGGACCGCGAAGGCATGGATCGGCTCGGCAATGCCTTTGGCGATCAGCGGTTGCCGCTCGATCGCGGTGATCTCGTTGCGCACCAGCGCATAGGTATCGCTGGAGATGAGGATGCCGCCCGGATCGGCGCCCTGTTCCAGCCGCGCCGCCAGGTTCACTTCGGAACCGATGACGGTATAGGACATGCGCAGGTCGCTGCCGAAATTGCCGACGTCGCACACCCCGGTGTGGATGCCCATGCGAACGACAAAGGTCTTGTCGGCGCCCATCTCGCGCCACAGCACCTGCAGTTCGGACATGCGGCGCTGCATCGCGATTGCCATCTTCACGCATTGCAGCGCGTCCTCCTGCTCGCCGCTGGAGTCGGGGTCGCCGAAGAACACCACCATCGCATCCCCGATGAACTTGTCCAGCGTGCCGCCGTACTCGTAGACGATCTCGGACATCTCCGAGAAGTAGCTGTTGAGCAGGTAAGTAACCTCGTCGGGCGTCCAGCGGCCGGTGGAGGCCGTGAAGTCCTTGATGTCCGAGAAGAAGAGCGTGAGCTTCTTGCGCTGGGTCTGGATCTGCGCATCGCGCGAGCCGTCGAACAGCGACCGGTAGACCTGCGGTGCGAGGTAGCGTCCGAGTTTTTCCGAGAGCGCCTGCAGGCGGCGGGCGTTGGCGCTGCGCTCCAGGTGGGAGCTGACGCGGGCAAGGACGACCGGCGGACTGATCGGCTTGGTGATGTAGTCGACGGCGCCCAGGTCCAGTCCGAACTGTTCCTCCTCGATGCTGGTGAGTGCGGTGAGGAAGATGACCGGGATGCCCGCAGTGCGCGGGTCGTGCCTCAGGCGGCGCATCACTTCGTAGCCGTCCATGTCCGGCATCATGATGTCCAACAGGATCAGTTGCGGCGGCTCGGCAGAGGTCGCGAGCTCCAGTGCCTGCGGTCCGTTCTCGGCGGTCTCGACGATGAAATGCTCCTCGAGCAGCGCGCTCATCAGGAACAGGTTGTCGGGCGTGTCGTCGACGACGAGGATTTTCGGGTTGTCGATTGCCGGCTTGCTGTTCATGGAGCTCGTCCTAGGTTTTTCTGGGGCCGCGCTGGGCTTGGCGGCGACGAAGCAATGAGACCACCGGCACCTTTGGCGGCTGTACGAAAAAGGCGCGGCGTGGCTAGGCAATTTGCCTAGCCTTGCACGGTGCCGGCCACTGGCGCATACTGTATGAAAATAAGGGGTATCCGCTTAGCTCCACTAAGCGTAGAATACACTGGACAAATATACAGCAATGAGTCCAGCTCCTGTCAATGACTATCCGCGCACCTGAGCGAATTCCTTGATTGGTTTTCCTGCGAGGACGCTTGCCTGGCCTACCTGGAACGCCTGCGCTGGCCGCAGGGCTTCGTCTGCCCGAGCTGCGGCACGGTGACGACGACGCCCTACCGTGCCAGCCGCACGCGCTTGCTGTGCAAGGACTGCGGGCACCAAAGCACAGTGACCGCCGGCACGATCTTTGACAAGACCCGCACACCCTTGAAAGTCTGGCTGGCCGCGGCCTGGTACGTGACCAACCAGAAGCAAGGCGTCAGCGCCTTGGGGCTGCAACGGGTGCTGGGGTTGGGCAGCTACCAGACTGCCTGGACCATGCTGCACCGGTTCCGCCGAGCAATGGTGCGGCCCGACCGTGATCGGCTCAGGGGCGTGGTCGAACTTGACGAGACCTACCTGGCCATCTCGGACCGCAAGCAACCCATTTCCCCAGTGAAACGCAAGAACAGCACGAGCAA
>JBKJOM010000325.1:0-5737 GCA_046595775.1 Ramlibacter sp. | reverse complement strand
GGTTTGGCTTCGCTGCGCCAGGCGTACGACAGGCGCACATGCCGCGGCGTGCGTTGCGTCTGCCGGGACACCAGGCGGCCGGTTTCGAGGAAGGGCCGCGCCATCCGCTCGGGAACATAGCCCGCACCCAGGCAGCGCAGCATTGCATCGAACTTGGCGCGCATCGTGGTGACCGTGAGCACGTCCTGCCCGGCCAGCAGGCCCACCGTCACGGCGGCGCCGCGCTGCACCGAATCGGCAACCGCGATCGCGCGGTGCTTCTGCACGACATCGTCCTTGATGATGCCTTTGCCCTTCGCAAGGGCGTGATGCGGCGCCATGGCATAGACGAATTCGAGGTCGCCCAGCGGTTCATGGGTCACGCCGCTCACGGTGCCGGTGTCCCCGGCCACCCCGATCGCGAGATCGGCCTGGCCCGATGTCAGCGCCTCGAGCGTGCCCGAGAGCGATTCCTCGCGCATGCGAAGCCGTGTGGTTGGCGTCAAGTCGAAGAAGCCCTGCGCCAGCTCCATCATCGTCGAGCACGAGATGGCCGTATCCACCGCCAGCGTCAATTGCGATTCCCAGCCGGTCGCCACGCGCTTGACGCGGTTGGCAACCGCATCGATCTCTTCCAGCAGGCGGCCGCCTTCGCGCAGCAACTCGTTGCCCGCTTCGGTCAGGCGCGCCTGGCGCGAGCTGCGGTCGAACAGCAGCACATCGAGTGCGTCTTCGATCTGGCGGATGCGGTAGGTCACGGCGCTGGGCACCAGGCCAAGCTCGCGCGCGGCCGCCGCGAAGCTGCCGGTCTGCGACACCGTGTGCAGCAGGGAGAGGGCGTCGGGCGTGAGGACGTCGCGGGGCGTCGGCATATTGAGTTTTTTTGAATGATGCCATCAAACCCCCGCAGCCCGTCAGCGGGGCGCCGCGCCTAAAGTCGATGCATCGAAGAAAGGCACCTCATGCTGACCTTGCGCAAATCCCAGGAACGCGGCCTCGCCGATCACGGCTGGCTCAAGTCCTTCCACAGCTTCTCGTTCGCGAACTACTACGACCCGCAGCACATGGGCTTTGGAAACCTGCGGGTCATCAACGAAGACCGCATTGCGCCCGGCACCGGCTTCGGCACGCACGGCCACCGCGACATGGAAATCATCAGCTATGTGCTGGAGGGCAACCTCGCGCACAAGGACACGCTTGGCAACATCAAGGGCATCCCGCCCGGCGACGTGCAGCGCATGAGCGCGGGCACCGGCGTGCAGCACAGCGAGTTCAACCACGCGCCCGAGCAGGCCACGCACTTCCTGCAGATCTGGATCGAGCCCAACCAGCGCGGCATCCCGCCGAGCTACGAACAGAAATCCTTTGGCGACGGCGAGAAGCGGGGCAGGCTGAGGCTGGTGGCGTCGTCCGATGGCGCAGAAGGATCGGTCCTCATCCACGCGGATGCACGCATCCATGCGGGCCTGTTCGATGGCGCCGAGCGCGCGCAACTGTCGCTGGTACCCGGACGCAAGGGCTATGTGCATGTGGTGCGCGGCGCAGTGACCATCAACGGCCAGGCGCTGGCAGCAGGTGACGCCGCCAAGCTTGAGAACGAAACGCAGGTGACTGTGTCGAACGGCAAGGACGCGGAAGTCCTGGTCTTCGACCTCGCCGCCAACTGATCCATTCCGAATCGAAACAACGAGATTGCAATGACCGCCCAAGACAACAACACACAGATCACTGACTCGCTGGCCCTGCTGGGCCGCATACTGCTGGCATGGATGTTCATCCCTTCAGGCTGGGGCAAGATCGCCGGCTTCAACGGCCTGGTGGGCTATATTGCTTCGCAACATGTGCCACTGCCTGAAGTCGCAGCGGTGATCGCGATCTTCGCCGAGCTGGGCCTGGGCCTGCTGCTGCTGGTCGGCTGGCGCGCCCGTTGGGCGGCGTTCGGCCTTGCAGTGTTCGTCGCGGTGATCACACCAATCTTCCATGCCTACTGGGCCGTGCCCGAAGCGCAACAGATGATGCAGAAACTGAACTTCACGAAGAACTTTTCGATCGTCGGCGGCCTGCTCGTGGTAGCCGCTTTCGGCGCGGGCCGGTTCAGCCTCGACGGGCGCTCGCGCACTGAAGTGCCTGCCGGCAGGCCTGCTTACGGAGGCGCTCGTTGACCCTCGTCACTGTCGTCTACCACTCAGGCTACGGCCACACCCAGCGCATGGCGCAAGCCGTGGCGCAGGGTGCCAATGCCGAACTGCTGGCGATCGACGCCGACGGCAACCTGCCTTCCGGTGGCTGGGAACTGCTGGAGCGCAGCGACGCCATCATCTTTGGAACGCCGACGTACATGGGCAGCGTGAGCTGGCAGTTCAAGAAGTTCGCCGATGCCTCGTCCAAACCCTGGTTTGCGCAGAAGTGGAAAGACAAAGTGGCGGCCGGCTTCACCAACAGCGCGGGCATGAGCGGCGACAAGCAAGGCACGCTCACGACGCTGTTCACGCTGGCGATGCAGCACGGCATGATCTGGGTGAGCCAGGGCCTGATGCCCTCGAACACCAAGTCTGCCAAGCGCGATGATCCGAATTACCTGGTGTCGTACAGCGGCGCGATGGCGGCTTCGCCATCCGACAGTGGTGCGGGCGAGATGTCGCCCGGTGACCTGGCGACGGCGCGTGGATTTGGCGAGCGCGTGGCCATGATTGCGGCGAAGTTCAAGGGCTGATAACCACGGTCTTGAGGAGCGATTGACGCAACCCCGGATCGAGCGCCCGGCGCTCGTCGAACACGAAGCAGTTGCCGCTGTAATGCGCGCTGCCCGTCTCTTCGAAATACTTCAGGATGCCGCCATCGAGCTGCCACACATGATCGAGGCCGTGCTCGCGCATCAGTAGCGCCGCCTTTTCGCAACGGATGCCGCCAGTGCAAAAGCTCACCACGGTCTTGCCTTCCAGTTCAGCGCGATGCTGCGCGAGCGCCTTTGGGAAGTCGCTGAACTTTTCCAGTCGCCAGTCGATGGCGCCGTCGAACGTGCCCTGGTCGACTTCGAACGCATTGCGTGTGTCGAGCGTGATCACTTCGCGGCCCTCGTCGTCGTGCCCCTGGTCCAGCCAGCGCTTGACGGTGAGTGCGTCGACCGCAGGCGCACGGCCCTCGGCGGGCTGTACGGCCGGATGGTTCATGCGGATGATTTCGCGCTTGGCTTTCACCAACAGCTTGCGAAAAGGCTGCGCGGCCGACCAGCTCTCTTTCACTTCGATGGAAGCAAACCGCTCATCGCGATCCAGTTGCGCGAGAAAGTAGCGCACACCCGGCTCGCCACCAGCGAGGAAGAAATTGATGCCCTCGTGCGCGAGCAGGATGGTGCCGCGCAGCTCGCAGGCGCGAGCCAAGTGCAGCAGCTGGTCGCGCAGCTGCAACGGGTCTTCGATGGGGACGAAACGGTAGCCCGCCACATTGAGCATGCGCTCTGGTCGTTCTTGATCTGCGGTCACCGCGCGATTATCGTGCTCATTGCGAGGGCTCCGATAGCGCTGGTATTTTTCGCATCTGCGGCATCGAGTGCCGCGAAACGCGTGATGTACCAGGAATTTTGTCGCGCGCGTCGGTGCGGCGCCCGCCTAAAATCGCTGCATGTTCGTTCACCTGCGCCTGCACACCGAGTTCTCCATCGCCGACGGCACCAACCGCATCGACGACGTCGTGAAACAGGCGGCAGCGGACCAGCAGCCTGCGCTGGCGATCTCCGACCTGAACAACCTGTTCGGGGCCATCAAGTTCTACAAGGCGGCGCGCGCAGCGGGCGTCAAGCCCATCATCGGCGCGGAAGTGCTGTTGCAGGGCCTCGCGAAAGACCCCGGTGTCATCGGCAAGGTCGTGCTGCTGGTGCAGAACCGGCAAGGCTACCTGAACCTGTGCGAATTGCTGACACGCGCATGGACGCGCAACGTCGTCAAGGCCCAAGGCGTGTGCAAGCTCGAGTGGCTGGACGAATTGGGCGAAGGCCTGATCGTGCTCTCGGGCGCGCAGGCCGGCCCCGTAGGGCAGGCGCTGATGCAAGGCGACGAAGCGCGCGCGACCGACGCGGCGCTGGCGCTGGCCTCGCTATTTCCGCATCGCTTCTACATCGAGGTGCAGCGGGCCGCGCGTGTCGATGACGAAGCACATGTCGCTGCAGCCGTGCAGCTCGCCGCGCGGCTGAAGCTGCCCGTGGTCGCGACGCATCCGGTGCAGTTCATGCACGAGGACGACTACGAGGCGCACGAAGCGCGGGTCTGTATCTCCGATGGCGAGATCCTCGGCAATCCGCGCCGCGTGCGGCGGTTCACGCGCGAGCAGTACTTCAAGTCCACACAGCAGATGGTGGAACTGTTTGCCGACGTGCCGACCGCCGTCGCCAACACGCTGGAGATCGCCAAGCGCTGCAACCTGGTGCTGGAGCTGGGCAAGCCGCAGCTGCCGGTGTTCCCCACACCGGGCCAGACGATCGAAGAGCATTTCCGGGTGGAGTCGTACAAGGGCCTGGACGAGCGCATGGTGCACCTGTACCCGGACGCGGCGCGGCGCGAGCAGGAGTTGCCGCGTTACCGCGACCGGCTCGAGTTCGAGATCAAGACCATCCTGAAAATGGGCTTCCCGGGTTACTTCCTGATCGTCGCGGACTTCATCAACTGGGCCAAGGCCAATGGCTGCCCGGTGGGGCCGGGGCGCGGCTCGGGCGCGGGTTCGCTGGTCGCGTACTCGATGAAGATCACTGATCTCGACCCGCTGCAGTACGAGTTGCTGTTCGAGCGATTCCTGAACCCCGAGCGGGTATCGATGCCCGACTTCGACATCGACTTCTGCCAGGCCAACCGCGACCGCGTGATCGAGTACGTGAAGGGCAAGTACGGCAAGGAGGCGGTCAGCCAGATCGCCACCTTCGGCACGATGGCGGCAAAGGCCGCGATCCGCGACGTGGGCCGGGTGCTCGACATGAGCTACACCTTCTGCGACGGCATCAGCAAACTGATCCCGAACAAGCCGGGCCAGCACATCACGATTGCCGACGCGATCAAGCAGGAGCCGCAACTGGCCGAGAGGCTGGAGCGCGAAGACGACGTCAAAACGCTGATCCATCTGGCGCAAAAGCTCGAAGGCCTCACGCGCAACGTCGGCATGCATGCCGGTGGCGTGCTGATAGCGCCGGGCAAGCTCACCGATTTCACGCCGCTGTACCAGCAGCCGGGCAGCGACTCGGCAGTGAGCCAGTACGACAAGGACGACGTCGAGGCCGCGGGCCTGGTCAAGTTCGACTTTCTGGGCCTCGCCACGCTGACGATCCTGGAAATCGCCAAGGACTTCATCCGCGCCCGCCACAAGGGGCAGGAGGCCTTCTCGTTCGAGAACATCGCACTGGACGACGCGGATACCTATCGCCTCTTTGCCGACGGCAAGACCGAAGCAGTGTTCCAGTTTGAATCGCGCGGCATGCAAGGCATGTTGCGCGACGCCAAGCCTTCTCGGCTGGAGGACCTGATCGCACTGAACGCGATGTTTCGTCCCGGCCCGATGGAAAACATCCCGAGCTTCTGCGCGCGCAAGAACGGCCGCGAGGACGTGCTGTATCCGCATCCGTTGCTTGAGCGGGTGCTGGCCGAGACGTATGGCATCTTTGTGTACCAGGAGCAGGTGATGCTCGCTGCGCAGCTGATGGCCGGCTATTCGCTGGGTGCGGCGGACATCCTGCGCAAGGCGATGGGCAAGAAAAACGCCGAGGAGATGGCCCGGC
>JBKJOM010000256.1:0-17959 GCA_046595775.1 Ramlibacter sp. | reverse complement strand
ACACCAGAACGATGATCAGCAGGACGATCAGCCAATGCCAGATGGAAAAGGAACCCATTGAAATCTCCTGATTCAGTTCGGTCGATTCTAGTCGCGCGAGGGGAAGTTCAGCCCCGGCGCGGAAGGGCTATGCGCAGCTCAGCCTCTGGCCCAGGGCCTGGGCCCGCCAAATACGTGCACATGCAGGTGGTGGACTTCCTGACCGCCATCGTCGCCGGTATTGATGACGATGCGGTAACCCCCTTGCGGGTAGGGGCGGCAACCTTCCTGCAACGCGAGCTTCGGCGCGAGCGCCAGCATGCGGCCCAGCAGGCCCTCATGTTGCGGCCCCACCTGCGCCATTGAGGGAATGTGCACCTTGGGCACGATGAGGAAGTGAACCGGCGCCCAGGGATTGATGTCGTGGAACGCGAACATCTCGTCGTCCTCATGGACCTTGCGCGAGGGAATCTTTCCATCGACGATCTTGCAGAAGAGGCAGTTCGGATCGGCGTTCATGCCAGCAGCTCCAGGGTGTCAGTACGGAGGGCGGCCTTCAGCAAAACGAAGCCAGCCTCGGATGCAACGGTACAGGTACCAAAGGCCAACGATGGTCCAGGCGATGATGCCGGGAAGGACCAGCAGTATCCACAGCGGCGAGGTGACCACCAGCCACAGGATAGTCCACCAGAAAGTGGAGATCATGTAGTTGTGGTGGCTGACGTACACCGCATCGTGCTCGCCCGTGCGCTTGATGTAGTTCACGACAAGCGCGATCACCGCGAGCATGCCCGCGCTGGCCCACGCCACCGTGTGCAGCCCGTACAGCACGTGCATTACCGTGCGATCGGCCTGGGTCTTGCCCTCGAGTTCGGCGAAGTCCGTCTGTGCCATCTGTTACTGCCCTTCTCGTTGTCGTTGCTCGGCCTTGCGCAAGGCCTTCTCGTCGATTCCGCTGGTGCCCGCGCGGCGCTCCAGCTCTTCGATGACATCGGCGGGCGACAGCCCGAAGCGCGCCAGCGCGATCATCGTGTGAAACCACAGGTCGGCGACCTCGGCAACGATCTTGCCGGCGTCGCCGCCGTGCTCGGCGTCTTTGGCAGCCATCACCACTTCCGTTGCTTCCTCGCCGATCTTCTTCAGGACGGCGTCGGACCCGGCGTCCAGCAGGCGTGCGACGTAGCTGGCCTGCGGGTCGCCGCCGTTGGCGGGCTTGCGGCTTTCGATCACCTGCGCCAGGCGCGCCAGGGCGTCTTCGGAATTCGTGCTCATGCCCTTACCTGTAGATGGTGGCCGGGTCTTTCAGAACCGGCTCGATGGTATGCCACGTGCCGTCCCTGAACAGCTGGAAAAAACAACTGTGGCGGCCGGTGTGGCAGGCGATGGATGGCTCGTGCCCCCGTTGCGTCACCTTGAGCAGCACCACATCATTGTCGCAATCGAGGCGAATCTCGTGCACTTCCTGCACGTGGCCCGATTCCTCGCCCTTGAACCACAGTTTGCCGCGGGAGCGACTGTGGTACACGGCACGGCCGGTTTCGGCCGTGAGCCGCAGCGCTTCGCGGTCCATCCAGGCGAACATCAGCACGTCGCCGGAGGATGCTTCCTGCGCGATGACGGGGACGAGCCCCTTGCCGTCCCAACTGACCTGGTCGAGCCAATCCATGCGTCTATTGTCACCCATGCCATCGCCGCCGGCGGAAAGCTCAGGGCCTGACCGGTATGCCGCGTGAGGCCATCAGCGCCTTGGCCTGGCCCACGGTGTATTCGCCGTAGTGGAAGATGCTGGCGGCCAGCACCGCATCGGCGCCGCCCTTCTGGATGCCATCAGCCAGGTGGTCGAGGTTACCGACGCCGCCCGAAGCGATGACCGGGACCGTCACCGCGTCGCTCACCGCACGCGTGAGTTCCAGGTCGAAGCCGGACTTGGTCCCGTCGCGGTCCATGCTGGTGAGCAGGATTTCGCCGGCGCCGCGCCGGGCCATTTCCACGGCCCACTGCACCGCATCGAGCCCCGTGTTGCGCCGGCCGCCGTGGCTGTAGACGTCCCAGCCCGGTCCGCGCGCGGTCGCGTCTTGGGCGCTGCGCCGCTTCGCGTCGATGGCCACCACGATGCATTGCGCGCCGTACTTGCCCGACGATGCATCGATCACATCGGGATTGGCGATGGCAGCGGAATTGAAACTGGTCTTGTCGGCACCAGCGTTGAGCAGGCGGCGCACGTCGTCCGGTGTGCGCACGCCCCCGCCCACCGTGAGCGGGATGAACACCTGCGCCGCGACAGCTTCGATGATCGGCAGGATCAGGTCGCGGCCGTCGCTGGTCGCGGTGATGTCCAGGAAGGTGAGCTCGTCGGCGCCCTGCTCGTTGTAGCGGGCAGCAATCTCCACCGGATCGCCGGCGTCGCGCAGCTGGGTGAAGTTGACGCCCTTGACGACCCGGCCGCCCGTGACATCCAGGCAAGGGATGATTCGCTTGGCAAGCACGTCAGCTCTTGCCGAGTTCGTCGGCCCTGGCTTGCGCCTTGACAAAATCGAGGTCCCCGCTGTAGATCGCCCGGCCGCAGATCACGCCCTCGATGCCCTCGTCTTCCACGGCGCAGAGCTTCTCGATGTCGGCGATGCTGCCCAGGCCGCCCGACGCGATCACCGGGATGGTCAGCGCCTGGGCGAGCTTCACCGTGGCCTCGATGTTGATGCCGGTAAGCATCCCGTCGCGCCCGATGTCGGTGTAGACGATCGACTCGACGCCCCAGTCCTCGAATTTGCGCGCGAGGTCAATCACTTCGTGGCCCGTGAGCTTGCTCCAGCCGTCGGTGGCCACCTTGCCGTCCTTGGCATCGATGCCCACGATGATGTGGCCGCCGAAAGCGGTGCAGGCATCCTTGAGGAAGCCCGGATTCTTGACGGCGGCGGTGCCAATGATGACGTAGCGCAGGCCGCCGTCCAGGTACTTCTCGATGGTGTCCAGGTCGCGGATGCCACCGCCCAGTTGCACCGGGATATCGTCGCCGACCGCCCTGAGGATGGATTTCACCGCGGCCAGGTTTTGCGGCTTGCCCGCGAAAGCGCCGTTCAGGTCCACCAGGTGCAGCCGCCGCGCTCCCTTTTCCAGCCAGGAGCGCGCCATGGCACCCGGGTCTTCGCTGAACACGGTGGCCTGGTCCATGTCACCTTGTTTCAGGCGAACACAATGGCCGTCCTTGAGGTCGATGGCAGGTATCAGCAGCATGGGGTGGTGAAACGGCGGGCAGCGCCGCAGCGGCGCTGTGTCATGGAGTCCAGTGCAGGAAATTGCGGTAAAGGGCCAAGCCTTGGTCTGCGCTCTTCTCGGGGTGGAACTGTGTGGCGAAAATATTATCGCGTGCAACGGCGGCGGTAAAGCGCGACCCATAGTCCGCCTCGCCCACGCTGTGGCGTGCATCCGACGGCCGCGCGTGGAAGCTGTGCACGAAATAGAAGTAGCTGCCGTCGGCAACGCCCTCCCAGATCGGGTGTGGCTGCGACTGGAACACGCCGTTCCAGCCCATTTGCGGCACCTTGTAGCGGCTGCCGTCGGGCTGCAGGCGGCTGGCCAGCTCAAACTTCACCACTTCGCCGTGGATGAGGCCCAGCCCTTCGCTCGGCCCCTCGTCGCTGCAATCGAGCAACATCTGCATGCCGACGCAAACTCCGAACAACGGCTTGGCGGCCGCGGCCTCGAGCACGGATTCCAGGAGGCCAGAGTCGCGCAGCTCGCGCATGCAGTCGGGCATCGCGCCCTGGCCGGGCAACACGATGCGCTCCGCGGCGCGCACGTCTTCCGGTCGCGATGTGACGATCACCTCGAAGCCCAGGCCCTGGGCGACATGGCGCACGGCGTTGGATACCGAGCGCAGGTTCCCCATCCCGTAGTCGACGACCGCGACTGTCCGCATTTCGTCCTTAGAGCGAGCCCTTGGTGGACGGCACCGTGCCGGCGGAGCGCGGATCAAGCTCCAGCGCGGCGCGCAGCGCGCGGGCAAACGCCTTGAACACTGTCTCGCACTGGTGATGGGCGTTCTCGCCGCGCAGGTTGTCGATGTGCAGCGTGACGAAAGCGTGGTTGCAGAAGCCCTGGAAGAACTCGTGCGCCAGCTGGCTGTCAAACGTGCCGATCATCCCGCTCTTGAACGGCACGTTCATGACGAGGCCGGGCCGGCCCGAGAAGTCGATCACCACGCGCGACAGCGCTTCGTCCAGCGGGACATACGCGTGGCCGTAGCGGCGAATGCCCTTCTTGTCGCCAACGGCCTTCAACACCGCCTGGCCAAAGGTGATGCCCACGTCTTCGACCGTGTGGTGGCCGTCGATGTGCAGGTCGCCTTCGGCCTGGATGTCCATGTCGATCAGGCCATGGCGGGCGATCTGGTCCAGCATGTGGTCGAAGAAGCCGATGCCCGAGGCGAGCCTCGCCTGGCCCGTGCCGTCGAGGTTGACGCGAACCGTGATCTTCGTTTCGGCGGTGTTGCGTGTGACTTCCGCGGTGCGGGGTGAGGTCATAGGTTGGCTTGCAGGGCTTCCAGCATGCGCCCGTTCTCTTCGGCGGTGCCGACGGTCAGGCGCAGGCAATTGGCCAGCAATGGGTGCATTCTAGAAACGTTCTTGATGAGAACGCCGGCGGCCTTCATTGCGTCGAAGGTTTTTCGCGCGTCCGGGACGCGAACCAGGATCATGTTGGCGTCGCTCGGCCAACTCTTGAGGCCGGGCAGCTTCTTCAGGGCGCTCTGGATGCGGGCGCGCTCCTCGCGGATCAGCCTGGCCTGGTGGCTGAAGATCACTTCGTGCTCGAGCGCGAACAGCGCGCACTCGGCATTGAGCACGCTGATGTTGTAGGGCGGGCGCAGCTTGTCGACCTGTTCGATCACCACCTTCGGTCCCATCATGTAGCCGATGCGAACGCCCGCAAGGCCGAACTTGCTCAGGGTCCGCATCAGAAGCACATGCCCGTACCGCGCAAACCGGTCCGCGTAGCTGCGGCTGGAAAACGGCTGGTAGGCCTCGTCGATCACCACGAGGCCGGGCGCGGCTTCGATGATGCGGTCGATCGTGACATCGCTCCAGAGGTTGGCCGTTGGGTTGTTGGGATAGGCGATGTAGATGATCGCCGGCAGGTGCTCGGTGATCGCGGCGAGCATCGCATCTTCGTCCAGCTCGAACTCTTCGGTGAGCGGCACACCGATGTACTTCAGGCCCTGCAGCTTCGCGCTCATCTGGTACATCACGAAACCGGGCTCCGGTGCCAGGATGGTGGCGCCCGGCACATCGCAGGCCATGGCGACCAGCGAGATCAGCTCGTCCGAGCCGTTGCCCAACATGATGTCGAAGCCTGCGGGCATTCCGGCATGCGTGGCCAGCGCGGCCCGCAGCTCGTCGATGCGTCCGGCCGGATAGCGGTTCAGCGCCACCGCGCCCAGGCGCTTGCCCAGTTCTTCCTGCAGCCCCTGCGGCAGGCGATGCGGGTTCTCCATCGCATCGAGCTTGATGAGGCCCGCCGAAGGCTGGATCGCATAGGCATGCATCGACTGAACGTCCTGGCGAAACACACCGGTCGGCCGCATCGGTTCCGTGCTCACTTTTTGATCCTCATTTCCGCCGCACGCGCATGCGCCTGCAGCCCCTCGCCATAAGCCAGTTCCGCGGCGATGGCGCCCAGCGCCTGCGCGCCCGCCTCGCTCACTTCGATGATGCTGCTTCTCTTCTGGAAATCGTACACGCCCAGCGGGCTGGAAAAGCGCGCGGTGCCGCTGGTGGGCAGCACATGGTTGGGGCCGGCGCAATAGTCGCCCAGCGATTCGCTGGTGAAGGCGCCCAGAAAAATCGCACCCGCGTGCCGCAACAAGGGCTCCCAGTAATGGGGCTTGTTGCTGGCGATCTCGAGGTGCTCGGGCGCGATGCGATTGCTGATCTTGCAGGCTTCTTCCATGTTGCGCGTCTGGATCAACGCGCCGCGCCCGGACAGCGACTTGGCGATGATCTCCGCGCGCGGCATTTCCGGGAGCAGGCGGTCGATCTCGGCCTGCACGCGGTCGATGTACGCGGCGTCGGGGCACAGCAGGATGCTCTGCGCGAGCTCGTCGTGCTCGGCCTGCGAGAACAGGTCCATGGCAACCCAGTCGGGCGGCGTGGTGCCATCGGCCAGCACCAGGATTTCGCTGGGGCCGGCGATCATGTCGATGCCCACCCGGCCGAACACGCGGCGCTTGGCGCTGGCAACGTACGCATTGCCCGGCCCGGTGACCTTGTCGACGCGCGGAACTGTCTGCGTGCCATAAGCCAGCGCCGCGACGGCCTGTGCGCCTCCGATCGTGAAGGCGCGATGTACGCCGGCGACGTGCGCGGCGGCGAGCACCAGCGCGTTTTTCTCGCCACGCGGCGTCGGCACCACCATGATGATTTCGCTGACGCCGGCCACATGCGCGGGAATCGCGTTCATCAGCACCGACGAGGGATAGGCCGCCTTGCCGCCTGGCACGTAGATGCCAACCCGGTCCAGCGGCGTGACCTTCTGCCCTAGCAAGGTGCCGTCGGCATCGCGGTAGCTCCAGCTCTCTCCGCTGGCTGCCTTCTGGGCCTCGTGGTAACTGCGCACGCGGCGCGCCGCTGCCTCGAGCGCATTGCGCTGGGCGGCTGGCAAGCCCTCGAACGCCGCCTTCAGTTCTTCCTGTGTCAGCTCCAGTTCGGCGAGCGAAGCGGCCGTAAGCTGGTCGAAGCGAGCGGTGTATTCAAGCACTGCCGCATCGCCGCGCGCCTGCACATCGGCGAGAATTTTGGTGACGGCGTCTTCCACCTGCGAATCAGTGTCGGCCGACCAGTGCAGGCGCTGCTGGAGCTGCGCTTCAAAGCCGTCGCCGCTGGTGGAAAGCCGCATGGGCCGTGCGATGAACGCCATGGTCAGCGCTTCCCGACGGCCGAAGCGAAGGCGTCGATCACCGCGCGCATCGCTTCCTGCTTCAGCTTCAGTGCGGCCTGGTTCACCACCAGGCGCGAGCTGATGTCCATGATGCGTTCGACCTCGACCAGGTGGTTGGCCTTGAGCGTGCCGCCGGTGGACACCAGGTCGACGATCGCATCGGCCAGGCCTGTGAGCGGCGCCAGTTCCATGCTGCCGTACAGCTTGATCAGGTCGACGTGGACGCCCTTGGTGGCGAAGAATTCGCGGGCGATGTTGACGTACTTGGTCGCCACTTTCAGGCGCGAGCCCTGCCTCACAGCGCTGGCGTAGTCGAAATCGGCGCGCACCGCCACGCTCACGCGGCACTTGGCAACCTGCAAATCCAGCGGCTGGTACAGGCCGGTGCTTCGGCCCCAGTCGGCGTTGTGCTCGATCAGTGTGTCCAGGCCCGTGACGCCGAGGTCCGCGCCGCCGTACTGCACGTAGGTTGGAACGTCGCTGGCGCGGACGATGATCACTTGCACGTCGGGCCGGCTGGTTGCGAGGATTAGCTTGCGCGACTTTTCAGGGTCTTCCAGCACCTCGATGCCGGCGGCCTTGAGCAGCGGCAGGGTCTCGTCGAAGATGCGTCCCTTGGAAAGGGCCAGGGTGATCACGCTGAAGGTTTCCTCTTACTTGATGCGCTCAATGTCGGCGCCGATCGCGCGCAACTTGGCTTCCATCTGGTCGTAGCCACGGTCCAGATGGTAAATGCGATCGACCAGCGTCTCGCCGTCCGCCACCAGCCCGGCGATCACCAGCGATGCCGAAGCGCGCAGGTCGGTTGCCATGACCGTCGCGCCGGAGAGTTTCTCCACGCCTTCGAGCACGGCGAACTTGCCGTCGACCTGGATCTTCGCGCCCAGCCGAACCAGCTCGTTGACGTGCATGAAACGGTTCTCGAAGATGGTCTCGGTGACCTTGGACGGGCCTTCCGCGATGGCATTGAGCACCATGAACTGGGCCTGCATGTCGGTCGGGAAGCCCGGGTACTCCGTCGTGCGAAAACTCTGGGCCTGCAACCGGCCTTGCGAATGGATGTGGATGCCGTCATCGACGGCGGCGACGCTGGCGCCAGCCTCGCGCAGCTTGTCGATCACCGCCTCGAGGTGGTCGGCGCGGCCGTAACGCAGCACCGCATCGCCGCCTGTTGCCGCGACGGCGCACAGGAAGGTGCCGGCCTCGATGCGGTCGGCGACCACGCGGTGCGTGCAACCATGCAATTTCCCGACGCCCTGAATCGTGATGCGGTCGGTTCCGTGGCCTTCGATTTTCGCGCCCATCGCGATCAGCATCTCGGCGAGGTCGGCGATCTCGGGCTCCTGTGCGGCGTTCTCCAGCACGGTTTCGCCTTCGGCCAGGGCGGCGGCCATCAGGAAGTTCTCGGTCCCCGTCACCGTGACCATGTCAGTGCGGATGCTCGCGCCCTTCAGGCGGTCGCGGCCCTTGGGCAGCTTGGCGATCATGTAACCGTGTTCGACCACGATTTCCGCGCCCATGGTCTGCATTCCCTTGATGTGCTGGTCGACCGGCCGCGAACCGATCGCGCAGCCACCGGGCAGCGACACCGTGGCTTCGCCGAAGCGCGCCAGCAGCGGCCCCAGCGCCAGCACCGAGGCGCGCATCGTCTTCACCAGTTCGTAAGGCGCCTCAGGAAAGTGCAGCTTCGAAGCGTCGATGCGCACGCGGTTTTCGTCGCGCTCCACCGTCACGCCCATGTTGCGGATCAGCGTGAGCATGGTGGCCACGTCCTGCAGGCGCGGGACGTTCTCCAGCACCACTGGCTCATCGGTGAGCAGTGCGGCGCAGAGTTCCGGCAGCGCTGCGTTCTTGGCGCCGGATATCCGGACCTCGCCGTGGAGCTGGCGGCCCCCGCGAATCAAAAGCTTGTCCATGATCGAATCAGTGGTGGTGTGGCGCGCCCGCCCACTCGGTGGGCGTGAATGTCTTCATCGACAGGGCGTGTACCTCGTCCGTACGCATTCTCTCACCCAGCGTGGCGTAGACGCGCTGGTGACGCTGGATCAGGCGCTTGCCCTCGAACTGCGACGAGACGATGACAGCCGACCAATGGCGTCCATCACCGGTCACCTCGAGGTGCTCGCAGGGCAGGCCGGCGGCAATCAGTGCCTGGAGTTCTTCAGATGTCATGCCCGGATTTTGTAGCCGATTCGCAGAAGGTGGAGCGCGACCGCGCTGACCACCAGCAAGGCGGCGCCGACGATGCCCAGGCTGAGCCAGGGCGACACGTCGCTCACGCCGAAGAAACCGTAGCGGAAACCGTCGATCATGTAGAAGAACGGGTTCAGGTGGCTCACCTGCTGCCAGACCGGGGGCAGCGAGTGGATCGAATAGAACACGCCCGACAGGAAGGTCATGGGCATGATGATGAAGTTCGAGAACGCCGCGATCTGGTCAAACTTCTCTGCCCACAGGCCCGCGACCAGGCCGAGAGCGCCCATCATCGCGGCCCCGAGCAGCGCGAAGGTGATGATCCACACTGGTTGCGCGAATCCGGGTGCGCTGAAAAACGCCGTGGCAGCCAACACGCCCAGCCCCACGGCCAGGCCGCGCACGGTGGACGCGCCCACATAGGCGCCGAACCATGCCCGGTGCGACAGCGGCGTGAGCAGCAGGAACACCAGGTTGCCGGTGATCTTGCTCTGGATGAGGGACGAGGAGCTGTTGGCGAAGGCGTTCTGCAGCACGCTCATCATCACCAGGCCAGGCACCAGGAACGCGGTGTAGCTCAGCTTGTCGTAGACCTTCACGTGATCTTCGAGCACATGGCCGAAAATCAACATGTACAAGATGGCCGTGAGCACGGGGGCGGCCACCGTCTGGAAACTCACCTTCCAGAAGCGCAGGACTTCCTTGTACAGGAGCGTTTGCCAGCCAGACGTCGTCATCATGCGACGCCCCGGTCGGACATCACGTCGAGGAACACGTCCTCGAGGTCCGCCTTGCGGATCTCCACGTCCTCGACGCGCAACCCGGCCTCGCGGATCGCTGCCAGGTACTGTTCGATCTCGTTCGCGTCATGCGCGGGCAACTGCACGATGCGGCCCGTGACGCGCGCCTTGTCGAGAAGGGCCACCGGCAGTGCGCTGTCCATCTTGAAGCGCAACACGTTGCTCGAAGCCGCCTTGAGCAATTCGCTGGTGCGCTCGAGCGCCACCACCTTGCCCTGCTTGAGCATGGCGATGCGGCCGCAAAGTGCTTCCGCTTCTTCAAGGTAGTGCGTGGTGAGCAGCACCGTATGGCCTTGCTTGTTCAATTTGGCGATGAACTGCCACAGCGTCTGGCGCAGCTCGACGTCGACGCCGGCAGTGGGCTCGTCCAGTACGATGACCGGGGGTTTATGCACCAGTGCCTGTGCGACCAGCACGCGCCGCTTCATGCCACCGGACAGCTGCCGCATGTTCGACGTGGCCTTGTCGGCCAGGCCCAGGCTTTGCAGCAGCTCATCGATCCAGGCCTCGTTGTTACGCACACCAAAGTAGCCAGACTGGATTCGCAGCGCTTCCCGGACGTTGAAGAAGGGATCGAACACCAGTTCCTGTGGCACCACGCCCAGCTGGCGCCGGGCCAGCGCGTAGTCAGCCTGAACGTCGTTCCCATGCACAGTGACGCGGCCTGATGTCGCCTTGGCCAGGCCGGCCAGGACGCTGATCAGCGTGGTCTTGCCGGCGCCGTTGGGGCCCAGCAGGCCGAAGAACTCGCCGTCCTCGATATCGAAGGACACGTCGTCGAGCGCTTTGAGCGCGCCGCGCGAGGTGGGGTAGACCTTGGAAACCGATTGGAAAGAGATGGCGGGCATGGGGAGCCCGCGATTTTAGCGGGGCCCGCCCGGCCCTGCCCGCGTGCGGCTATGCGCCAGCTGCCGGCAACAGGCCGGCGACGCCATAAAGCGTGGCCAGGTCGCGCAAACGATGCGACATGCGAGCCACCGAAAAGGGCTTGCCCAGCACCAGTGCCTCGCGCCTGCATTCGAGCAGCACCGCGAGGGCGGACGAATCGAAATGCGAGAGGGCACCCGCATCCGCCACGACCGCGGGCTCCGCCTGCGCCTTTAACCCCTGCGTGAGCATGCGGCTACACGCGGGCGCCTGCTCGTGCGTGAGTTCAGCCGGCAGCACGAGCATGTGGGCCATGTCCGATCAGCCCTTCTTGCCGGCGTTGGTCTTGTTGCGCTCCGCCAGGGCCGCGATCAGACCGTCGATGCCCTTGGCGTTGATCTCCTGCGCGAACTGGCTGCGATAGGTCTCCACCAGCCACACGCCCAGCACGTTCAGGTTGTAAATCTTCCATCCCGTGCCCTGGCCTGGGGTCTTCTCCATCCGGTATTCGAGCTGGATCGGGTCGCCGCGTCCGCGAATCTCGGTGCGCACCACCACCTCGGTGTCCGCCGGCGTGCTGCGTTGGGGCTTGACGCTGATCGTCTGGTCGTCCACCTGCGCCAGCGCGCCGGAGTAGGTGCGCACCAGCAGGATCTTGAATTCGTCCTGAAGGCGCTTCTTCTGCTCGGCCGTAGCCTGGCGCCAGGCCGGGCCTACGGCGGCGGCCGTCATGCGCTCGAAGTTGACGTTCGGCATGATCTTGCCGTCCACCAGAACCAGGATCCGACTGGTGTCGCCCGCATGGATCGCCTTGTCGGCCCTGATCGAGGCCAGCACGTCGTCGGAGAGCCGCTTGATCATCACCTCCGGGGCTTCGTCGGCGGCCAGCGCCAGCGGCGCGCTGCCGATCGTGGCCAAGGCGATGCAGCACGCAGTGAACTGGGCAAAGAGTCTTCTAATCATTCGTAACCTTTCGTGAGGAATGCTCCACAGCACCTGTTGGAATCGCGCCAGCTGCGGCAGTTCCGGCCAGGGGCCGGGTTTTTAAACAGCTTGCAACTCAACGCGCTGGGGCCGACGCCGGTTGTCCGGGTTTCGCCACGGCCGGCTGCCCGTCCTTCGACGCGGCTGCCGGCGTGCCATCCGCTTTCGGCTCCGCGCCGTCAGTATCCGACTCTTTGTAGTCGAAGACGTCGGCCCGTCGCTTTTGCAGGTAGGCTTCGCGCGTGAAGCTGTAGCGGTCCAGTGCGGCCTCCTCGATGACGTTGCCCACGCGCAGCAGGTTCGAGCGCGCATCGACCGCACGCAACACGTAGAGCGAGTTGCGTTCCGCCCCGGACGGCGCGAAGCGCACCGGGTCGAACTGCCGGTCGATCGGCAACGCCAGCGTGTCGCGCAGAGTCGAGGGGCCGAAAACCGGCAGCACCACGTACGGCCCGGGGGGCATGCCCCAGCGGCCCAGCGTCTGGCCGAAGTCTTCCTTGTGGCGTTCGATGTTGAAATCGCTTGCGAGGTCGAAGATGCCGCCCATGCCGAAAAATGTATTGATGTGAAAGCGCGCAAAGCTCTCCTGCGCCTCCACCGGCCGGAACTGCAGCACGCTGTTGACGAAGGTCCAGGCGTCGCCCAGGTTGTTGAAGAAGTTGCTCACGCCGGTACGAATCATCGGCGGGACGACTTTCTTGTAGGCCGTGGCCGTGGGCTTGAGCAGCACCGAATCCAGGTTGTCGTTCAGTTCCATCATGTTGCGGTTGAACGGCTCGAGCGGGTCGCGCGGATTGACGGGCCCGGTGGTGGCGCAGCCGCCCAGCAGCATTGCCGCGAGCAGGAGGGGTGCTGAGGTCTTCATTTTTTCGGTGCCGTGACCGGCTTGTCGCCGCCTTCGGCGGCCTTGTTGTAGAGGAATTGGCTGATCAGGTTTTCCAGCACCACGGCCGACTGGGTCGCGGTGATGCTGTCGCCTGCGGCAAGGTTCTTGTCGGATGACCCGGCCTCGATGCCGATGTACTGTTCGCCGAGCAGGCCGCTGGTCAGTATCTTCAGCGAGCTGTCTTTGGGGAACACATACTGGTTCTCCATCGACAGCGTCACGCGCGCCTGGAACGACTTGTCGTCGAATGCCACCGACTCCACGCGACCGACCACCACGCCAGAACTCTTGACCGCGGCCTGGCGCTTGAGGCCGCCGATGTTGTCGAATTTGGCGACAACACGGTAAGTCGGCTGGAAGCTGAGCGACAGCAGGTTGGCCGCTTGCAACGCGAGAAACAGAATGGCGGCCGCGCCCAGCAGCAAGAAAAGGCCAACCCACACATCGCTTTTGGAGCGTTCCATCTTGTGATCCTAAATGCTGAACATCATGGTAGTGAGGATAAAGTCGAGCCCCAACACCGACAACGACGCCACCACGACGGTGCGCGTCGTCGCGCGCGACACGCCTTCGGGCGTGGGCTGCGCCTCGAAGCCCTGGAGCAACGCCACGAAGGTGACCGTGAGGCCGAACACGAGACTCTTGACAGCGCCGTTGCCCACATCGCGCCAGACATCGACGCCGCCTTGCATCTGGCCCCAGAAGGCACCGGGATCGACCCCGATCAGCAGCACGCCGACCATCCAGCCGCCGAGGATACCGACGGCGCTGAACACCGCAGTGAGCATGGGCATTGCAATCACGCCGCCCCAGAAGCGCGGCGCGAGGATGCGGCGAACCGGGTCGACCGCCATCATCTCCATGGCGCTCAATTGCTCGCCGGCTTTCATGAGGCCGATTTCGGCAGTGAGCGAAGTGCCAGCGCGACCCGCAAACAGCAAGGCAGTGATCACCGGGCCGAGTTCGCGCACCAGGCTCAGGGCCACCAGCAAACCCAGCGCTTCGGCCGAACCGTAACGCTGCAAGGTGTAGTAGCCCTGCAGCGCCAGGACGAAGCCGACGAACAGGCCCGACACGGCGATGATCGCGAGCGAATAATTGCCCAGGAAATGGATCTGGTCACGCACCAGGCCGAAGCGGCGCATCGCCACCGGGAACAGAGTCACCAGCCGCAGGAACAGGCGCGCGCCGTGGCCCAAGTCAGCCAGCTTGCTGCGCGCCGCAAATCCGATGTTCGCAGGGTGCAGGAATGTCATGAGCCCAGCCCCCCGCCAAAGTCCTGCGCCACCGAAGGGCCGGGATAGTGGAAGCCCACCGGTCCATCGGCGCGCCCATGCACGAACTGGTCGACCAGGGGATCGGTCGACGCCATCACTTCCTGGGGCGTGCCCTGCGCTGCCACCTTGCCATTGGCCAGGATGATCACCTGGTCGGCGATGGCAAAGGTTTCCGCCAGGTCGTGCGACACCACGATACTGGTGATGCCCAACGTGTCGTTCAGGCGCCGGATCAGTTGCGCGGCCGTGCCCAGCGAGATCGGGTCCAGCCCTGCGAACGGCTCGTCGTACATGATCAGGTCGGGATCGAGCGCGATGGCACGTGCCAGCGCCACGCGGCGCGCCATGCCACCGGAGATTTCGCCCGGCATCAGGTCGCGCGCACCGCGCAGGCCGACGGCATTGAGTTTCATGAGGACGATGTCTCGGATCAGTTCCTCCGAGAGTTGCGTGTGCTCGCGCAGAGGAAACGCCACGTTCTCGAACACCGACAGGTCGGTGAAGAGTGCACCGAACTGGAACAACATGCCCATGCGGCGACGGATCGCATACAAGGCCGCCATGTCCATGGCGCCAATATCGCGCCCCTCGAACGTCACCTGGCCCTGCGCCGCCCGGACCTGCCCGCCGATCAGGCGCAACACGGTTGTCTTGCCGCCGCCCGAAGCGCCCATGAGCGCCGTCACCTTGCCACGTGGAACCGTGAAGCTCACGTCGTCCAGGATGCGCCGATCCCCATAGCCAAAGCTGAGCTGGTGGCACTCGACGAGCGATTCGGTCATTCCGGGGGCGATCTAGTGAAAACCCTGAATGATAAAGGTCTCCCCGCTCGCGTGCTTGCTCTGGAATTAGCAGGCTTCAGCGCGGAAGGTCCGAAAACCCCATCAGGAATTCATCCACCGACCGGGCTGCCTGACGCCCCTCGCGGATCGCCCAGACGACCAGCGACTGCCCGCGGCGCATGTCGCCGGCCGCGAAGACCTTGTGCACGTTGGTCGCGTAGCCGCCGGCGAAGTCGGTAGTCGCCTTCGCGTTACCGCGCGGGTCCTTGTCGATGCCGAAGCCTTCGAGGATGCTCGCGACCGGGCTCACGAAGCCCATCGCCAGCAGCACGAGGTCGGCCTTCAGCACCTGTTCGCTGCCGGGGACCTCGACCATCTTGCCGTCCTTCCACTCCACGCGAACGGTCTTCAGGCCGGTGAGCCTGCCCTGCTCGCCGACGAACTCCTTCGTGGATATTGCGAACTCGCGGTCGCACCCTTCCTCGTGGCTGGAACTGGTGCGCAGCTTGTACGGCCAGTAGGGCCAGGTGAGCTCCTTGTTCTCGTGCTCCGGAGGCTGCGGCATCAGTTCGAACTGCGTGACGCTCACGGCGCCATGCCGGTTGCTGGTGCCCACACAGTCGCTGCCGGTATCGCCGCCGCCGATCACGATGACGTGCTTGCCGTCCGCCCGCAACTGGCCCTTGACCTTGTCGCCTGCGTTGATGCGGTTCTGCTGCGGCAGGAACTCCATCGCGAAATAAACACCGTCGAGGTCGCGGCCGGGTACAGGCAGGTCCCTCGATTGTTCGGCGCCGCCGGTGAGCAACACCGCATCGAAGTCCCTTTGCAACTGCTTCGGGTCGATCGCTTCCTTGGCCAGGTTGGTGACCTTCGAGCCCTCGGGCAGTTTGCCGACCATCACGCCGGTGCGGAAGGTGACGCCCTCTGCCTTCATCTGCTCCACACGGCGATCGATGTGGACCTTCTCCATCTTGAAGTCGGGGATGCCGTAGCGCAGCAGGCCGCCGATGCGGTCGTTCTTCTCGAACAAGGTCACGTCATGGCCGGCGCGAGCAAGCTGTTGCGCCGCTGCCATGCCCGCGGGGCCGGAACCCACCACCGCGACTTTCTTGCCGGTCTTGATTTTCGCCGGGCGCGGCTTGACCCAGCCATGTTCCCAGGCCCGGTCGACGATTGCGTGCTCGATCGACTTGATGCCCACCGGCTCGTCGTTCACGTTGAGCACGCACGCCTCCTCGCAGGGCGCGGGACAGATGCGGCCGGTGAATTCCGGGAAGTTGTTGGTGGAATCGAGCACCGTGAACGCCTCGGCCCAGTCGGCCCGGAACACCAGGTCGTTGAAGTCCGGGATAATGTTGTTCACCGGGCAACCCGAGTTGCAGAAGGGCGTGCCGCAGTCCATGCAACGCGCGCCCTGCACCTTCGACTGCTCGTCGGTGAGGCCGATGACGAATTCCTTGTAGTGCTTCACACGCTCGGGGATCGGCTTGTAGCCCTCCTCGATGCGCTCGAATTCCATGAAGCCGGTGATCTTGCCCATTGTGATCTTCCCCTCTTAAGCAGCCGCGACGGGATGCTTCATCGCGACGTGGGCGTTGTTGCCCGTGCTCGCGGCTTCCACTTCGCGCTCGTACATCTCGAGCAACGCTCGCTTGTATTCGTTGGGGAAGACCTTCACGAATTTCGTGCGTGTCGTTGCCCAGTCATCGAGCAACTCGCGCGCACGGCGGCTGCCGGTCCAGCGGTTGTGCTCTTCCAGCAGCTTCTTGAGCAGCGTCTCGTCGGCCTGGTCCTTGTGCAAACGCGTCTTGCCAGCCTTCTGTTCGGTCGCCGACCCAACGCGCTCCAGCGACACCATCGCGGTGTTGCAGCGGCTCGCGAACTGGCCATCCTCGTCGTAGACGTAGGCGATGCCGCCTGACATGCCGGCCGCAAAGTTGCGACCAGTCCTGCCCAGCACCACCACCGTCCCGCCGGTCATGTACTCGCAACCATGGTCCCCAGTGCCTTCGACCACTGCGGTGGCGCCCGACAAGCGAACCGCGAAGCGCTCGCCTGCCACACCGCTGAAGAACGCTTCGCCGGTGGTCGCGCCGTAGAGCGCGGTGTTGCCGATGATGATGTTCTGCGTGGCGACGCCGCGGAAGTCGATGCTGGGACGCACGACGATGCGCCCGCCGGACAGGCCCTTGCCGGTGTAGTCGTTGGCGTCGCCGATCAGGTACAGCGTGATTCCCCGGGCCAGGAACGCGCCGAACGATTGACCGCCCGTGCCTTCGAGCTGGATACGGATCGTGTCGTCGGGGAGGCCCTCGGGGTGGACCTTGGTCAGCGCACCGGAGAGCATCGCGCCGACAGAGCGGTTGACGTTGCGGGCGACCTCCATGAACTGGACCTTCTCGCCCTTGTCGATGGCTGCGCGCGACTTCTCGATCAGGATGTTATCGAGGCTCTTTCGAAGGCCGTGATCCTGCTCCTCGACCTGGAAGCGCGGCACGTCCGCCGGCACTTGCGGCTGCGCGAACAGGCGCGAGAAGTCGAGGCCCTTGGCCTTCCAGTGCTCGATGCCCTTCTTGGTGTCGAGCAGGTCAGCGCGGCCGATCAGGTCGTCGAACTTGCGGATGCCCAGCTGCGCCATGATCTGACGCACTTCTTCCGCGATGAAGAAGAAGTAGTTGACGACATGTTCGGGCTTGCCCGCGAACTTCTTGCGCAGCACCGGGTCCTGCGTGGCCACGCCCACCGGGCAGGTGTTCAGGTGGCACTTGCGCATCATGATGCAACCTTCGACCACCAGCGGCGCGGTGGCGAAGCCGAATTCATCGGCGCCCAGCAAGGCACCGATCGCAACGTCGCGGCCGGTCTTCATCTGGCCATCGGCCTGCACGCGGATGCGGCTGCGCAGGCGGTTCAGCACCAGCGTCTGCTGCGTCTCAGCCAGGCCAATCTCCCACGGGCTGCCCGCGTGCTTGATCGACGACCACGGCGAGGCGCCAGTGCCGCCGTCATGCCCGGCGATCACGACGTGGTCGCTCTTGCACTTGGCAACGCCCGCGGCGATGGTGCCGACCCCGACTTCGCTGACCAGTTTGACGCTCACGCTCGCATGCGGCCCTGCGTTCTTCAAGTCATGGATCAGCTGCGCCAGGTCCTCGATCGAGTAGATGTCGTGGTGCGGCGGCGGCGAGATCAGGCCGACACCCGGCACCGAGTAGCGCAATTTGCCGATGTACTTGGAAACCTTGCCCCCAGGCAGCT
>JBKJOM010000136.1:0-3696 GCA_046595775.1 Ramlibacter sp. | reverse complement strand
CACTGCCGCGCGGCGCGCACCGCGACGTCGATGTCTTCGGGCGTTCCGCGCTGGATCTCGTCGTACTGCTGCCCGTCCGAAGGATCAATGACGGGTATCGTGCGGCCACCCAAGGATGCTTGGGTGGCGTTGGCGATGTAGTGGAATTGCATGGCGTCATTCTGACGCGTTTGCCACCGCCCGGACGACGTTGGGTCTAGGCGGGCGCTCCGACCGGTGTGAACTGATCGGCGTGTTCGGCAAGCCAGCGCTGCGAGGCGCCGCTGTCATGCTGGCTCGGATGAAAGTCGGGCTTCAGGTAGGCGCGCCACAGCCCGTAGGTCTGGCGCACGAGGCCCCGCTTGCCGAACAGGTAGGAAGCAGCACTGGTCCAGGTGCTCCATTCCCACAGCGTACCGTCGTGGCGCAAGTTGTTCACCGTCTGTTTCAACGTGTCGCCGAGGAAGATCCAGGTGACACGGCGAAACCAGGTGATGCGCCACTCTTCGTTGCCACCGAGCGCCTTGTAAATGTCGAAGGCCGTGCACTTGTGCTCCGATTCTTCGGCGCTGTGCCACAGCCACAATGTCTGGAGACGAGGATCGGTATCGCCGAACAGGTCGGCGTTGTGCAACATCCATTCCGCAAGGATCGCGGTGAAGTGCTCGTTGGCGGCAGTGATCGCCACCGCGTGCCGCGGGTCTATGCCGTCGAGCTGCTTCAGCCGCACCTGTGCACGCGGACCCCACTCGTTGACCAGGCCCAACTTGTCGAGGTGCGCGTTGTAGAGTGAGTGCAAGCGCCGATGCGTGGCTTCCTGGCCGATGAAGCCCTGCACCTCGGCGCGAAAGCCTTCCTGCTTGTGCGGCGGCAGCGCCTTGAACCCGTTGCGCACGGCGTCGATGAAGAATTGCTCTCCCACCGGGAAGCTCATGGAGAGCGCGTTGAAGAGGGCGGTGCGAAACGCATCGCCGGCGCACCAGTGACGCGCGATCGGTTGTTCCATGTCCACCAGCAAGCGGCGAACGACGAGGTCGGTCAATGAAGTCTCCTGATGGGTACAGTGTCGTACCGTTGCGAGCATGGGGTTGGCGACTGGTACTGTCAAGTACCAAAATCAGTGGTTCAGCACGCGGCACAATCCAAACATGGGTGAAATGGATACAGAAGTTCGCGAACACCGCAGCCGCCTGATGGAAGGCATGGCTCATGCGGTCGCGGCCAAAGGCTATGGCGACACAACCATCGGCGACATCGTGCGAGAAGCCAGCGTGTCTCGCCGCACGTTCTACGAGCACTTCGAGTCCAAGGCGCAGTGCCTTGTCGCGCTCTACGAAGCGTCGAGCCGCAACGCTTTGAAGGTGCTGCGCGAAGCAATCGATCCCATGCATGAATGGGAGACGCAAGTAGAACAGGCCTTGTCGGCCTACCTTGGGTGCATGGCTTCGAACCCGTTGCTGATGCGCACTCTTTTCATCGAAATCCTGATCCTCGGTCCTGAAGGCCTGGCGGCGCGGCGCCGCGTGAACCAGGAGATCGCCGACTTCATCCTGCGGCTGGTGAATGCGCCCGCCAACAAGGGCCGCATGCCGACCCTCACGCCGTGGATGGCCATGGCGATGGTGGGGGGCATCAACGAACTGGTGCTCGAATACATCGAGCAGGACAAGGTGGCTCAGCTCGCGGAGCTGGTCGCACCTGCGAGCCAATTGGTGCGTGCGGTGACACACACGGAAAACTAGGGGGGCGCGGCAGGCGGTGTTCCGCAGGGCCTCCTACTGTCGGTCTCCGCAACGCTGCGACGACGCAGTGCCGCCAGAAATCGGCCCTGCGGAACACCGCCTGCCGCGTGGACGCCATCGTGGCGCACCACCTGGGACCTTCGCAAAGCCGAGCGACAGCGATGGGTGGATGCCCGGCACGGGCCTTCTGCGGCGCGAGGGCGAGCGGGCTGAGAGGGAAGTTGCCCCCGCGCAAGCGGTGCAACCCGGTGCAGATGTTCGACGGCTGCGAAGCAGACTAGTTTCTGCGCCGACGCCGAAGCAGAACGCTGTAGCACGAGGGCCCCTGCGCGCCAGCGCAGGGCGGCGCAGTAGGCCCGTGCCGGGCATCCACCCAGCGCGGAACAACTCAAACCAAAGAGGGGCTGAAACCGCGCGCCGGAGCGATGTAGGCGCAAAAAAATCCCCGCGACGCGGGGATTTTCAGACGCCTTGGATTCCCGCATGCGCGGGAATGACGGGCGAGTTACTTGCTGGCGGGCATCGCCGGTGCAGTGACCGCGGCAGGAGTCGTGACATGCGTGGCGGGCGCCACGTCGCCGCTATGGAACTTCACCACCAGCGGCACGATAAGCAGTGCCACGATGTTGATGATCTTGATCAGCGGGTTGATGGCCGGGCCGGCAGTGTCCTTGTAGGGATCACCGACCGTGTCGCCGGTGACCGCGGCCTTGTGGGCTTCGCTGCCCTTGCCGCCGTGGTTGCCGTCCTCGATGTACTTCTTGGCGTTGTCCCAGGCGCCGCCGCCGGTGCACATGGAGATCGCGACGAACAGGCCCGTGACGATGGTGCCCATCAGCAGGCCACCCAGTGCCTTCGGCCCCAGTGCAAGTCCGACGATGATCGGCACCACCACCGGCAACAGCGACGGGATCATCATTTCCTTGATGGCCGCCTTGGTGAGCATGTCGACTGCCACGCCGTATTCGGGCTTGGCCGTGCCTTCCATGATGCCCTTGATCTCGCGGAACTGGCGGCGCACTTCGACGACCACTGCGCCGGCTGCCCGGCCCACGGCTTCCATCGCCATCGCGCCGAACAGATACGGGATCAGGCCGCCGATGAACAGGCCGACGATCACCATCGGGTCCGACAGGTCGAAGCTGATCGACTGGCCGTAGCTTTCCAGCTTGTGGGTGTAATCGGCGAAGAGCACCAGTGCGGCCAGGCCAGCCGATCCGATCGCATAGCCCTTGGTCACGGCCTTGGTCGTGTTGCCCACGGCATCGAGCGGGTCGGTGATGTCACGCACGCTCGAGGGGAGGTCAGCCATCTCGGCGATGCCGCCGGCGTTGTCGGTGATTGGGCCATAGGCATCCAGTGCCACGATAATTCCCGCCATAGACAGCATGGAAGTCGCCGCAATGGCAATGCCATACAGACCGGCCAATCCATAAGCACCCCAGATCGCCAGGCACACGGCCAGTACCGGCGCGGCCGTGGCTTTCATCGAAACGCCCAGTCCGGCGATCACGTTGGTGCCGTGGCCGGTGGTGGAAGCTTGCGCGATATGGCGCACCGGCGGGTACTCGGTGGCGGTGTAATACTCGGTGATCCACACCATCGCGGCGGTGAGCGCCAGGCCGACTAGCGAGGCCAGGTATAAGTTCATCGCCGAAATCATTTTGCCGTCTATCATCACGCCCTCGCCCATCATCCATACTGTGATGGGACAGAAGGCGATAGCCGCCAGCACACCGGCAACCGCGAGGCCGCGATACAGCGAGTTCATGATCTTGCCGCCTTCGCGCGCCTTGACGAACAAGCTGCCGACGATGGAGGCAATGATGGAGAAACCACCCATCACCAGCGGGTAGAGCACCGCGTTCGGGCCAGCCGCATCGGTCATCAGCAGCCCGCCCAGCAGCATGGTGGCGATGATGGTCACGGCGTAGGTTTCAAACAAGTCGGCGGCCATGCCGGCGCAGCCACCGAC
>JBKJOM010000125.1:0-18588 GCA_046595775.1 Ramlibacter sp. | reverse complement strand
CCTTCTCGAGGCTGCGGCGCATGCGGTTGAACGAGCTGCCGAGAACGGCGACTTCGTCCTTGCCCTTTTCATTAAACTCGGGCTCCTCGAAATCGCCGGTGCTGATCTTGTCCGCCGACTCCGACATCCTGCGGATCGGCCGCACGATGAGCCAGGACAACATGACGTTCAGCACGATGAAGACTGCGACGAACACCGCGGTGAGCGAGGCCATGAACGTGGAGAAGGCGCGCTCAGCCTTCGCCAGTGGCACGTCCATCGGCACTGTGACGATCTGGGCGCCCACGATTTCCATGTGCTTCCAGCCAAAGCCGTTGGCCTCGCCATAGATCTTGACCATGGTGGGGGGCGCCATGGCGGCGGTGGTATGGCACTGCAGGCAAGCCGGGTTGGTGATCTGGATCGGCTTGGCGATGAACAGGTTGCGGCCGGTGGATGACTGGCGCTCGCCCACCACTTCCTTCACGTCGGCGTAGTTTCGAAAGCGGTTGACAACATCGGCTTCCCAATCGGAGGTGCGATCACGCGGGTTGGTGGGGTTGAGCGTGGCTTCCTTGTAGCTGTAGTCCGTGTACTTCTTGCGCAGGTTGTTGATGGTTTCCGTGGCTGCATAGGCCGGCACCGTCTGCGGCAGGAACACCTCTTCGAGTTGCTTGATCAGGTGGGGGCGGATCTGGTCGACGGTGTAAGTGCGCATGGAACTGGCGGCCTCCATCATCAACCGCGCGTCGCGTACCACCTCGTCGCGTGCGTTCTCCTGGAGCAACTGGCGCGACACATAACCCGCCGCCGCCAGGCCCCCAATAAACACAACGATCAACACCAGGTTGAATTTAAGCCGCAACCCCATCGCCCACTCCTTGTAGTCATTCCAGTTTATACGGGTTCCAACGAGGACCACGGGATAATCCCGTGATGTCCTCCGCGAAAGTCCTGTTTGGTTTTCATGCGGTCGGTGTGCGGCTCAAGACCGCGCCCGGCTCCGTCATCGAGATCTATGCCGATCCGGGCCGCAAGGATGCCCGCATGCGTCAGTTCCTGGAGCGTGCCCATGAGGCCGGTGTCCGGGTGATCGACGCCGACGGCGAGCGCTTGGCCAAGCTGGCCGGCGGGCACGGCCACCAGGGGGTGGCGGCTCGCGTCGAAACCCTCAAGACCACCCACTCGCTGGACGACCTGCTCGACTCGGTGAGCGGCCCCGCGCTGCTGCTGGTGCTGGACGGCGTGACCGACCCGCACAACCTGGGTGCCTGCCTGCGGGTGGCCGACGGCGCCGGGGCGCACGCCGTCATCGCGCCCAAAGACCATGCCGTGGGCGTCAACGCCACTGTCGCCAAGGTGGCAAGCGGCGCGGCGGAGACTGTTCCGTATTTCATGGTGACCAATCTGTCGCGCACGCTGGGCGAGCTCAAGGAGCGCAACATCTGGTGCATCGGAACTGCCGGCGATGCACCCAGGACGATCTACCAGGTCGACCTGAAAGGCCCGGTTGCCCTGATCCTGGGCGCCGAAGGGTCCGGAATGCGGCAGCTGACGCGCAAGAACTGCGACGAGCTGGTGAGCATTCCCATGAAGGGCGCCGTGGAGAGCCTGAACGTGTCGGTGGCCAGTGGCGTATGCCTGTACGAAGCAATGAGGCAGCGCGGCTGAGAATGGACTGCGATTTGCCGGTCGCGCCCCGCGGACCGGAATCCAAATGCTGGAGGACTGAAAGCGATGCGTTCCATGATTTCAAGAATCGCCGCCGTGGGCTGCCTCGTCCTGCTGGTGTCCTGCACCCAGGAGCAGCAGAACAAGATCAGCCGCGACATCCAGAACTGGACCGGCACCAACGGCGTGCTGGAGGTGTATGCCGGCGACAAGCTGGTGCGGCGCTGGATCAAGGTTGACAAGCTGAGCACCGCCTTGGGCACGGACGACAACAAGCCGCGCGCCTACCGCTACGGGTACGGCGTCCTGGACGAAAACCTCAATTTCGTCGCCGACCCTGGGGAGAAGAAGATGTATTTCGAGGTCGGCGAGCACGCCAACTATGTCTTTTTCGAGAATCAGCGCTGAAGCGGGCTCCATTCGGAAATGGCCCCATCCGCCATCCTGCTCAAGCCGATCTCGCGTGCTGACGAACGCGAGTTTCTCGAGGTGGCCCTCCGCAGCCGGCGGTTGCATGGCCGATGGGTGTCGCCGCCCCTCACGCCGCAGGCTTATCGCCTCAAGGTGGAGCGCATGGCCGGGCCTGTCAACCTGGGCTACCTCGTGCGCCGTGCGAGCGATGGGCAACTTGCCGGTTGCATCGAGGCGACGAATATCGTGCGCGGCGTCTTCCAGAGCGCTTACCTCGGCTACTACGCGTTTGCGGGACTGGAAGCACAAGGCCTGATGCGCTCTGGGTTGCGGGCGCTGGTACGGCACGCGTTCAGTGACTTGAAGCTGCATCGCCTCGAAGCGAACATTCAGCCGGACAACGCAGCCTCGATCGCGCTGGTTCGCTCGTGCGGTTTTCAGCTCGAAGGGTATTCGCCCCGCTACCTGAAGATCCGTGGCCGCTGGCGCGACCACGAGCGCTGGGCGATCCTGGCGCGATGAAGGTCGTGATCATCGGCATGAGCGGCGCGGGCAAGAGCACACTCGCGCGCGAACTGGCCGAGTTGCTGCACGCGCCACATGTGGAGCTCGACGGCCTCTTCTGGGGGCCGCAGTGGGAACCCCGCATGCCGGCGCAGTTTCGGGGCGACGTGGCTCGCGCGCTGGCCGGGCCTGCCTGGGTGGTCGACGGCAATTATTCCGGTGTGCGCGATCTGGTTTGGCCCCATGCCGACGCCATCGTCTGGCTGAACCTGCCATTCACCACGGTGTTCACACGCGTCTTCATCCGGACGATGCAACGGTCCCTGTGCGGACAGGCCTTGTGGTCGGGCAACCGTGAGTCGCTGTGGCGCGCGTTCTTTTCCCGCGAGTCGATCCTGCGCTGGGTGATCACGGCGTATGCGCGGCGCAAGCGCGAGTTCGCCGCGGTGCGTGATAGCGGCCAGTACCCGAACCTGCGCTGGATCGAACTGCGGCGCTCGGCCCCGGCAGTCCAGGTATTCGATCGGATCGGTGGCGCCTAGATCCAGCCGATCCAGCCGAGGAGGGCGCCCGCGCCCAAGAGCCAGAGCAGGTGAATGCGCGTGCGCCACACCAGGAGCGTCGAGACGACGGTGATCACCCACAGCGGCCAGTTGGCCAATTCATAGCGGCTGCCGGTCGCCAGGATCCACCCGGTGGCGACAAGCAGCGCGATCACGATGGGCGTCATGCCTTGCTTGAACGCGCGCACCGCACGCAGCTCACGATTTCGATGGCCCCAGCTCGCGGCCAGGTAGGTGAGCGTGGTGCTGGGCAACAGGATGCCCAGCATGGTCACGGCCATGCCGAGCAGCGCGGTCGGCAGGCCGCCGGCATTCAGGCCGACGTTCCACCCGAGCAGTGCGACGAACAACACGTTGGGGCCTGGCGCGGCTTGCGCGATCGCTACTGAGGCAGTGAACTGCGGATCGGTGAGCCACGCCTGCCGCTCGACCAGGTAGCGATGCATGTCGGGTGCGGCGGTGATGGCGCCACCTACCGACAGCAGCGACAGCATGAGGTAGTGCGTGAACAGCGACAGCCAGTCGGCGGCGGTCAAGATGGTGCTCATGGCGTCCGCGCTCCGAGACGGTGCCAGGTCAGGACGCACGCCAGGCCCCCTAAGACCAGCAACACGTAGACCAGCGGCCAGCGCAGCAGCGCGATGGCGGCGAAGGAGACCCCGCAGAACACGACCGACACGGGCACGCCCAGCGGATGGTTTCGCAGCGCGCCGATCAGCCGTAACCCGGTTGCGGTGATCAGGCCGGCTGCTACGGCGCCCATGCCGCGCAGTGCGCCCGCCACCTGCGGGTTCCCCGCGAATTCCGCATAGACCAAAGCCAGGCCCAGGACCACGAGCAAGGGCAAGGTCAACATGCCTGCAAGCGCGACCATGGCCCCGCGAAAGCCAAAGTATCGGTGGCCGAGCATCAGCGAGAGGTTGACCACGTTGGGGCCGGGCATGATTTGCCCGACGGCCCATTCCTCCACGAATTCCTCGCGGGTCATCCACCGCTTCTTTTCGACCAGCTCGCGCTGCACCACCGCCAGCACGCCGCCAAATCCCTGCAGCGCCAGGAGCGTGAAGGAAACGAAAAGGTCGGTGAGTGAGGCGGGGCGGTTGGCCGCGGGCGCGGGTTCGGCCGGTGACTTCATGAGACGATTATCGCCACCGCGCGGACCTCGGTCAGTGGCCTCTTGCTTCCCACCCAAGGGTCAAGCACGCCTTCGGCCGGATTGCCGGTTGCAGGCCGCCTTAGACCGTCATCCCGCCCGACACTTCGATCACCGCGCCGTTCACATAGCTCGCTTCGTCGCTCGCAAGGAAGCAATACACGTTGGCGATCTCTTCCGGGGTGCCCAGGCGGTGCAGCGGCACGCGGAGCTTCATGTCTTCCAGCACCTTCTCGGGGATCGTGTCCAGGATATGGGTCATGATGAATCCGGGAGCCACTGCGTTCACGCGCACGCCCTTGGGACCGAGCTCGCGGCTCCAGGTCTTGGTGAACCCCAGTACGCCGAACTTGCTCGCGGCGTAGTTGGTCTGCCCGAAGTTGCCGTAAAGGCCGACCACCGAGCTGGCGTTGAGGATCACGCCGTAACCCTGCGCCACCATGGTGTCGGCCACGGCTTGCGCGCAATGGAACACGCCGCGCAGGTTCACGTCGATCACTCGATCGAACTGCTCCAGCGTCATCTTCTGCAGGCGCGCGTCCTGGGTGATTCCGGCGTTATTGACCAGCACGTCGATTCGGCCAAACTCCTTGAGCGTCTGGTTCGTGGCTGCGTCGACCATGTTGCGCTGGGTCACGTCCACCACGAAGCCGACTGCCGTCGCGCCAGTCTCACTGCACTGGCGCACTGCTGCCTCGATCCCTGCGGGCGTGAGGTCCCAGATGACAACGCTCGCGCCCTCGCGCGCGAACTTCAGCGCAGTGGCCAGGCCAATGCCTTGCGCGCCGCCGGTGACGATACAAACCTTGTCTTGCAAACGGGAGGAGTTCATGGATGGCCGACGGGACAAAAGCCGCGACCATACCAGATGCAGGAACTGACTTTTGCGCTAGTACACCGGCCGATGCGAGACGATCGCGTCCTTCACCTTCGACGTGATTGCAAAGCCCGGTCCGTAGCGGCCCGCCAGTTGCGATGCGCGGGTGCAGAACTCCTCGATGCCGGTGCCGTAGATGAACTGCATCGCACCGCCCGTCCACGCCGGGAACCCGATGCCGAAGATCGACCCGATGTTGGCGTCGTGCACGGTGGTCAGCACGTTCTCGGAAAGGCAGCGCGCAGTCTCCACGGCTTGCCGGTACAGCAGGCGGTCCTTCAGGTCCTGCATGTCCCAGGTGCTGCCGGCTTTCCCGAACAGCTCTTTCAGGCCCGGCCAGAGGGATTTTTTCGACCCCTTCTCAGTGGGGTAGTCGTAGAAGCCACCTCCGGCCGCACGGCCGTTGCGGTCGAACTCCTTGACCATGCGTTCGACCAGCAGCTCGCCCGGCGTCGCGATGTAGGTTCCCCCTTCGGCGCGGTAGTCGGTGCGGGTCTGGTCCAGCACATGGACCGACAGGGACAGGGCGGTTTCGTCCAGCACCGCGAGCGGCCCGACCGGCATACCGGCTTGAATGCCCGCATGCTCGACCACCGCCGCCGGGATGCCTTCCCCGACCATCGCTGCGCCTTCCATCACGAACGTGCCGAAGACGCGCGAGGTGAAGAAGCCACGCGAGTCGTTCACGACGATCGGGATCTTGCCGATGTGCTGTACGTAGTCGAAGGCGCGCGCCACCGTTTCGTCGTCGGTCTGCTTCCCGCGGATGATCTCCACCAGCTTCATCTTGTCGACCGGGCTGAAGAAGTGGATGCCTACGAATTTTTCCGGCCGCGCACTGGCCTTGGCGAGGCCCGAGATCGGCAACGTCGAGGTGTTGCTGGCGAAGAAGCCACCGGGCGCGAGCATCGGCTCGGCTTCTTGCGTGACCTTGGCTTTAAGCTCGCGATTCTCGAACACCGCTTCGATGATGAGGCCGCAGCCTTGCAGGTCTTTCGCCGATTCTGTCGGTGTGATCAGGGAGAGCAACGTGGCCTGGTCATGCGGGCTCATGCGGCCTTTCTCGACACGCGGCTGCGTGATCTTCATGCTGTGGGCCTTGCCGGCCTGCGCCTTCTCCTGTGACACGTCCTTGATGACCGTTGCAACGCCGCGAGCCGCCTGCGAATAGGCGATGCCGGCGCCCATCATCCCCGCACCGAGGATGCCGACCTTCGCAGGCTTGTAGCGCGGCACGTCACGCGGGCGCGACTGCGCCGACTTGATCGCGTTCATGTTGAAGAAGAACGTGTTGATCATGTTCTTCGTGACCGGTGACGTGAACAGTCGGGCAAGGTAGCGCGACTCGATGCGCAGCGCGGTATCGAAATCGACTTGCGCGCCCTCGACCATGCAGGCCAGCGCGTACTCGGGCGCTGGATAAAGGCCGCGGGTCTTTTGCCGCAGCACGGCCGGCGCCACGCTCAACATGCCTGCGATCTTCGGGTTGCTGGGCGTGCCGCCCGGCATCTTGTAGTTCTTGTCGTCCCACGGGTGATGGGCCGGAGCCGCGCCGCTGGCGTGTTTCTCAAGCCACGCGAGCGCCGCCGGGCGCAGCGCATCGGCGTCCGGAACGAGTTCGTGCACCAGGCCAAGTTCGAGCGCCTCACGCGGGCCGAACAGCTTGCTTTCCAGGATGAAAGGCTGCGCGCCCATCAGGCCCAGCACGCGCGTCATTTTTGTAATGCCCGAGGCGCCGGGGATGAGCCCGAGAGTGACTTCCGGCAGGCCGAACTGGATCTTCGGGTTGTCGACGGCCACGCGGTAGTGGCCGATCAGTGCCACTTCCCACCCGCCCCCCAGCGCGGAGCCGTTCAGCAGGCTGGCGACCGGTTTGCCCAGCGTCTCCAGCGTGCGAAAGTTCTTCTTCATCGCTTCGACGCGCTCGAACAGGCGCGGTGCGTCCGACGGCTGGATGCGCATGGTGCCCTTGAGGTCGGCCCCGGCGAAGAAAGTGGTCTTGGCCGATGCCAGCAGGATGCCTTTGATACCGTCCTTGTCCTTTACGACTTGCGCGGTTGCCTGCGCCAGGTCGTCCTGCCATTGTTCGCACATCGTGTTGACGGGCGAATCAGGCTCATCGAACGTGAGGGTTGCGATTCCGTCGTTGAGTTCGTAGCGGATGGTCTTCACGCGTCAGATCCTTTCCACGATCGTCGCGATACCCATGCCGCCGCCCACGCACAACGTCGCCATGCCGTAGCGCAGCTTGCGCCGGTGCAATTCGTCGATCAGCGTGTTCAGGATCATTGCGCCGGTCGCGCCGAGCGGATGGCCCATCGCGATGGCGCCGCCGTTCACGTTCACCTTGTCGTGCGGCACGCCCATCTCTTTCATGAAGCGCATGGGCACTGCAGCAAATGCTTCGTTCACTTCGAAGAGGTCGATCTGGGCTATGGTCATGCCGGCCTTTGCAAGCGCCTTGCGAGCGGCGGGCATGGGCCCGGTGAGCATGATGGTCGGGTCTGCGCCGGACAGAGCGGCCGCGACGATGCGCGCGCGCGGCTTGAACCCATGCGTCTTGCCGGCCTGCTCGCTGCCGATCAGTACCGCCGCCGCGCCGTCGACGATGCCCGATGAATTGCCGGCGTGGTGCACGTGGTTGATCCGCTCCACTTGCGGATAGCGGCCGATCGCCACATCGTCGAAGCCCATGGCGCCGAGCTGCTCGAACGCGGGACGCAGCGCGGCCAGGCCTTCCATCGTCGTGTGCGGCTTGATGAATTCGTCTTCGGCGAGGATCACCTGGTCCAGGAAGTCCTTCACCGGCACGACCGAGCCCGCGAAGAAGCCGCCTTCGCGCGCCTTCGCCGCACGCTGTTGCGATTCCATGGCAAAAGCATCGACGGCTTCGCGCGAAAAGCCTTCCAGTGTGGCGATCAGGTCTGCGCCGATACCTTGCGGCACGAAGGCGGTCGCCGAATTTGTCTCCGGGTCCTGTGCCCAGGCGCCGCCATCCGAGCCGACCGGCACGCGGCTCATGCTCTCCACGCCGCCGGCCACCACCAGGTCTTCCCAGCCCGAACGCACTTTTTGCGCGGCCATGTTGACGGCCTCCAGGCCCGACGCGCAGAAGCGATTGAGCTGCACGCCAGCGCAGCGGTAGTCCCATCCCGCCTTGAGCGCCGCCACTTTCGCGATGACCGAGCCCTGTTCGCCCACCGGCGACACGACGCCCATCACCACGTCGTCCACCTGGCCGGTGTCGAAGTCGTTGCGGCGCTGCAGTTCGGCCAGCACGCCGGCCAGCAAGTTCACCGGCTTGACTTCATGCAGGCTGCCATCCTTCTTGCCCTTGCCGCGCGGGGTGCGGATGGCGTCGTAGACGAATGCTTCGATCATGGGGTTCTCCTCGGAGAAAAAGCCAGTATATTCATTTCACCAAGCACTCGCTCTGTGAAAATCAACAGGACACCGCCATGATCGAACGCACAATCTTTTCCGCCGACCATGAGGCACTGCGCGACAGCTTCCGGCGTTTCGTCGAAAAGGAAATCGCGCCGCACCACGAATCCTGGGAGGAGCAGGGCTACGTCGACCGCGAGGTCTGGAACAAGGCGGGCGCCAACGGATTCCTGTGCATGACCCTGCCCGAGCAGTACGGCGGCTCGGGCGTCGACAAGTTGTATTCGGTCTTGCAGATGGAGGAGCTTGCCCGGGCGGGCACGACCGGCATCGGTTACATGTTGCACAGCGAGATCGTCGCGCCTTACATTTTGCGTTACGGCACCGACGAACAGAAAGCGCGTTACTTGCCGCGGCTGGCCAGCGGCGAGATGATCGGCGCGATTGCGATGAGCGAGCCGGCGGCCGGCAGCGACCTGCAAGGCATCAAGAGCACGGCGATGCGGCAAGCAGACGGCAGCTACCTCCTGAACGGCAGCAAGACCTTCATCACCAACGGGTGGCTCGCGGACCTGGTCATCGTCGTCGCGAAGACCGATCCCGGTGCTGGAGCGAAGGGCACCAGCCTGCTGCTGGTCGAGCGCGGCATGAAGGGCTTCGAGAAGGGCAAGCGCCTGAAAAAACTGGGACTGAAGGCGCAGGACACTTCCGAGCTTTTCTTCGACAACGTCCGCGTGCCGGCGGAGAACTTGCTCGGGGGTGCAGCCTTCGAGAACAAGGGCTTCATCTGCCTGATGGAGCAACTGCCCTGGGAGCGCATGCAGATCGCCGTGACGGCGGTTCAGTCCGCGCAGACGGCGATCGACTGGACCGTGCAATACGTGAAGGAACGCAAGGTGTTCGGCCAACCCGTCGCTTCATTCCAGAACACGCGGTTCACGCTGGCGGAACTGCAGACCGAAGTGCAGATTGCGCGCGTGTTCATCGACAAATGCCTGGAGCTGGTCTGCCAGGACAAGCTTGACACCGCGACCGCGAGCATGGCGAAGTACTGGACCAGTGACCTGCAGTGCAAGGTGATGGACGAGTGCCTGCAACTGCATGGCGGCTACGGCTACATGTGGGAGTACCCGATCACCCGTGCTTTCGCCGATGCGCGCGTGCAGCGCATTTATGGGGGCACCAACGAGATCATGAAGGAAGTGATCACGCGGGCGATGGGTTTGGGCGCCAGGTAAGCCTGTTGTCTGCCGGGCTCGATCAGCGCTCGATCCAGCATCCACTGGACAAATACATCACGGTGAGAGGCTGAGCAGACACGCTTGGCAACCACTGATGCGCTTCGCAGCTACTCTGCAACAGCTGCGCATGAGATTCTCGCGGACAACTCTTGTCGCTGTACCAATGAACCTTGTAGTCGCTTCCCGCCAGGAAGGCCCCCTGATGCGTTTCAGCGTGGAGGGCCGCTGGCGCGATGGCGACGCCCTCAAGCTGGCCTACTTCATCAAGGCCGCGATTTCACGTGTTCGGCAGCACCATGTTCTGCTCGACTTGCGCGGCGTGAAGAGGGCGCCGGACGCGGGCGGCAAATTCCTGATCTGTGACCGGCTGCGTCGGGCATTGAATCCGGCGATTCGCGTCGGTTTGGTCGGCACCGCCGAACTGGTCGATGGAACCGGGGCACCCGAGGGGCTGGCGGACACCCCCGCCATCGCCCTGTTCGGCGGCGAGACTGAGGCCCTGCACTGGCTGGTGCGACAGCCCGCGCGCGCCTGATCCCAGAAAAAATCCCCCGGCTTTTTTGGGGCCGAGGGATCGAAGGGCCGGGGGAAGAAACTTGAAGAAAACCCGGCCACTCTTTTGGAGTATCCGCGTTTCCGCGGGGTTCCGCGCAATTGCAAAATGTATCGGCTTTGTCCTACACGGTCCGCCCTCGTGCAATCTACGGCTGGGCTCGTGAATTTGTCACGAGAGGGCTGTCTGCACTGGCGGGCAGAGTCCTTGCCCCTGTCCTTGGCTTCCATCCCTCTGTAGGATAGAACTGACAGAAGGGGCCTCCGGGCCCGGCGCTTTGGCCGGGCGCGCGCATTGCCTTCGCGCCACGAAAGAACACATCCATGTCCGACCTTTCGGCGACTCCTGCCCCAAATGCCGAAGCGGCGCCGGCCGCTGACGACGTGAGGCCCAGCCTCTGGATGAGCCTGCGCAAGGCCTGCGCGCGGCTCTCTGACTGGTTCGTGATCCAGTCGAGCCCCATCAAGGTGCTGGTGATGGCCGCTGTGCTCTTCATTCCGGCGAGCGCAATTTATTCCGTGACTCTGCTGCAAAAGCAGGCCGCGATTGCGGAGCAGGTCAAGGTGATGGGCTCGACCGAGTCCACAGTCGAGAACACCTGGTCGTTCAACGCCAAGGTGCCAGTTGTGTTTGGCACCGGGTCGCTGCTGGGATTCCTGGACAGCAACCCCGCCGATCGCATCACGATCATTTACAAGCCGCTGATGTGGAACGTCTCCGAACGCATCGTGCTGATCGAGTCGAAGGGCAAGCAGTAGGCGTACTACCCGAGCGACATGGAGACGAAGATCTTCGCCGACCGCGCCGTCACGGCGCCGTGGGGCGGCAAGCTCGCCTTCGTTCCCCGCGCCGACCTCGACAAATCCAGCCTCGAAGTGCTCGAGCGCCTGGACCAGCGCTTCGGCGGCGCGCGCCCGCAGTCCGAGAAGGACGGCTGGAAGGCCGGCGTCTCTGGCTTGCTCTCGGCGACGTTGACCCTGGGCCTGATCGGCTTCCTGTTCTTCCAGATGAAGGGCCAGTTCAAGTCGCTCAAGTTCCTGGAGCCCAACCAGGTGCACGGCAGCATCGACGACCTGGTGGGCATGGACGACATCAAGGCCGAAGTCGCGCAGATCAAGGACCAGTACCAGCGTCGCGGCGCCTATGCCGAGTACGGCATCAGCAAGCCGTTCAACGTGATGTTCAGCGGCCCGGCGGGTACCGGCAAGACCAAGCTTGCGAGCTACCTGGCCAAGGAGCTGGACCTGCCGATTCTGTTTCACTCGGCCGCGAACCTGGAAACCGGTTACGTTGCCGGCGGCTCCAACACGCTGTCACGCATCGTCTCGATGGCCAAGCGCCGCAAGCGCTGCATCGTTTTCCTCGACGAGGCGCAGGACCTATTCATGAAGCGCGGCGGCCATCGCAAGTTCGACGACGACACGCAAAACACCTTGCTGGCAGTGCTCGATGGCGTGCGCTCCAAGAGCGAAGCCGAAATCATCTGGATCGTCGCGTCCAATTTCAACAGCGAGCAGATGCAGATGGACGAAGCCATGTTGCGTCGCTTCCAGATGAAGGTGGACTTCCGCCTGCCGAACAAGGAAGAGCGTCGTTCGATCATCGAGTACTACCTGTCGCAGCGATCCGACAAGGTACTGGGCGATCTTGACCTGCGCCACCTGGTCGAACTGACCGAAGGCCGCAGCCCCGCTGATCTGGAGACCATCGTCAATCAGGCCGGCATCAGCGCCGTCCAGGCCGGCGGCATGATCGGCACCGACACCCTGATGCAGGCCGCCGAGCGCGTGATGGTGGGCAACGTCAACACCAACACGACGAAGGAGCGCGAGCGGGACCGCCGGATCATCGCGATCCACGAGTGGGGCCACTTCCTGGTGGACTTCGAGACCGAGCGCAAGGCTGCGGGCGGCGACTGGGAGAGCATCCAGGCCAGCATGAAGACGATCAAGATCTCGCTGAAGGCCAACCCGCGCAACAACGCATTGGGCTTCGTGTTCCACAAGCAGGGGGCGAACCTGCTCAAGACCAAGGGCGATATCGAGCACGACGTGCGCGTGCTTCTCGGCGGCATGGCCAACGAGGAACTGTTTTTTGGTGAGGACGGCACCACCAACGGCGCACACAACGACATCACGCGCGTTACCAAGCTGCTGCACCACGCGGTGGCCGAGATGGGCATGTACCGGAAGACGCGCCTGAACTTCGGGGCCCTGACCGAGGGCGGCTCGGGCAGGAATCTCGACGAGGAAACCCGCTCGATCATGGAGCACCAGAGCGAGCGGCTCTATGGCGAGACCCGGCACATGCTGGCGCGCCTGAAGCCGCTGACCGAGCACCTGGCAGGCAAGCTGATGGACAAGGGCGAAATGAGCCTGAAGGAAGCCCTGTTCGAGATTCGCAGCTTTGAAGCCGCCTGCTTCGAGTTTTCCAGCCGTGCGGGCCTGGCAGGCGCCAGCACGGCGAGCTGACCCTTGTACGTAGGGCGGGCCACTACGCCGTCCGCCGGTCGCGCCTACACCTCCTGCCCCCGCTTTCGGACGCCTGCTGCGTCTCTTTTCCCGCGCCACATCCGATGACCCCAGCCTACGCTGAGTTCACTCGTTGATGGAGTGCTCAACATGCCCGAAGACAAAGGCCGGAACGACGATCTCATGGTGAGCCTGGACCAGGACTGGGAAAGGCGAAACTGGACGCAGTGGCTGCAATGCAGCGAGTCCGAATTGCGCCTTGCCGTCGAGACCGTGGGCCCCGACGCCGACAACGTTCGCCGCTTCCTGCGGCAGGCGCGTTAGTTCTTCTTCGCGGGCGCCCGGGCGGCGGGCGCCGGCGCTGCACTGCGGGCTTCGGGCGCGATACCCAGGCGTGCGCTGATCTTCGTGTCGAGGGCCTTGACCTTCGGCTCGATGGTGGTGCGCGTATCGGCGATCAGCCGTTCGCCCAGCGCCTTCTGCATCTCGCCGCCCACCTGGTTGAACTTCGCGAATGCGGGGGATTCCAGGATGCCGATGACCTGGCGCAGTTCATCTTCGGTGAATTTCTCCTCGAGCACGGCACCTGCCGTGGACGGCGCAAGCGCCACGGCGCGTTTTTGCACCAGCGGCACAGCATCTTCGAGGAAACCCTGAACATCGCCCTGGATATCTTTCGCAATGGCTTCCTGCTTGTCCTTCGGGATGCGGGCACCGATGGCGTTGCCGGCGGCGTTCATGATATCCGAAGCGGGCTGTTCGACGAGCGCACGAGCCATGCCTTCGATCGAAGGCTGCTGCACCTTGAGGATGCGGGCTACCAGTTCTTTCTTGGCGGGTGAGGAGGGCGTCTGGGCATAGACCTGCGATGCAGCGGCCAGGGCGACGAGCGAGAAGGTAATGAGGTTTCGGTTCAGCATGCGGCATCTTAACCGCCGCGCAGGGGGGGAGCCGCCCGCCCGGACGGCGGCTGGCCCCTTCTCATACGCGTCAGTAACGCCGCAAATTCGATAGGGGTACCTGCCGTTGCAATTGGACTGACCATGCGCGCCATTGCTGGAGCGCTATGGGTTAGCGCATATGCCTCAGAGCACTGTCCTGCGGCACGCACGGGGCGCCTGGCTCAGCCGCCCTTGTGGGGGCGCTTGCCGGGATTCTTCTTGCTGCGCGACCAGGTGCCACGTTCCTGGCTGCCCTTTTGGCCGCCACCACTGCGCTTGACCGCCAGGCCTTCCACGGTCTGGGGCGCTGGAGTGCGCTTGCGGTCGGCTTCGGTCACGATCTTGTTACCCATGATTCTTCCTTGATTGGATTTGCGTCAAACCTCCGATTGTCGCATTAGGGGCACTGGACCATGGCGCCGTGCGTGACGCAGGGTCCGCGCGGCCCGATCAGCAGGGATCCCTGGCTGTTCAGCCGCCGGCCTTCGCTGTCCCAGCAACCGGCGTTGTCGCAGGTAGTGATGACCGCGGGTCGAGGCGGTCATGTCACTGAGCGTCCGCGATGTTTGCAGCCCCAGAGAGCAGGAGGATTGCCAGGAGTCGATTCATGCTTCGTTGGAGCTGGGTGGGCCGCCACCGTTCACGCGGTCCCGTCGGACAGTCGCTGCGACACCAAGCGCCTACGCTTACGCCATCCCGCCGGCCTCGTCCCTAGTCCTTGGACAACTCGGACTGGTTGATGTCCGTGCCTGCCCCGGATTCCTTTCCAGGAACGCTGTGCGGGGCCGCCGCTGCGCGGCCGCGCGGCAGGCCATCGCTACTGAAGGACCGCGGCGGTCGCTGTGGCAGCCCCTTGGGCGTGCCGGGACCTTCGCCCAGGATGTCTGCGTTGGCGGCTTCGGTGGGAAATCGGTTCGGCATGGCGCACTCCGCTGGAAGACTGGTTCACTGTGCGCCTGCTGCCGTGGCCGCCGCTGTAGGACCAGGCCAATGGTTGGCGTAACTCGCACCGCGGGTCGCGTGGGGGCCTCATCATGGCGCAGATGAAGATCGCGACCTTCAACGTCAATGGCATCAAGACCCGCCTGCCGAACCTCCTGCAATGGCTGGAGCGTGAGCAGCCCGACGTCGCGTGCCTGCAGGAGCTCAAGGCACTGGACGAATCCTTTCCGCACCGCGAACTGCGCGAGGCCGGCTATCACGCACTGTGGCGGGGCCAACGGTCCTGGAATGGCGTGGCCATCCTGGGACGCGGGATGGACCCGGTTGAGATCCGCCGCGAGCTCCCCGGCGACCCTGGCGACGATCACAGCCGCTACATCGAAGCTGCTGTCGATGGCGTGATCGTCGCGTGCCTGTACCTGCCCAATGGCAATCCGCAACCTGGCCCGAAGTTCAGCTACAAGCTCGCCTGGTTCGAGCGGCTGATCGAACATGCGAAACAGCTCGCGAAATCCGGGCACCCGGTCGTGATGGCCGGCGACTTCAACGTGGTGCCCACCGACTTCGACATCTACAACACGCGTTCCTGGATCAAGGACGCACTGATGCAGCCGGAGAGCCGCGAGTGCTACCGGCGCCTGCTCAAGCAAGGCTGGACCGACTCGATCCGGCATCTGCACCCGGACGCAGCGGTCTTTACTTTCTGGGACTACTTCCGCAAGCACTGGGAGAGCAACTCGGGCCTGCGCATCGACCACCTGTTGCTCAACAAGACGCTGGCGCCTTGCCTGGTGGAAGCGGGTGTGGACACCTGGGTCCGCGGCGAGAGCCATGCCAGCGATCACGCGCCCACGTGGATCCGGCTCGACCACTCGAAGTTGCCCAAGAAGAAGGTGCGTTGATGCATGTGGCGCAGGCGCCAGCTCACTTGAATGCGCGGCGATCAGCGGCAGGGCGCGGACCAGTTCGTGGACTGCCGCATCGCGGATGAGTTGGGGCGAGCAGCGCTGTCACGGTAAGCCTAGGCAATTTCCCTAGCTCGAGCCTCCGTTTTGCCTAGGGTCGCAGGCGGCCCGCGTGATTTCATACCCCTACCGAGACCCAACTCTCCCAAGGGAACCGATATGACCATCAGCCACCACCGTCCTCCGCGCATCCTCGTTGTCGACGACATGCCCGACAACCTGTTCCTGATGAACGGGCTGTTCGAGGAACGCTACGAGGTCGTTCAAGCAACCAGCGGCAAGGAGGCACTGGAAGTCGTTATGTCGGCCCAGCCCCCCGACATGGTCCTGCTGGACATCATGATGCCGGACATGGACGGCTACGAAGTGATGCGGCGCATCCATCAGCATCCGCCCACCGCCAACATCCCGATCATCTTCCTCACCGCCCTGGCCAGCCTGCAGGACGAGCACCTGGGCATGGACCTCGGCGCGATCGATTACCTTACCAAGCCGGTCGACCCGGACATGGTGGTTCGCCGCGTGGAGTCGCACGTGCGGGCCACGGCGCGAGTGAGGAGCATCGAAGCGCTTTCCGAAAAACTCGCGCGCCAGCTGCCGCCCGACGATTGGGAGCGGATCTTTCACGGCCTCGCGGTGGAAGACATCCGCTTCGAGAGCAAGCTGCAAAGCGTCCTCTACGCGGAGTCTGCGGGCATCGACGTCGTGGACCTGCGCGAACTTGATGCCTTCACGGCCGAGGTGCAGTGGCTGGCGGCACGCCACCACGGCACGGTGGACGCGTACAGCGACGGCGCGGCCGTGATCTTCTTCGACGACCCCACAGCTTGCGTACGCATGGCAATGGACCTGCAGCGCCACGCCAGCGAACTGCACCTGCGCATGGGCGTCCATACCGGGATTTGCGAGATCGGCACCTTCCGCAGCGGCTTTGTCCAGCGCTGCACCCTTGTCGGGCACGAGTCCAGGCTGGCGGCGAGGGTGGCCGCTACAGCCGCCACCGGCAGCATTTCGGTCTCACCGGAGACCTACGCGCTGGTGAAGGACTGCATCCATGACGACACGCGCGGGTGCCTGCTGATGGAGGAATTTCAGGACAGCGACCTCGCCCAGGTCTGCCTCACACCTGCTCCTGTGCGCAGCGAGGCCGGGTCCACCTTCGCCGCGCTGGGACGGGTCTAGCCTGCGAATCCACCCGCGTCCAGGAACGCTTGCTCGTCCGGCGTGGTCACGCGCCCCAGCAGGGCATTGCGGTGCGGGAAGCGTCCAAAGCGCTCGATGATGTCGCGATGCAGCCGGGCGTAGCGCGCGGACTCTTCACCCAGCGGTTGCGTTAGTTGCACGCACAGATCCTGGTCAGCCAAAATCTCAGAGTGCATGAGCGGCAGGTAGAAGAACTGCCGCAACGGCTCATCCGCTTCACGGTCGAGCCCGGCTTCGATCGCCGCTTGGGCGATCGCGCGCGCCTTGCCATCGGTGGCGAACATGCGCGGGGTGTCGCGAAAGGCATTGCGGGGAAACTGGTCCAGCAGGATCAGCAATGCAAGGGCGCCCTGTGAATCCTCGGACCATTCATCAAGCGCTCCGCGTGTGGCACTCTCATGCGCCGCGAAAAAACGTTCCCGAAACTCGGCATCGAATGCCTCGTCCTTGCGGAACCAGCGCGAGGGACCAGCCGTGCGCCAAAAGACGACCACGTCGTCGCGCGCAACTGCTGGAGGATTGGAAATGGACACGCGGGCATTGTGCCCGCGTGTTGGCACTGGCGAAGTGGGCACAGGTGCCCACCCCGCCTTGCGGCTGAGCCGTTCAGCGCTTACCGCTGCTGCTGCTGCCGCCCGTGTTTCCGGAGTTGCCGGAGCTGCCAGTGTTGCCGCTGTCCTGACCCTGCGGGCCGCGCTTCTGGTCTTGCGGTTGTTGCTGATCCTGCTGGCCGGGCTTCTTGCTGCCCTGGTCCTGCTGACCGGAAGGCTGGTTGCCCTGGGGCTGTTGGCCGGTTTGCGGGCTGGCCTGGTCCTGCTGGCCGGATTTCTGCTGGTTCCCCTGGCCTTGCTGGCCCTGGGCCTGCGGGGTCGTGCCCTGGGTGGATGGGTTCTTGTCTCGGTTCTGGTCGTTTTGCATGGTGTTGCTCCTTGGATGAAGGCGTTATGGTCCGCGAGGATCACGGGCCTTGAATCACTCTAGGGAGCTCGAACATCGTGCCTTGTCGGCCGACGGCTCCTGCTTTGTAGGCTTTCGCCTGCACGGCTCGGCGGTTGCGCGGCTGTGGGTTCACCCTAAGCCGGCCGCCCCGGGATCGCGCTAAATTGGCAAGGTGGTATGACCAATTAAAGGAGACTCGCCATGAACAGCCTGATTCGCCGATCCTTGATCCGGGCCGCCACCGCGGCGATTGCCTTCGGCGCTTTCGCGTTCCCTGCGCTGGCGCAGAACTACCCGAGTCGCCCGATCACGTTGATCGTTCCCTGGGGCGCGGGCGGCGGCACGGATGCCACGGCGCGCATCATCGGCAGCCTGCTGGAAAAGGAACTGGGCCAGCCCGTCACGGTGGTAAACCGCACTGGCGGTAGTGGCGTCGTCGGCCACGCGGCGATCGCTTCGTCGGCGCCAGATGGCTACACCATCGGCATGGCCACAGTGGAAATCAGCATGATGCACTGGCAGGGCCTGACCGAGTTGAATGGCGCCTCGTACACGCCGATAGGCCTTGTCAATGCCGACCCGGCCGGCATCCAGGTGCGGGCGGACTCGCCCTACAAGAACGTCAATGAACTGCTCGCTGCCATCAAGGCCAGCCCCGGCAAGTTCAAGGCCTCGGGCACGGGGCAGGGCGGCATCTGGCACCTGGCCATCGCCGGCCTGCTGCGCGACCAGAAGATCGACCCGGCGGCACTGCCTTGGGTGCCGAGCAACGGCGCCGCGCCTGGCCTGCA
>JBKJOM010000231.1:0-17368 GCA_046595775.1 Ramlibacter sp. | reverse complement strand
GAGCACCGTTTCTGTGTCGACGCCAAAGTCGATCAGGCACGCGATCTCGTTCACGCCTGCCGCCCGTAGCTTCTCCACCATCGGGAGGCAACGCTCGCGCGTGCCGAACAGGGCGCTGGCGCCGAAGTAGCGGTTGAACGCGTGCTCCAGCAACGGATCCATCTCTTCTTCCGAGAGCGGTGCGGCTTCCATCACTTCTACCGGGTTCCTGCCATCGATTGCGCCGCGCTGAACGAAGGTCGGGAACGACCACGCTGCCTGCCGGATCAGGTCCACCGAGCTGCGCAGGTATTCCTTCATTGGCCGGCGCACCGTCTCGCGCACGGCGTCATCGTCGTCACCGACGAAGGTGTGCAACATGATCGTGACATGGCCCTCACCCGCGTGGCCCGCCTTGTGCCAGGCCATGCGGTACACGCGCAGCTTCTCCGCCACCTCGTCCACGCTCTGGCCGAGCAGGTGCGTGAGCAGGTTGCAGCCTTGCTCGCCGGCTTGCCGGAAGGTCTCCGGGTTGCCGGCGGCGGTGACCCACACCGGCAGTTCCTTCTGGATCGGCCTTGGCAGCGTCTGCACTTCCACCGTCTTGCCGTTCGGCCCGGCGAATGGCAACTTCTCGCCGCGCCACAGGCGTTTGACCACGTCGATGTTGCGCAACATGGTGTCCTTGCGGTCGGCAAAGGCTTCGGGCGCGATCACGAAGTCGTTGGGCTGCCAACCTGAGGCAAACGAGATGCCGACACGGCCCTGCGAGATGTTGTCGACGAAAGCCCACTCCTCGGCAACGCGAATCGGGTGATGCAGTGGCAGCACACAACTGCCGGCGCGAATCTGGATGCGCGTGGTCGCGGCGGCAATCGCTGCGCTGGTCACGGCCGGGTTGGGGTAGAGGCCGCCGAAGGCATGGAAGTGACGCTCCGGTGTCCACACGGCCGCGAAGCCGTTGCGGTCCGCGAACTTCGCGCCTTCCATCAGAAGTCGATAGCGGTCCTGCGCGGATGACGCGTGGTCGCTCGCGAAGTAGAACAGGCTGAACTCGGGCGCGCTGCCGGCCTGCGGCATCACGTTGGAATGCAGCACGACGGTGAAGCCGCGCGCGAGCGTCCAGCACAGTTCCAGCACCGAGATGTCGAACGACAAGCTGGTCACCGCGAGCCACCGCCCCGGTGGTTCGTGCGCGATGCGCGGGTCCATGCCCGCAAAGAAGTTGACAACGTTGCGATGCGTCACGACCACGCCCTTCGGCTGGCCGGTAGAACCGGAGGTGTAGATCACGTAGGCCGGACTGTCGGGTGCAACCTCAGGGAGCGTCTCTTCAGCACCTGACGACGGATCAGCTACATCGCTCGATGTCAGCACGAGCGCCGCGCCTGAGTCCTTGCCCATGAACTCGATGCGATCCGCTGGATAGTCCGGATCGAGTGGCAGGTACGCGGCACCGGTCTTTAGCACCGCGATCATTGCAATCACCAGCTCCGGCGTCCGCGCGAGCCGCAGTCCGACGATCTGGCCCGGCTTCGCGCCGCGGCGTGCGAGATCGCGCGCCAGCACATCAGACTTGCGATCCAGCTCGCGGTAGCTGAGCGACTGGTCGTGCCACTGCAACGCGACGCGCTCCGGCGTGCGCTGCGCCTGTGCGGCGAAGAGGGCGTGCACCGTGGCTTGTCCATCGATCGCCGCATCAGTAGCGTTCCACTTCACCTGCAGTTCCTGCTCGGTGGGCGACTGCAGCGACAGCTGCGACAGAGGCTTGTCCGCTCCGTCGAAGTCTTGCAGCCATGCCGAGAGCTGGCTCGCCATCGTCTCGACCACTCCATGCGCGTAAGCCGCTTCGCTGACGACCAGCACCAACCTGTCGCCTTCGACACCCAGCATCAGGTCACACCCTGCGCGCGGCGCCGCTCCATCCAGGCTCACCGCGATTCGTGCGACCTGCTCCAGAGCCGGATGCCTGTCGCCCAGGCGCGTGGCGAGGTCCAGCGGAAAGGGGCCCGCGTCGCGAGCGGCTGCAATGGCGGCTTCGGCCAGCCGCACCAGTTCACGCGTTCGCGATTGCGCCGTGCTGGCCAGGGTGACGGGCACCCACGGCGACAACCAGGGTTGTAGCCCAGCGGTCCTGTCAGTGAGCGTTGCCTCGCCGAACAGCAGCGACACGCGCTGCTGGCCGGTCAGCGCCGACAGCCAGGCACAGAAGCCTGCCAGCATGGCTGCGCCGCGCAGCGAGGTGGCGAGGGGAATGTTGTGCCAGCCCGTGCCCCCCGATTGGTGCGCACGAGGATGCGGCAATTCGACAGGCGCCAGGTCGACGAAGGCCCGTGTCCAGTGACGCTCGCCACGCGCAACTTGCGGCGTGCATTGTTCCAGCGCGCGTCGCATCGTCTCGCCGATGGCGGGCAGGCACTGCCCCAAAGCTGGCAGGGACGACACGGCCCGGCCATCGGCATGCGTGATACCGCCAAGCGCCAGCGCTCCTTCAGCCGTGACGACCGTTAGCGAGTCGCCCTCGCTCGCCAGTACAGTGCCCGGCGCGGCTGAAGAATTCGACGGCAAAGCTTGCGCACCGCGAACCAGCAATACCCGGTCACCGATGTACACCTTGGGCCGCGCCAACGGATTCGCATAGTTGCCGAAGTCCAGCGCCCGCACCATCGCGGCCAGTTCCCTCGCGGGCCGCGAGAAGTCGAGCGTGGCCAGCAGGGCAGGGCGACGATCGCGGCCGAACCAGCTGCGCTCCCCGGTTTGCGGCGACAACGTCATTTCGCCTTGAGCGGCGGCTTGGGCCATCTGCACGAACGCTTCCAGGCCAGCTTCGTAGCAACGCGCGTTCAGGCCCAAGGCAGATTCTTCCGGGGCGATCTCAAAGTTCAACTGCTTCACGATGCGGCCCGCATCGACACGGTCGGTCATCTCGTGCCAGGTGACGCCATGCGAGGTCTCGCGGTTGAGCAGGGCCCACGAGGTGGCGTTCAGCCCGGCGTAGTGCGGCAAGGGGCCGTCGTGGAAGTTGACTGCGTGCTTTCTCGCGCGGGCAATCAGCGGCGCTGGCAGCACTTGGAGATTTGCAACGCTGAAGAGATAGTCGAAGTCACAGGCAGGCAACTCGACAGCGCGCCCGGCTTCCAGGCGATGGAATCGGGCGCCGTTGCCCTCGCACCAATCCGCGATGCTTGCGCTGTGGCTGGCGACCAGCACTGCCGCGTGGCCCGCGTCGCGCCACGCCTGCACACAGCGCACCAGCAAGCTCCCGTCCCCGATAAACACAGCACTCGTACTGCTCATTCTCGAAAGTGCCTCACTACGGTTTGCGCGCCAGCCTCAGGCCGCGGCCAGTTTCTCGTCGCACCACAACGCCGAGCCCAACTGCGTCATCTCGTGGGCGCTTCGGCAGTGCATGTTCCTGATCACAGGTTCACCAGTAAAAGGCAGCCGTAGAGCGACCGCAATAGCGCATCCGGGCGGGGGGTCCGGCGCCAGCACCACACCGCAGGGCTCTTCTTCTCCGTGTTCGAAGCGAACTTGCAAGCCCTGTCTTTGGTGTTCCAGGCAAAGGCGCGGGTTGTTGTGGGCGAGCCCGGTGCCCCAAGCTTTCCAGAAGGCCTCCAGAGCAGTCCAGCGAACGAAGAAGTCTGCCGCCGATGCAGCGTCATTCCGCACTGCATACGGTGCTAGCAGGCCCCTATCGGCGCGCGATGCATCGATCGGCTCCAGATCGATGCCCACTGGCGCCAGTCTCGTCACCGCGCAGGCCACCGCGATGCGAGAACGTGAATGGCTGAAGAAGAGTTGTTCGTGGATGAGTTCTTTCGGCGCTACAAGCGCTGGCTTTCCCCGCTTGTCCTCATCGAAGCGAAGCATGAATGGAGCAATGCCCAGCTCTGCGGCAATGAGCCAGCGCCGAAGCGCATGCGCCAGGATGTATGCGCGGCAATCCGTCGGGTAAGCGAAGCGCGCGCTGTGCCGTCGCTCCGCGGGATCGAGCATTTCGGCCAGTGCCACCCAGTCGCGATCCGGGATCTCGGCAGGGCAGGCCGTCACCACACGGACTACGCTGGTGTTCGGGTGGACCCTGGATGAAGTGTTCACATTCAATCGAGCAGCGCCCGCCGCAGCGGTTCGATCCAAGCCCCCGTCTTTGGCGAGTAAACGCCAAAGCTCGAAGCGAATTCCCAATACGCCCAGCCGATACCGCGCTTTTCTGCTTCGTCCCGAACCACGCGGGTGTAGGCCTCGCGGGAAGCCATGTCAGCCTTCTCATAGGCGCCGAACTCGCCGAGGAACAACGGGTAGCCGCTGTTGCGGTTCCAGCGCTGGGCCGAGTCCATGGCGTCTACGATGGCCTTGCGCTGCGAGCTGTCGCAACAAGTCGGCCCCACCGGAAATCTCGGCATCCACTCGATGCCCTGGTGCGTGAAAGCGAACGGGTCGTAGTTGTGGATCGAAACGATCAGGTTGCGATCCGCCGGGAGTCGTAGCCCGGGCAACTCGTTGATCGCATTCCACTCGCCAGGGCCGATGACGACGATGCGGTCCGGATTGGTGGCACGCACCGCGGCCAGCGCCCGCGCCGCCAGTGGGTTCCACGCCGCTGTGGTCAAGCGCCCGTGCGGCTCGTTGAGCAACTCGAACAGCAGCGTCGGGGGACGGTTGCGATAGCGCGCGCCGAGCTGCTTCCACAGGTTGACGAGGCGCTCGTCGACCACCGCGGGCTCGACCTTCGATTCGTTGTTGTGCAAGGTGTCGCCGTGCACCTGGCTGTAGTGGTGCAGGTCGAGGATGACGTACAGCCCCTTGGCCAGCAGCGCATCGACCACTTGGTCGACCCGCTTTGCGAACTCTTCATCGATGGTCGCGTCGGCAGTGGGCGCGGCGTGGTTACTCCAGCGCACTGGCAAGCGGATGGTGGCGAAGGTGCCGGCCACGCGGTCGATGTAGGCGGGCTCCAGCTTCACACCCCAGTCGCCTTCGCGCGGCGCATCGAGCATGTTGCCGAGGTTGATGCCGCGGCCCAGCGCGTGGGCGGTGTTGCAGGCCTGCGGCGTGACAGCTGTGCACGACTGCGTGACGCGAGAACGTTGCGATGGCTGGGACTTCGGGCTGCCGAAAGAAACCGCCAGCAGCACAGCGATGACGACGTGGACGATCAAGGTGAAGTTCATCCGCAAATTGTCTCGTTGCGCGGCGCGCCGCGGGGCCGTGCTGCGCAGCTTCCGGCTTCGTCCTACAGCGAGCCTCAACAGCGTGAGGAATTCACGCGATAAAGGTAATTCAACCGCGCGAAGTGCTTCGATGCGTATCTTTTGCGGCAGAGCATCCACAGTCGTCACACACGCTGGCGCAACAGTGGCGTTGCCGTTGAGTTCACTCGGCTGAGTTCGGCTTTTAGCTGTGCTGTGATTTTGATACTGCTGAGCTTCATGGCTCATCACTTGTAAAGCGCTAGGCCCTTTGCTTACTTAGTGTGGGTCTTTGCCTACTGGCTATGTAGTCCACGTCCTACTACAGTCGCTTCCGTGGTTGAGCCTGGAGGTTCGGCCGGCTCAGCGGCAAGCAGGAACACTTTGCACCCGATGAGTCACGGGCAAGGCCTTGCGGCCGAAGCAGTTCTTACAACCCGAACACAAGCAGTACAAAAATGCAAAGACGAGATTTCGCAAAGGTGGCTGGCGCCACCGCTGGTGTGACCATTGCGGGCTTTGGCTATGCCGGCCTCAAGCGGGGGGTCAAGTTTGTGGAGCCGACGCCCGCGCCCACAATAGCCCCTACGCCGGCCCCGACACCGGCCCCTACTTCCGCACCGGCGCCCGCGCCCACCCCGGCACCGACGCCGGCTCCCGCGCCCGCGTCCGCAGCCGGCGCCGCGATGGGCACCAACCTGTCCGGCATGGAGTGGGCCAAGCCCGGCCTTCGCTACGGCCAGAGCACCAAGCCCAACCTGAACTTCAGCGTGCCGCGTGCCGCCGACGTGGCGTACATGGCCGCCACGGGCTTCACCAAGAACCGCCTGCCCATCCAGTGGGAACTGCTTCAACCCATGTTGCACGACACGGTGGCCAACGCCACGGCACGCTCGATGATCGGCGAGCCTGGCGTGTTCCACGCCGGCTACGAGGCGTACATCACCGCGGTGCTCGATGCGCATGCTGCAGCGGGCATCAAGTGCATCATCGACTGCCACAACTACTGCCGCTACCAGGACTTCATCTACAACGCCGATGGCTCGGTGAGCGGCCTGACCGCATCTCGCGATTCTCTGATCCGCCCCTACACCACCGACGGCTCGAAGGTGCAGGAGCGCATCTTCGCGACGGCTTCCGGCGCCACCCTGAAGGTCCAGAACTTCGTCGACTTCTGGACGCGCGTGGCCAATCGCTGGAAGGGCCACCCGGGCCTCGGCGGCTACGGCTTGATGAACGAGCCGCACGACCTGCCCAACGTGGGCCGCACGACAGTCACCTACGACGGCGAGGACCTGAACATCGTTGCGACCTTCCACCAGGCCGCGATCAACGCGATCCGCGCAGTCGACACAGACGCGCCGGTTTACGTCTCGGGCAACGGCTGGCAAGCGGCGATGACGCTGGGCACGCAGAACCCGATGTGGCCGCTGCAAGGCACCAACCTCATCTATGACGTGCACATGTACATGGATGCGTCCTGCGCCGGCTTTGCGTTCGACTACGACACCGAAGTTGCGCGCGGCTTCACGGCCGGCATCGGCGGCATCGCGATCAACGTCGACACCGGCGTGGCGCGGCTCAAGCTGGCCACTGACTGGGCCGCGTCCAAGGGTGTGAAGCTCGCGCTGACCGAAGTGGGCATGCCGATCGACGATCAGCGTTGGCAGGACATGTTCCAGAAGGCCGTGAACTACGCCCGTGCCAACAACGTCGAGGTCTACAGCTGGATGGGCGGCAACCACTGGCCTTCGCGCAACTACGCCATCAACCACGTGCCGGGCTGGCACCAGAACCAGACTCTGGAGCCGGCAGTGTCAGGCCCGCTGAAGGCCTCGGCCGGCATTGTCGGCGCAACCATCTATGACGACGGCGCCGGCTGGGCTCCGTCGGGCACGCCCGTCACCATCACGGTCTATGCGCGCGGCTACCTCAATGCGCCGGTGAGCATCGCGGTCGCGTTGAGCAACGGCGGCACGCTGTCGAAGTCGGTGCTGACGATTCCGGCGGGCGCCAACGGCTCGGATTCCTATACTTACACGTCGGCCTCCAACCGCGTCTGCACACTCAGCTATAGCGCCAACCGGCAAGTGCCGCCCGCGCGCAAGGTGTACTCATTGAGCGACCCGGTGGCTTATGAAGCCACCAGCCTGGCCGATGCCGCCAACGCCATCCTGGCCAAGTACAGCGCCTGCAAGTGGGAGATGGCCGATGGCCACACCGACTTCGTGCAAGGTGCACCCGCTGCGCCCGGGCAGAACGTGCGCGCCATCAGCGACTCGGGCTTCGGCTCCAGCAACGGCAACGCGATGGAGATGCTCAACTGGATCAACACGTCGGCCGCCATGGGCACCATGTCTGCGCCGGTGATGCGCACGGCCCCCAACGGAAAGAAGTATTCCGACCACACGGTCTATGACACTTTCGGCTTCTGGTGCAAGAAGAGCGAGCCCATCGCCGCCGTTCAGGCCAACCCGAAGAATCGCGTGCCCTACGACGCGCAGGACTCGCACTTCGCGATCGCCTGCGTCAGCGTGCCCGGTGTCAACACCGGTGTCGTCTTCCAGGCCGGCAAGACCGAGGACTACCAGGTTTCGGAGCTCGCTTTCAGTTCTGGCCAGCCGCAGGCGAACTTCCGCGACGTGAACGGCCAGGCCGTCACGCTGACCGCGTCTGCGCGCCTGGCCGCCAACACCCCGGGCGTCATTTCGCTCACGTCCGTTCCCGGTGCCCAGCGCTTGCGCGTCAACTCGCAAGTCGCCGGCAGCGCCAGCGCGACGCTCTCCGCCAGCACCTTCACGCAGATGCTCATCGGCTGGGGATACCTGGGCTATTACCCGCGCGATGGCTTCATGGGCAACATCTATTCAGTGATCGCCGGCAAGGGCGCACCGACAACTGCTGAGCTCGGTGTGCTGGAGCGCTACCTTGCAAGCACTGCAGGTGTCTCTATCTAAAACCTCCTCATATAAACGGTTCTCCAGGCTGGGCTCGGGCTCGTGCGTAGGCACGGCCCGGGCCTTTTTTTCATTCGCCTTCGCGGGCTTGACCTGCACTCCAGTGGCTTTCGGGGTGGCAAAGCCGTGTGCGGGTAAGGCTGCGGCGCGCGGTCACGGCGAATTTAATTGAGGTCAGAGACCAATTTCTTGGTCACCTTGTGGGCGTATTCGAAAGCGTCGCGGCGAAATTGGACTCTGACCCCAATTAAATTGAACCTGATCTGTCCAGTCTGGCGGCCCTGCGGAAGAACTCGCTGCGAGTTGTTCGCTGCGCGAAAAACTCTCCGCTCAAACAGCTACCGCGAGTCAGAGCACGTACGCGCGATGCGATTCGCCTGCGGCTCTCGTCATCGCGCTGGCCGCCAGACCGGACAGCCCAGGCGCCGTGCCCTGATCGCGCGCCACAGCCTTACCCGCACACGGCTTTGCCGGTAGCAGCGGCGTTGGCATGCGGGGGCCGTCGAACCTCAAGACAGTGACCATCGACCCGCCCTCCGCCTGGCGCGAGCCTTCGCACAAAAATGGAAGTAGGGAGCTTCATTCCCGAAAAGACACCGGAGTGCGGGTCAAGCTCGCAATGACACGCCGTGGTGGTGTGCGCTACCACAGGCGCGTTAAAAAACCGTGCTGCCGCGCCGGGAGAAAGGCCCCCTTTGCACGCCCTTTACCTGCTTGAGGATGACCCGGTGTGGTCCACGCAACATGCAAGGAATTGGCCCTTGCCCCTGTGGAGCGCGTCCTACGCTCAAACCTCTGCGTTGCCGACACAAACAAATAGGTGTGCGTTCTTACATTGGTAGCCCAGCACTGAGCAACTATTCACGCCTGACCCCATCAGCGCACTGCCATGAACGCCATACCGCATTCCAACGAAACCGACCCTGCACACTTCCTGAAGATTGCGGGGCAAGGCACTGCGCTCGCGAGCCACGCCGACCTGTGGCGATGGCTGCAAGGCGATGTCCAGCAATGGCTGTCGCATGAAGCGATGCTGATCGGGTGGGGCGATTTCCGCAGCGGCGACTTGCGTTACGACATCGTCTCCAGCCTGCCGGGCATGCGCTCACACGACTGGACCACCGCTGCGATCGCGCCGGTGATCAACTACTTCCGCGACTGCTGGGTGGCCGCGCAGTATGCGCCGATCCAGCTTGATGCCGGCGCCTGCGCCGAACTGGTCCGCCGGGCGGGTGATGGTGGTGCGCCGCAAGCCCTTAGAGACATGAAGAGCGCTTTGGTGCACGGGATCCCCGCGGGCAAGCACAGCAAGGAGCGTGTCTTCGTCGCCTTGAGCCGCGAGACGCCGCCGCGAGCCGGCGCCGGCCAGTCGTTGAAGCTGCTGCTGCCTTTCATCGACATGGCGCTGCGCCAGATGCCGCCGGCGCCGGTGCGCCAGGCTGCCTGCGCGCGCCAGGATATTCATCGCCACACCGCCCGCGTCTCCGCACTGTCGGACCGCGAGCGCCAGATCATGGTGTGGGTCGCGATGGGCAAGACCAATCCCGAGATCGGGATGATCCTGGACATCAGCGAGTTCACCGTCAAGAACCACATGAAGAGCATCTTCAGCAAGCTGGACGTGACCAATCGCGCGCAGGCTGTCTCCAAGCTGGAGAGGATGAGCGTGTATGCCTGAAGCGAAACCGGTGCTGGGCGTCCATGTTGCGCCCCGACCGCCCTCGGCCGCAGCAGCCACCGCACTGGCCCAGAGCCGCCTGCTGCTGGCGCTCGAAAGCATCCTGCAGCCCGGCATCACGGTGCTGTCCCTCTGGCTCCTGGTGTGGACCCTCGATGGGGAGTTGACGCCCGCGTGGCTCGTCACCTCGATCGTCGCCTTCGCGTTGGCCTTTCCGGGCCGCTCACTGCTGCGCATGTCACCCGACCGGGTGTTCCTTAACATCCTGCTTGGATGGGCCTGGACTGCAGGCCTGTTGCTGGCCATGGGTTTTACGACCGGCCATATCTATGACTTGCCCGTCGTCGTGGTCGTCAACTGGTTGTGGTTCTCTCCCGTGATGCAACTGGCCGCGCACTGGGCCCTGCATGCCGCGGCGCCGCACCTCATCCGCCTGCAAGGCCCGCCGCTGCGTGCTGTCGTAGTCGGCATGAATGAGCAAGGGGCTTCGCTCGCCGACCGCCTGACCAACGCGCCTTATTCGGGCATCGAGCTGGTCGGCTTCTTCGACGACCGCACACCCGACCGGCAGTTCGGCGCGGAGCGGCATCGCCTCCTGGGGCGACTCAGTGAAATCGCGACCTTCGTGAAGCTTCACCGCGTCCAGCTCATCTATCTGTCCCTGCCGATGGCGTCGCAGCCACGCATCAAGGAACTGCTGGATGAGCTGAAGGACACCACTGCTTCGGTCTATTTCGTGCCCGACATGTTCGTGACCGACCTGATCCAGGGTCGCACGGACTCGGTGGTGGGCCTGCCGGTGATCTCCGTGTGCGAGACGCCGTTCCGCGGCCCGGCGGGCCTGCTCAAGCGGGCCGAGGACATCGTGCTCGCGGCCATCATCCTGGGGCTGATCTCGCCGATCCTGCTGCTGGTGGGACTGGCCGTGAAGCTCACGTCGCCCGGGCCTGTGATCTTCAGCCAGCGCCGCTACGGACTCGATGGCGAGGAGATTGTGGTCTACAAGTTTCGTTCGATGACGGTCACCGAGGACGGCGCCCAGATCCAGCAGGCGCGCAAGGGCGACCAGCGCATCACGCGCGTTGGCGCGTTCCTGCGCCGCACTTCCATGGATGAGCTGCCGCAGTTCGTCAATGTGTTGCAGGGGCGGATGAGCATCGTGGGCCCGCGGCCGCATGCGGTGGCCCACAACGAGCAGTACCGGGGCCTGATCAAGAGCTACATGGTTCGGCACAAGGTCAAGCCCGGAATCACGGGCTGGGCGCAGGTCAACGGCTTTCGCGGCGAGACCGATTCGCTCGAAAAGATGGAGGCCCGTATCAGCTGCGACCTGGACTACCTGCGCAGCTGGTCGCTGCGCCTGGACCTGTACATCATCCTGAAGACCGTGAAGCTGGTTTTCAAGGATGCGTCGGCGTATTGATGGTTTTATAGTGCGAACTAGCCATTGCTCGCAGCGCATCAGTTGCGCCAATATCCAACGGAGAACCACCATGCAGAAGAAACTGATTTTCCCTCTTGCTTCGCTCGCCGCGATGACCTTTGCGGCCCCCGCGGCCATGGCACAGGACGACGTGCGCGAAGGCTTCACCGTGCGCGCGGCGCTTGGCGTCGAGCACGACAGCAACGTACTGCGCGTGCCCTCGGCCTCCGGCCCGATTTCGGACACGGTATGGAACGCGGGCGTCGGCCTGTCGTTCAACAAGCGCTACGGACTGCAGCGCATCCGCGCCGATATCGACGCCAATGTCTATCGCTATTCCGATCAATCGAGCCTGAACTACAACACCTTGAACTACGCGCTGGCCTGGGACTGGTCGGTGACGCCGCGCTTCCATGGCGTCGTCAGCGCCGACCGCCGCCAGTACCGCGAAGTGACCAGCGACCCGCTGTTCCTGCGCAACCTGGTGGGCCGCCGCACCGAGCGCACCGAGCTCGCCGAAGGTGTGTTCGAAGTTGCAGGCCCTTGGCGCGTGCTGGCGGGCGCCGCGCACACGCGCGCCGAGAGCGACCAGCCGCGCAGCTACGATGCCAGCCCCGACATCACGTCCTGGTACGGCGGCCTGGGCTACGAGTTCGCTTCGGGTTCGAACATCAGCGCGCGCTACCGCCGCGGCGATGGCGAATACCGCGACCCTTCGTTTGCCATCGCCAACCGAAATTTCACCGACCATGAAGCCGAAGTGGCGCTGCACTGGGAGCTGACTGGCAAGACGCGGCTCGACGCACGCCTGGCCCATCGCAAGCGCGAGCACGATGGCGCTCCCGGGCTCGACTTCAGCGGTATGGTGGGCAACGCCACGGTGGTATGGGACGTCACGGGCAAGACCCGCGTGGTGGCCGGCGCGATGCGCGACATCAGTGCCACGGGTCTCACGACCGGCGGCTACGTCGTGAGTGACCGCTTCTTTATCGGCCCGAAGTGGCAGGTCACCGGCAAGACGGCGCTCACCGCCCGCTGGGACCACACCACTCGCGACTGGAACAACGTGGCCTTCGCTACGCCGAGCTTCGGCCGCAAGGAAACCATCGATTCGGTGCAGGTTGGCGCAGATTGGCAAGCCCTGCGCACCATCACCGTCTCACCATATATCCGCTACGAACGCATGAAGTCGTCGGTCTCTGCCGGCTACCGCGCGAACGTCTATGGAGTCGCCGCGAAAGCGAGCTTTAACTAACCTCATCCAGGGAGAAAGCTTTCATGATGCCCAAACTGCCACGTTCCATCCTGGCCATCGCACTTGCGCTCGCAGCCACTGTCACGGCCGCGCAGGGCACCAACCAGGCCGGCGCCGACTACAAGCTCAGCTCGGGCGACCAGGTGAAGGTGCAAGTGTTCCAGAACCCCGAGCTCGGGCTCGAGGCGCGCGTGTCGGAAAGCGGCAACGTCAATTTCCCCCTGGTGGGGACCGTGCAGATCGGCGGCCTCACGCTCTCGCAGGCCGAGGCCAAGATCGCCGAGGCCCTGCAGAAGGGCAACATCCTCAAGGCGCCGCAAGTCAACATCAATGTGACGCAGGTGCGCGGCAGCCAGGTGGCGGTGCTGGGACAGGTGCAAAAGCCCGGCCGCTTTCCGCTGGAATCGGGCAATGTGCGTGTGAGTGAAGTGATGGCGCTGGCCGGCGGCGTGACGCAGCAGGGCGATGACCGCGTGGTTGTCACCGGCACGCGCAACGGCCAGCCCTTCCGCAAGGAAGTGGACGTGCAGGCCCTGTTCGCCGGCAACAGCACTGACGACGTGGTGCTCGCGTCCGGCGACACGGTGTTCGTCAACAAGGCGCCTACCTTCTATCTCTCCGGCGAGGCCAAGCAACCGGGCAACTACCGCGTTGAGCGCAACATGACGGTGCAGCAGGCCATCGCGGCCGGCGGCGGCATCACCAACCGCGGCAGCATGAACCGTGTGCGGATCACCCGCACCGGCCCCGATGGCAGCAAGGTGCAGATCAGCCCGACCCTGAACGACGTGGTGCAGCCCGGCGACGTGCTGTTCGTGCGCGAAAGTATCTTCTAAAAGCCGCAGCAGTCCCTGAAAGAAGCACGATGAGCCTCTCCCAACTCTTCTCCATCCTGCGCGCGCGCCGCGGCGTGGCCGGCCTCATCCTGCTCGGGACCATCGTCCTGGCGCTGGGATGGGTCGCACTGCGCCCGACCAACTTCACCGCACGCACGCCGGTGCTGGTTGACGTCCGCACCGACCCGACCAACGCAACGCCCCTGCAAGGCATGGTGGCGCCTACCTTCATGACCACGCAGATCGACATCATCAAGAGCGACCGCGTGGCACAGCAGGTGGCCAAGATGCTGCCGCCCGACCAGCCGCCCATGCGGGGCTGGCGCGAGGAAGCGCAGAAGCACCCGGCGCCCGATCGCTGGTTGGCCAGCGTGCTGCAGCAGCGGCTGGAAGTGAAGCCCGCGCGCGAAAGCAACATCATCAACATCAGTTGGACCGGGCGCTCGCCCGCCGAAGCAGCGCGCGTGGCCGACGCCTTCGCGCAGGCCTACCTGGATACCAACTTGGACATCAAGACCGACCCGGCCCGAAAGTACGCCGTGTGGTTCGATGACCAGGTGAAGGCGGCCCGCGACAAGCTTCAAGTGGCGCAAGGCAAGCTGTCGGACTTCCAGCAGAAGGCCGGCATCACCACCACCGACGAGAAGAGCGATTTCGAGACCACACGCCTCACGGAACTCTCGCAGCAACTGATGCAGGCGCAAAGCCGCGGCATCGGCGGCAGCGCGGCCGGCAGCGACTCGAGCCCGCTGGTGCAGAACCTGCGGCAGGACGTGGCGCGAGTGGAGGCCAAGATCGGCCAGGCTTCCGCGACCATGGGTTCGCGCCATCCCGAGATGCTGCGCCTGCAGTCGGAGCTGGCTGCGATGCGCAACCGCCTCTCGGAAGAAACCGGCCGCGCCGGGCACTCCGCCGCCGCCTCGGCTGAATCGCGGAAGTCTCGCGAGCGTGAACTGCAAGCGGCCATCGGCGAGCAGAAGCAGCGTGTGCTGGCATTGAACAGGCAGCGCGGTGAAATCAGTCTGCTCAAGTCGGATGTCGACTCGGCGCAGAAATCGTTTGACACCGTGAGTGCCAGCGCGGCGCAGGCCCGCCTGCAGAGCATGAGCACGCAGACCAACGTGATGAAGCTGGCGTCGGCCGTGGAGCCGATGGACCCGACCGGCCCGACCTCGGTGCAGGCGCTGACGATTGCTCTGGTGGCCGGCAGCATCCTGGCGATTGCCGGGGCACTGATGCTCGAGCTGGCCAACCGGCGCGTGCGCACCGCCCACGACCTGTCGATGGCCGCCAACCTGCCGATCCTGGCCCACCTGCCCAATGCGTCGGCCATCGCATCGCACTACGCTCCCTTGCGCCTGAACGGCGGGGCGTCCCGCCGCCTGTCGCTGGCCACGGCGAGAGTCTGAGCATCATGACGACCCAAGTTCCCACCCAAATCTTTCCGCTGCCGCATCGCACGGACCTTGCCGAGCTCGACATCGAACTGCCGTCGCGAGAAGCGGCGCAGCCGATAGGCGCACTGCTTGTGCAGTCCGGCGCGCTGGCCATGGACAACGTGCAGCGCATCCTGGACTACCAGAAGAAAGCCGGGCTGCTGTTCGGCGAAGCGGGCGTTGCCATGGGCCTGCTCGAGGAAGAAGACGTGAAGCGCGCACTGGCCATCCAGTTTGGCCATGCCTACCTGCCAGCAGATTCGGGCCTGGGCGAAGAACTGGTTGCAGCGACCGACCCCGACAGCGCTGCCGTCGAACACCTGCGTGTATTGCGCAGCCAGTTGATGCTGCGCTGGTTCGAGAACGATGCGCGCCAGGCGGCGCTGGCCGTGGTCAGCCCCGGATCGGGCGAAGGCCGCAGCTACATCGCCGCCAACCTCGCGGTGCTGTTCTCGCAACTGGGCAAGCGCACGCTGCTGATCGACGCCGACCTGCGCCGCCCGCGCCAGCACGAGATATTCAACCTGGGCAGCCGCGTGGGCCTTTCCACCGTGCTCTCGGGCCGCGCCGGCTGGGAAGCGGTGAACGAGATCAAGTCGCTGCCGGGCCTGTGGGTGCTGCCCGCCGGCGCGGTGCCGCCCAACCCGCAGGAGCTGCTGTCGCGCCCCGGCTTCGCGCGCCTGATACAGGCACTGCGTGCCAGCTATGAAGTGATCCTGATCGACACGCCTTCGGGCCAGTGGGCCGATGCCGGCACCATTGCCGCGCGTGCCGGTGCCGCCTTGATGGTCGCCGCGCGTGATGCGACCTCGGTTCCGCGAGTGGCGCACCTGGCCGACGACCTGCGCCAGTTCGGCGTGACCATCGTGGGTGCCGTACTCAACGGCGCGCAAGCTGCCAAACCGGACCGGATGCACGCATGACAAGGGCTGCGGCCGGCGACTGGCAACCGCGCTGGCAGCAATTGGTCCAAGGGGTGGTGCGGGTTCAAACCGAGCGGGGCGAGCAGCAATTGCTCGACCTGCTCGCGCATCCGCAGGAGCCGATGACGCTGGCCTTCGTCAATGCCCACGCGATGAACTCCGCGGCGGTTTCGAAGAAATTCTTCGACGCGGTGATGGCGGCCGACATCGTGCTGCGCGACGGCATCGGGATGGCCATCCTGCTGCGCCTGTTGAACCAGACGCCGGGGCTGAATCTGAACGGCACCGACCTGATCCCGAAAATCATCCGCATGTACCAAGGGCGGCCGATAGCGCTTTTCGGCACGCAGGACCCGTACTTGTCGAAGGCGCGTGACTGTGTCGAGTCGATCCACGCGGCGGGCAGCAGCGTGATCGCGACGCACGGCTTCCTGGAAGCTACCGACTACATCAAGCTGGCCGCGCGGGCCCGCCCCAGCCTGATCGTGTTGGGCATGGGCATGCCGCGCCAGGAAGAAGTGGCCGGCCTGCTCCGCGCCTCGCTAGGTTACCCCTGTCTCATTGTGTGCGGCGGTGCCATCATCGACTTCATGGGCGGCAAGACCTCGCGCGCGCCGGCGTGGATGCGCAGCACCGGCCTGGAATGGTTGTACCGCCTGGTGCTGGAACCCAAGCGCCTGTTCCAGCGCTACGTCGTGGGCAACCCCGTCTTCCTGGCACGCGCCGTGAGTCTTGCCGCGGCATCATTGCGGCAAGGGCAGGGCGCCGCCACCTGACGCGTGGCCGTGATTCAATAGCGCCATGAACATTCTGTTGACGGGCGGTGCCGGCTATATCGGCAGCCATACCTATGTGGCGTTGCTCGAAGCGGGCTACGCCCCGGTCATCCTTGACAACTTTGCCAACAGCCATCCCAAGGTGCTGCAGCGCCTGCAAGAGATCACCGGCAAGCCGGTGACCTCCGAGGAAGGCGACGTGCTGGACCAGGCCCTGGTGGAGCAGGTGCTGCGTCGCCATGACGTCAAGGGTGTCGTGCACTTTGCCGGCGACAAGGCGGTGGGCGAGAGCGTGGCCCAGCCCCTGAAGTACTACCGCAACAACATCGGCGGCGCCATCAGCCTGCTGCAGGCGATGGAGAAAACGGGCGGCAATGTGCTGGTGTTCTCCAGCAGCGCCACGGTGTACGGAGACCCGGCCAGCGTGCCGATCCGCCTAGACTTTCCGCGCAGCCACACCAACCCGTACGGCCACACCAAGCTGGTCATCGAAGACATACTCACCGCGCAGCAAGTGGCCAAACCGGATTGGAAGATCGCCACGCTGCGCTACTTCAACCCGGTAGGCGCGCACCCAAGCGGCAAGATCGGTGAAGACCCGGCCGGCATTCCCAACAACCTGATGCCCTACATCACGCAAGTGGCGATGGGCAAGCGCGAGAAGCTGCAGGTGTACGGCGGCGACTACGACACGCCCGACGGCACCGGCGTGCGCGACTACATCCACGTGGCCGACCTGGCCGAAGGGCATTTAGCGGCATTGCGCCATTTGCTCGACAAAGGCAAGAGCCTGACGGTGAACCTGGGCACCGGCCGTGGCAACAGTGTGCTGGAGGTGGTGCGTGCTTTCGAGAAGGCCAGCGGGCAGAAGGTGCCGTACGACATCGTCGCAAGAAGGCCGGGTGATGTGGCG
>JBKJOM010000187.1:0-8511 GCA_046595775.1 Ramlibacter sp. | reverse complement strand
GCCGACGAGGCGCTGGTCGTCACCAACCCCGAGGTGTCGTCGGTGCGCGACTCTGACCGCATCCTCGGCATGTTGTCGAGCAAGACCAAACGCGGCATGGAAGGCGGCGAGCCGATCAAGGAGCATTTGCTCATCACGCGTTACAACCCCAGCCGCGTCGACCAGGGCCAGATGCTCTCGCTGGAAGACATCAAGGACATCGGCAACATGGGCTTCGAGTACATCGTGTGCGACTCGCCCGCCGGCATCGAGACCGGGGCACTGATGGCGATGCACTTCGCCGACGAGGCGCTGATCGTGACCAACCCAGAGGTCTCGTCGGTGCGCGACTCGGACCGCATCCTCGGCATGCTGGCGTCCAAGACCAAGCGCGCGATCGAGGGCAAGGAGCCGATCAAGGAACACCTGCTCATCACGCGCTACAACCCCAGCCGCGTCGACCAGGGCCAGATGCTCTCGCTGGAAGATATCCAGGACATCCTGCGCATCAAGCTGATCGGCGTGATCCCCGAGAGCGAGAGCGTGCTGCAAGCGTCCAACCAGGGCACGCCCGCCGTGCACATGAAGGGCACGGATGTGTCCGAAGCCTATCGCGACGTGGTCGACCGCTTCCTCGGCCAGGACAAGCCGATGCGCTTCGTCGATGCGCAAAAGGGCGGCTTCTTCAAGCGCCTGTTCGGAGCGAAGTAAAGCGATGGCCTCGTTCCTTTCCTTCCTGCTCGGCGAAAAGAAGAAGACCGCTTCGGTCGCCAAGGAGCGGCTGCAGATCATCCTTGCGCACGAGCGCAGCGGCCGCAACACCCGCGAGCCCGATTGGCTGCCCGCCCTGCAACGCGATTTGATCGCCGTCATCAGCAAGTACATCAAGATCGATCCGCAAGACATCAAGGTCGATCTGCAGCGGCAGGACAACCTCGAGGTGCTGGAGGTGAAGATCGAGTTGCCGGAAGTGCCGTCCCGGGCCTGAGCGCGGCGTGACAAAATGATGGCCATGTTAGATGCCGTTATCGTTCGCGTCACGCGCCGGTACAACGTGGCCGCGGACCGCGTGTTCGACGCCTGGTTGACGCCTTCGCAGGCGGGGCGTTTCCTCTTTGCCACGCGCACTGGCAACGTCCTGTATTGCGAGATCAACCCGATCGTCGGCGGCCACTTCCTGGTGACCGACCGCCGTCCCAACGCCGATGCCGAAGAGAGCTTCTACGACGCGGAACACCGCGGCACGTATGTGGAAGTGGAGCGGCCGCATCGCCTGGCCTTCGACTTCAGCATCGACCCGCTGGGCCAGCACACTACACGCGTCATTCTCGATTTCGTCACCATGGGCGTGAGCATCACCGAACTCGTGCTCACCCACGACCTGGGCTGGGGCCAGGAGGCGCAGGCCAATGCCGAGCGCGCCCGCCAGGGCTGGACCAAGATGCTCGACCAGCTCGACAAGGTGCTGACTCTGCGCACCTGGGGCTTCAAGCCCGGCGCCTGAGGCGCATAAACAACAATTGCGCCCGGATCCGGGTGCAATAGGCGCTTTGTCGTGCCGCCGACAACTTTTGTGCAGTGCAGCGATCACAATTCCATCGCATCAGCACCCTAAGGGCCATGCTCATGGAATTGCAGGAAGTTACCGATTCATTCGACGTCGGCACGGTCATCGCGGCCTGCCTCAGCCCCATGACACTGGGCGAACTCGAACCCATGATCCGCCGCCTGCTCTCCGGGCAGCAACTGTTCGTCAAGCAACGCGACGGCTCCTACCGTCCCAAGGGCTGCCAGATGGGGATGGCACGCTCATTCAGCTTCGACCAGCTGACGCAGCGCGCGCGCTCGCACACCTAGGCATCTTTCACCATCAGCATTGCCTCGATCTTGTGACCATCGGGGTCACGCACGAACGCGCCGTAGTAAGTGGGGGTGTACTCGGGCCGATAACCGGGCGCGCCATCATCGATACCACCGAGTTCGATCGCCTTTGCGTGGAAAGCCTTCACCTCTTCGATCGATGCGGCGTTGAAACTGATGTGCGTCCCGTTGCCCGGGGCGGCCTTCCCGCCATCGTGAGGGTTGCCGATCCAGAACTCTGGAAACTCGCGGCCGTAGCCTGCGACCACGTCGTAGTCGCCGAGGCACTTGATCTGCAGTGTGCCCAGCACGGCGTCGTAGAACGCCTTGGCGCGCTTGTAGTCGTTGGTGCCGAGGGAGACGTGGGAAAGAATGGGCATGTCGGGCTCCTCTGAAGATCTGTCAGTAGCCCAGCGGCCGCACGCCAATGAGCGGCCCGTGCAGCAGCAGCGCAAAGACTGACCACGCCACCAGCCCCACAGCGATGGCAATCGTCGTCCCGATGGCGTTGGCGGGCTGGTACACCGTATTGTTGTCCCGGTCACGCTGGCGCGCGGCGCGAAAGCTCAGTACGGCCCAGAGCAACAGCGCGCTGAACAGCACCACGTCGGCCACCACGCCGACCGACAGCAGGTGCGCAATCGCCCACACTTTCACCGAGAGCACTTGCGGGTGATGCCAGTTGGCCTTGAACCAGTTGCCGGGGATGTAGGCCGAGACGAAGAGGATCATCGACAACATCATCAGCACCGCGGTCACGTGCTTCATCCAGGAGGGCGTGACATACAGCACCATCGACTCGGCGCGCGCCTGCCGGAAGCCGATCACGAGCACGATGAAGCCGAGGATGGAGGCGACTGCGTAGAGGCCCTTCCACGGCAACGCACCCATGCGCGCGACCATCTGCGTGCGCCATCCGTCGGCAAAGATGCGCGTGGAGTGCACGCCCAGGAAAATGAGAAGTCCCAGAATCAGCAGCGCCATGAAGTGCCTCCTAGAGTTGCGGGATTATGGCCGGGGCAGCAACGCCCAGAGGGGAACAGCTTCCACGCCGCGGCCAAGTGGGTAGCGATGCCTGCCCGGATATACCACGTACAACGCATCAAGCTTCAAGTCATTGGCGGCGATGCGCATGGAAGGTGTGATGGTGGGTGCCGCAGCGCGCTTGAACTCCACGCCCACACGCCGTCCGCCTTGGAACATCAGCAAGTCGAGTTCCGCGCCTTGATGCGTGGCCCAGAACCACGCCTGCTCGGGCTGCGCGAGCCGCAGCACTTGTTCGAGCGCGAACCCTTCCCAGCTGGCGCCTGCGCGTGGGTGCGTCAGCAACTGGTCCGACGATGTCACGCCCATCAATGCGTGCAGCAGGCCCGTATCGCGGAAGTAGACCTTGGGAGCCTTGACTTGCCGCTTGCCCAGGTTCTCGTGCCATGGCTGCAATTGCCGCACCATCATCGTCTGGGTCAGGATGTCGAGGTAGCGCCGCACCGTGGGCTCGGACACGCCCATGCTACGTGCCGGGTCGGCCGCAGACCATGTCTGCCCGTGATAGTGCGCCAGCATCTTCCAGAAACGCAGCATCGCCGGCGCCTCCACGCCCAGGCCGAACTGCGGCAAGTCGGACTGGACATGTTGCACGATGGCTCCCTGCCGCCAAGCGTAGCTGTCGGCATCGCTGCCAGCCAGCCAGGAGCGCGGGAACCCACCGCGCAGCCAAAGCCTATCGACGCGGCCATCATCCCAATGAGCTGCGCCCGTCACTTCAGAAATATCGAAACCGCCGACCTCCACGATCTCAACCCTTCCCAGCAAAGACTCACCGGCCTGGCGCGAAAGGCTCGGCGAAGCGCTTCCAAGCAACAGGAACTGCCCCGGGGCGTTGCCACGGTCCATCAACACACGAAGCAGTGGAAACAGGTCAGGTCGGCGCTGAACCTCGTCGATGACAACCAAGCCCTGCAGACGCTCGAGCACCGGTACCGGCTCAGCGAGACGCTGTGCATCGGGCGGGTATTCAAGGTCGAAGTAGTTCGCGTGGCCCCGCTCAACGAATCGCTGCGCCAGCGTGCTCTTGCCGGCCTGCCGGGGGCCAATCAGCACGACGCCGCGCGAGCGCGACAGCGCGCGGCGCACAGCGGCTTGCAGAAGAGGGCGTGGCTGCATCTGGGCATGCTAACACAGGACCATGAAATTCCAAAGTGACGCTTTCGAATTTCATGGTCCTGAGCTTACCGAGGCACTGTGCGGCTCAAGATGTCGCTCCCTCTGCTTCCGGCCAGAGCCGGGGAAAATAGAAACTGAGCGCGTGCTGCGGCACACCAAACCGCAGGCGGCCATACGGTGAGTCGGTCACGAGCAGGCCGCGCTTGAGCAAGGCCGTTGTCTGGGCCGTCGCCAGGTGCTCGCCCAGCCCCATGGCAAGAGCGGCTCCATCTCTGCCGGGTCGTCATAGATCGCGAATGTTTGCGACTTCGTGGACATGCCTAAATCTATGTTTTTTATGAATAAATCGCAATATTTGCGAGTTCCTGTGCGAGATGGCCTGCGAGATGGGCTGCGCCTGCACTCGCGACTTGTCGCACACTCCCATCCATGCTCCACACCCGCGCCCTCGTCCTCTTCTCCGGCGGGCAGGACTCCGCCACCTGCCTGGCCTGGGCGCTGGAGCGCTATCAGCATGTGGAGACCATCGGCTTCGACTACGGCCAACGCCATCGCGTGGAGCTGCAATGCCGCGGTGACTTCATTGCGCAACTGAAAGCGCAGTTCCCGCAGTGGGCCGCGCGCCTGGGCGAAGACCACCTCCTCGACCTCGGTTTGCTCGGCCAGGTAAGCGACACCGCCCTCACCGCCGACAAGGCGATCGAGTTCAACGCCAACGGCTTGCCCAACACCTTCGTGCCCGGGCGCAACATCCTCTTTTTCACCTTCGCCGCCGCGGTGGCTTACCGGCGTGGCATCAGCGTGCTGGTGGGCGGCATGTGCGAGACCGACTACAGCGGCTACCCCGATTGCCGCGACGATACCCTGAAGGCGCTGCAGGTCGCACTGGGCCTGGGCCTGGACACGCGCATGGTGATCGAGACGCCGCTGATGTGGATCGACAAGGCCGCCACCTGGCATCTGGCGCACGCGCTGGGCGGCGACGCGATGGTGGAGGCCGTGCGCTCCCACACCCACAGCTGCTACCTGGGCGACCACAGCACGCCGCACGTGTGGGGCTTCGGCTGCGGCAGTTGCCCCGCCTGCGAGCTGCGTGCACGCGGCTGGCAGGCCTACGCATCGCGCTAGCAGCCCTGCAGCCCTGCAGCCCATCCTTCAAGACAACGCGCCTCCCGCCTACACAGCAGCAAAGGCGCAAGGCGCAAATTCGGTTGAGCTACCTCGCCACCGGAGCCAAGCATGAGCGCCAACCCCTTCGCCGCCCCTTCCCCCGCCGCGCATCTGCCCCCGTTCGAGCAGCGCGTTCATCACCTGAAGAACGAAACCAGCACCGCACAGAAGAGCCCCTCCAGCGGGCGAAACACGCGCATGGGTCGCCGCGTCGAAAAGCCGATGGACCCGCATGCCGGCGGCCCCAGCGGCCAGCGCGACACCAACAAGCACAACCACGTCCACGCCAACAAGTGAGCGAATTGCTCCCTCCCCTTTACGGGGGCGGGCGGGGGGAGGAGGCTCATCCCCAGCTAAGAAGTCGCTAAGTGGCACCTAACGGTGCCCCCCTAAAGTCCATCTCAGGGCTGAACGAAACGCTGTCTAGAAGCAGTCGCCAGGACCAGCCCCCTTGTTCAACTCTGACTTTAGGAAACTTCATCATGAACCGCACCATCGCTACCGCCCTTATCGCCCTCACCGCCGCTGTTGCCGGCCAGGCCTACGCCGCCCCCGACGCATACGAACCCACCGTGGCCCTCTCCGGCCCGGCCCGCGTTCGCGCCGAAGTGGCTGTGGAAGGCGTGCAAGCCGCCAAGCTGAACGGCGCCATCCTCGGCGCCGACACGTTGGTCACCGCGCAAACCGCGCCACTGTCGCGCGACCGCGCCGAAGTGCGCACCGAAGCCGTGAACTTCGCGCACAACGGCTCCGGCATCCTGCTGAACTCGCCGCAGTAAGCGCAACTCGCGTTGTCATGCTGGACTTCATCCGGCATCCAGCGTCTTGATCCCCGCGACCAACGCATGATCCCGGCCTAGCGCCGGGATCGTCGTTTCAGAAAGCCCCGCAATCCACTTCGCGATCGCCTCCGGTACCTTCGCCTTGGGCGTCCTGCCCACCGTCACCAGCAGTTCGTGACGGCAATCGAACACGTCATAGCGCCGCTCCAGGTCGCGCTGGATCCGCGCGAGCAAGGCAGCGGCCACTTCCGCATCGGCCATCGCCCGGTGCGCGCGCCCAGCATCGGGCAAATCGAAAAACGCTTTCAGTGACCCCAGCCGAAAGGTGCGCGCCTCCGGGTACAACCGGCGCGACAACAGCAGCGTGCAGGCATAAGGCGCGTACTGGTTGGCGGGCGGCGAGTCGTACCCCACGCGCCCAAGCTCGGCCGCCCAGAAGCGCCGGTCGAACGAGGCGTTGTGCGCCACCATCGGTGCATCGCCCACGAAGCGGCTGGCCTCGCCCATCACTTCTTCGGCCGGCGGTGCGTCGGCAATCATGTCGTTGCTGATGCCGGTATAGGCCTCGATGAACGAGGAGATGCGCACGCCCGCGTTCATCAGCGACTGAAAACGATCGACCACCTTGCCGTCTTGCACCAGCACGATGGCGATTTCCGTCGCGCGGTCGCCCAGGGTGGGAGACAGGCCGGTGGTTTCGAAGTCGATGACGGCGATGGGGAGCATGGCCAGCCTTGCAGTTGCTTAGAGGGTGTCGAGGCGTGAGGTCAAGTCTGCCGCGCGTGCGCGAATGGCATCGAGCTGCGGCGCGGGCATCTTCTGCAGCTGCCGGTACACCATGCCGAGCCGCTGATTGTTGCCCAGTGTCGGTTCATGGCGGGCGAAGAAGTCCCAGTACAAGGCGTTGAAGGGGCAAGCGCGTTCCCCGAGCTTTTGCTTGTGGTCGTACGCGCATCCCTTGCAATAGTCGCTCATGCGATGGATATAGGCCCCGCTGCTCACATAGGGCTTGGTCGCGATCAGTCCGCCGTCGGCCCACTGGCTCATGCCCAGCGTGTTGGGCAGCTCCACCCACTCGAAGGCATCGATGTAGATACCCAGGTACCAGCGGTGCAGCGCCTGCGGTTCCAGGCCCGCCAAGAGCGCGAAATTGCCGATCACCATGAGGCGCTGGATGTGGTGGGCGTGCGCGGTTTCGAGCGACTGGCCAATGGCATGCTGCATGCAGCGCATGTTTGTCTGGCCGCTCCAGAACCATGGGGGCAGTGGCCTTTCGTGGCCGAGCGCATTGCGCTGGTCGTAACCGGGCATGTGCGCCCAGTAGATGCCACGCACGTATTCGCGCCAACCCACGATCTGGCGGATGAACCCTTCCACCGCGGCCAGTGGCGCGGCCCCGCTGCGGTAGGCTTCTTCGGCGCGCTGAACCACCTCGATGGGCTTGAGCATCTTCACGTTCAGCGCGAACGAGAGCAGGGAATGAAACAGCCGATGGCCGCGGCTGCTCATGGCGTCTTCAAAGTCGCCGAAGTGCGGCAGCGCGGTTTCAATGAAGGCCTCCAGGCAGGTCAGTGCCTCGCCGCGATTCAAAGGCCAGCGCACCTGCGCCGCCTGCGGGTCGCCAAAGCTCTTCACGCCGCAGCGCTGCAGCATTTCCCACAGCGCGAGATGGTCGTGCCGCGGACGCGCATCAGCCGGCTCGGGCGGCGTGCCCGGCCACGCCTTGCGGTTGTCATGGTCGAAGTTCCACTGCCCGCCTTCCGGCTGCCCTTGTACATCCATCAGCAAAGCAAAGCGACGGCGCATCTGTCGATAGAAGTGCTCCATCAACCACTGCTTGCGGCCCGCGAACACCGCGGCCAGTTCGTTGCGCCCGGTCAGAAAATGTTCGCTGTCCACCTGAGCGCTGGCGAAGGCCTGCCCCGCAGCCCATGTGCGCAGATGGTCATCCAGCCGCCATTCGTCGGGCGACTGCCACTGCAAGCACTGCACGTCGTATTCATGCGCAAGCGCCTCCAGGTTCGCGGTGATGGACTGGCGATTGGCGGGGTCGTCCAGCGCGATGTAATGCACCCGATGCCCGGCCTCGCGCAGGTGGCGGGCGAAGTCGCGCATCGCGGCAAAGATCGCAAGAATCTTCTGCGCATGGTGCAACACATAGTCAGTCTCTTGCCGCACCTCCATCAGCACATGCAGCACCTGTGGATCCACTGCACTGAACCACGAATGCGCCGGATCGAGCTGGTCGCCCAGCACCAGGCGCAAGGTGTGGGCCGAGGCCGGCATTGGCGCGCTCATCCGCGGCTTCCGCCCACCGCGCCGCGGCCATGCTCATGCCGGCAGCGCTCGGAGCAGTATTTCACCTGCGCCCACACCTTCTCCCATTTCTTGCGCCAGGCGAAAGGCCGGCCGCAATGCTGGCACGGCTTGTGGGGCAGGTGCGGCTTCTTGTGCATGGGCTGAGTACACCTGAAAAGGGGTGACCAGTTTAAGCATGCTTGCATGCATCCGAATTTCATTAAAGCATGCTTTAATACTGAAATCATCAATTCAAGCC
>JBKJOM010000068.1:0-3758 GCA_046595775.1 Ramlibacter sp. | reverse complement strand
GTCGAGCCCCGCGCTGATACTGTGCGTCTCGGTGATCTGCCCGTTGTCATCTTGCAGGATGTAGGTGCGGTTGCCGTGCAGCACGCCCGGGCTGCCCTTCTGCAGGGAAGCCGAGTGCTTGCCGCTTTCCAGTCCTTGGCCCGCCGCTTCGACGCCGATGAGGCGCGTGTTCGCGAACGGAATGTAGGGATAGAAGATTCCCATCGCGTTGCTGCCCCCGCCCACGCAAGCCACGACGACGTCGGGCTGGGAGCCCGCCACTTCGGGCATCTGCGTGATGCACTCGTTGCCGATCACGCTCTGGAAGTCGCGCACCATCATCGGATAGGGGTGCGGGCCTGCGACGGTGCCGATGATGTAGAAGGTGTTCTCGACATTGGTCACCCAGTCGCGCATCGCCTCGTTCAGCGCATCCTTGAGCGTCTTGCTGCCGGACTCGACCGGTATCACGGTGGCGCCCAGCAAGTTCATGCGGTACACGTTGGGGCTCTGCCGCTTGACGTCCTCGCTGCCCATGTAGACGACGCATTCCAGCCCGTAGCGCGCGCAGATGGTCGCGGTGGCCACGCCGTGCTGGCCGGCGCCTGTTTCGGCGATGACGCGCGGCTTGCCCATGCGGCGCGCGAGCAAGGCTTGGCCGATCACGTTGTTGATCTTGTGCGCGCCGGTGTGGTTCAGGTCTTCGCGCTTGAGGTAGATCTGCGCGCCGCCCTGTTCACGGCTCATGCGGGCCGCGTGGTAGACCGGCGTGGGCCGGCCGACAAAGTGCTTGAGCTCGTACTCGAACTCGGCACGGAAGGCGTCTTCGTGCTGGTACTTCGCATAGGCGTCTCGCAATTGCTCGATCGCATGGGTGAGCGTCTCGCTCACGAAGCTGCCGCCGTAGATGCCGAAGTGGCCCGACGGGTCAGGTTGCTGATAGGAATTCATTGGATGACTTTGCAAGGAGCACGTCGGCGGCACGCACGGCCGCGACGAACTGATGGATCTTTTCCGGGTCCTTGATTCCCTTGAGGGTTGCCCCTGCGCTGGCGGAAACCTCGACCCCGGAGCTCACATCAACAGCCAGCGTCTTGCAACGTGGCCGCACTTGCACAATGCCATCGGTCACGTTTGCAGGCGTCAACCCACCAGACAAGACGAGGTGAGAGGGAACGCTTGGAGGAAGGAGTGACCAATCGAATACTTTCCCCGCGCCGCCGAAAGCTTCGACGTGGGCGTCGAGCAGGAGGGCCTGCGCGGCGGCGTGGCTTGAAGCGAATTTTAGCAAGTCGAAGGGGGAGCCATCCAGCGGGATGCGCGCGACTGCCAGGTAGCGTTGGTTGCCGCCAGTCGAGGCGGCGCACCGCGCGGGGCTTTCGTCGCCATGGAACTGCACGAGCGCACCGGGCAACTCCTTCAAGGCAGCCTGCACACGCTCAGGCGCCTCATTGACGAACAGGAGTACAGGCGTTACGAACGGGGGCAGCCGCGAAGCCAGCTCGATGGCTCGCGGCAAGCCCACAAAGCGCGCGCTCTTGTCGTACATGATGAAGCCGACAGCGTCAGCCCCTGCCTCGACGGCGGCGTCCACGTCCTGCTCCCGGGTGAGGCCGCAGATCTTGATGCGCGTGCGCGAGGCAGTCATGGCAACCAATCATACGCAGCGGTGCGGCTGGGCAATTGCCACTTCGCGTCGTACACCGGCCCCAGGAAATACAGCCCGTCGGGCGAGAAGGTCGGCGCGGCGGCGTCCCGGCTGCGCGCAGCCATCACCTTTGCCATCCACTCCGGAGGCTGCAGCCCCTGTCCGACCAGCAACAGGCAACCCATGATGTTGCGGATCATGTGGTGCAGGAAGGCGTCGGCCTCGAAGTCGAAGCGCCAGTACGCGCCGCGCCGGGTCACATCGACCCGGGCGATGGTCTTGACGGGGCTGGCGGCCTGGCACTGCGAGGCGCGAAACGAGGTGAAGTCATGCTGGCCCACCAGGTGCCGAACCGCTTCGCGCATCGCGGTCTCTTCCAGCGGGCGGACGACCCAGCCCACCCGGCCGGCGTCGACGCTGGGTCGGGTCGCCGACTCGAGCACCACATAGGCGTAACGGCGCGAGGTGGCACAGGCGCGCGAGTGGAACTCATCGGGGACATGCCGGGCCCATTGCACTGCAATGTCGCCGGGCAGGAAGCGGTTGGTCCCGCGCACCCAGGAAAACTCTTCGCGGGCTATCAGTGTGTCGAAGTGCGCAACCTGCATCAGCGCATGCACGCCGGAATCCGTTCGGCCTGCACACATCACGGTCACGGGTTGAGCGGCGAACCGAGACAGCGCGTGTTGAAGGCGGTCCTGCACGGTCAGCCCCGAGAGTTGGCTTTGCCAGCCCTCGTAGGCGCTTCCGTTGTAACTGATGCCGAGCGCGATCCTCATGGGCGCGCATGCCCGCGCAAAGCGGTCAGCTGATTTCGGCGAGGAACTTCTGCGCCGCGCTCTTCAGGTCGCCGGAGGCTTCGGCCACGACTTCCTGGGCGAGGCTGCGTGCACCGTCCGGGTCGCCGATGGCGTTGAACTCCTGGGCGAGTGCGAGCTTGGTGGCCAGCGGATCGCCACCGGTGTCGTCGAAGCCGGCGGAGCTGAGCGGCGCACCGGAAGTGCTGGAAACGTCTTCGTCATGGGCGGTCGGGATCGTGGGTAGCGCAGCGGCCGCAGTTGCAGCGGCCGGTGCCGACTCAGGGGGCTTCGCCCCAGGCAGGTCGAGCGACAAGGCGCTGAGGTCGAATTCGATCATGCCCGATTCGCCGGCCGGCTTTGCTGCAGCAGCCGGCGCGGCCCCAGGCCCGGCAGCAGGGGCCGGGGCGTCAAGGTCGAAGCTGAGCGCGTTCTCGTCGATGTTCAGGTCGGGCGTATCCAGGCGGATCGGCTCGGGATGCGCCACATTGGGTGCCTGCGCCGGCGGATCGAGTGCGACGGTAGCGGAGCCGAAGTCCATATCCAGCGCCCTCATCGGCGCGGTGGCATTCAGCTGAGCGTTCATGGCCTGGGTCGGCTCGTTGGCGGTCATCGAAACGGGTGCAGCCGGTTCGTCGTCGCCGAGCATGAAGTCGAGGTCCAGATCCACATCGGGCGCGCCGGCATCCGCGGCGATCGGTTGGGCCTGGGTGATTTGCGTTGCGCCGAAGCTCGCCGACGCGACTGTCGCAGCGGCCGCTGCAGCCACGACTTCGCTCGGGTGGCCGCCCGGGCGGTACATCTCGTTGCCCGCGTCGACCTCCTGGCCCAGTTCGCAGATGTGTTCCCAGTCCGGGCCTTGACCCTGCGTGAGGGTGTAGGCCTCGGCAGCGACGACTTCGAAGGCCTTCGCATCGCGGCGCTTGGCGTAGATTTCGAGCAGCTTGCTGTGGATGGCCACGCGCTGCGGTTGCGTGCGCATGGCCTCCTTGAGGATTTCCTCGGCCTGCAGGTCGCGGCCGTAGGCCAGGTACACGTCGGCTTCAGCCACCGGATCCACATCGCCCGCAGCATCGAGCTGGCTGGGCGAATAGACCATCGAGGAGCCGGACGCGCCGCCCTCGTTGGTGTCGATACGCTGGCCACCGCTGGCGCCAAAGAACGAATCAGGCTGGAGACGGCTCTCGAGGAATGAGCTGTCCACCTGGGTGGACTTCTTGCGCTGTTGCGCGCGGTAGATGCCGAAGCCCAGCAACAGGGCCAGCACAGCGCCCAAGGTTGCCGGGACCAGGGGGTTTTCCAGCATGTCGTCGACGAGGCTGGTTTCCACAGGT
>JBKJOM010000234.1:0-31078 GCA_046595775.1 Ramlibacter sp. | reverse complement strand
GACCCGGCCAACCTGAAGTGGAACGAAGTCGGCGCCGACATCGTGATCGAGTCCACCGGCCTGTTCCTCGACAAGGAAGGCGCTGGCAAGCACTTGGCCGCCGGCGCCAGGAAGGTGATCATTTCTGCGCCGTCGAAGGACGACACGCCGATGTTCGTCTTCGGCGTGAACGACAAGACCTACAAGGGCGAGGCGATCATCTCCAACGCCTCGTGCACCACCAACTGCCTGGCGCCGCTGGCCAAGGTGCTCAACGACAAGTGGGGCATCAAGCGCGGCCTGATGACCACCGTGCACGCTGCCACGGCGACCCAGAAGACGGTGGATGGTCCTTCGAACAAGGACTGGCGCGGCGGCCGCGGCATCCTGGAAAACATCATCCCGTCGTCCACCGGCGCGGCCAAGGCGGTTGGCGTGGTGATCCCCGAGCTGAACAAGAAGCTCACCGGCATGAGCTTTCGCGTGCCGACCTCCGACGTGTCGGTGGTCGACCTCACCGTCGGGCTCGTGAAGGAAGCCAGCTACAAGGAGATCTGCGCCGAGTTCAAGGCGCAATCCGAAGGCGCCTTGAAGGGCGTGCTGGGCTACACCGAGGACAAGGTGGTGGCCACCGATTTTCGCGGCGATGCGCGCACGTCGATCTTCGATGCCGATGCCGGCATTGCGCTGGACAGCACCTTCGTCAAGCTGGTGTCCTGGTACGACAACGAGTGGGGCTACTCGAACAAGTGTCTGGAGATGGCGCGAGTCATCGCGGCGAAGTAACTATCGCAATGGGCGGCGGCGGCGCAATCCTGTAGCGCTCGCCGACCGAGCATCACCGCGGCTCTTCCACTCTGCCGTCGGGGTGCTTTGCAAACCGCTTTGGTTCGCGCCCATGCACCGGTGCGCTGTCTTCCCAGGGCCAGCCGCCGAACTGGGTGCGGCGGTAGTCCTGCAGCGCCTGCATGATCTCGGCCTGGGTGTTCATCACGAACGGCCCGTACTGCGCCACCGGCTCGCCGATCGGCCGGCCCTGCAGCATCAGGAATTCCGCAGTCGCATCGCCCGCGGCGATCTCGATCGCCTCTCCCGCCCGCACCTCGATCGCTACCGGTGCGTTCACCATTTCTCCTGCGATCGTCGCGCTGCTGCCCTTGAAGAAGTACAAGGTGCGCCGCGTGCCTTCGCCGTCGGCCGCCGGCAAGGGCCACTTCGCGCCGGATGCCATGCGGATCGTCCAGATCGCCACGTCCGCTTCGGGTTGCGCAGCCCACGAATCCGGCGGCGGGGGCCGAGGTGTGTCCGCGCCACCCAGCCGGCCCGCCACTGTGGACACGACCGTCTCCCGGCCCGCATCGTCTCTCACCGACAGACGGGGGATGTCCTGCGCCCAGAGCATCGTGAAGTGCGGCGGCACCATCTTGTTCTTGCCCGGCAGGTTCAGCCAGATCTGGAACAGCTCCAGCGGGTTCGGCTGGTCCTCGCCCAGCAAGGGGAACATCTCGGAGTGCACGATGCCGCGGCCCGCAGTCACCCATTGCGCATCGCCCTGGCCGAATCGCGCGGTCGCGCCGAGCGAATCAGCATGGTCGATCAGGCCTTTGCGCACCACCGTCACAGTCTCGAACCCGCGGTGCGGGTGGCCCGGGAAGCCCGGCACTTTCTCGCCGTGGTACATGCTCCAGCCATCCTTGCGGCTGAAGTCCGAGCCGATCTCGCGGCCTGCGAGCGATGCCTTGGGCGCCAGGCTGCCGTCGCCTTGCGGGTAGGCGTCGTCGTGGTACGCGCAGAACAGGAAGGGATCGACGGTCGCCCAGGGAAAACCGAGCGGCTGGATGGACAGGATGGGTTTCATCATCGCCTCCAGATGGGGCCGGCCGGATGCTTCAAAAGGCGCTGGCCGCGCGACGGTGTGGCCCACCCATGGAACGCTTCAATGGCGGTGGCCGTGCGCGCCATGCACATGCTTGTGCTCGATTTCCTCGGCCGTGGCTGCGCGCACGTCCTCCACATGCAGGTAGAAACGCAGTTCGCGGCCCGCGAGCGGATGGTTGCCATCCAGCAGCACCTGGTCGCCCTTGATCTTCATGACATGGAACACGTGCGGCTGGCCCTCGTCGGTGACGCCCTCGAGCTGGCCGCCGACCTTGACGCCGGGTGGGAAATCCTTCTTGCTGATGCTGCGGGTGAGCGACTCATCGCGCGCGCCGAAGGCATCCTCGGGCTTGAGCTGTAGCATCACGTCGGCGCCGGCTTCCTTGCCGCCCAGCGCCTCTTCAATTTTCGGCAAGGTGTTCTCGTAGCCGCCATGCAGGTACACCATGGGGTCTTTGCTGGCCTCGATGAGCTTGCCGTTCGCCTCGGCCACCTTGAAGCGAAGCGTCACCACCGTGTCTCTCTGGATTTTCATTCGCCCGATTTTGCCGCAAGGAACGCGTACAGTTCGGGTCGATGACCGAATCCACCGTAGAGACTGCGGACGCACCCGTTGCGCCGCCCGAAACCCCCAAGCCCCAGCGCGAGCGCCGCGACGTACGTCCCGTGCTCGAGCGCCTGTTCCAGTTGCATCCCCAGCTCTTCGGCGCGCGTTTCTTGCCGCTCAAGCTGGGGATTTTCGAGGACATCATGGCGCGCCATCCGGAAGGCTTCAGCAAGGAAGACCTGAAAGCCGCGCTGGGCGTGCATGCGCGCTCCACGCGTTACCTGGAGGCCGTCGCGTCCGGTGCCAAGCGCCACGACCTGGACGGCCAGCCGGCCGGCGAGGTGGCGCCCGAGCATGTGCACCACGCGATCATGGAAGTGTTCCGCCGCCGGACCGCGCGCAACTCGCCGGAGGCCGCGGCGTGGCTCAAGGCACGCCTGGCGCGCGCCGTCGAAGACTCGGGCCTGGCACGTGAGGACTATGTCGAGCGCGTGCGGGTGACCGAGGACGATGCGCTGAACGCGGTGCACGAAGCCTATGCCGAGCTCGCCGGCCGCAACGCCAAGCGCGAGGCGCTCAAGCGGGCCTTCGAGGCCAGCGGCGTGAGCATGGAAGCCTTTGCCGAGATGTACGGCATGAAGGTCGGCGAAGTGAAACGCTTGCTGGCCTGAAGAGGCCGGTCAGCCTTCGTCGCGAATCTTGTACTGCGAGGCGAGTTGTTGCTGCACTGTCGGCGGCACCGGCTCGTAGTGGCTGAAAGTGATGGTGAAGCGGCCCTGCCCGCCGGTCAGCGCGTTCAGGCGCGACTGGTAGCTCGAGAGTTCCGAGAGTGGCGCGTGCGCCAGCACCGCCAGCCCCGAGCCCGATGACGCCGTGCCGCTCACCTGCCCGCGTCGCGACGCGAGGTCGCCGGTGATGTCGCCGATGTTGTGCTCGGGCGCGGCGATCTCCACGCTCACGATCGGCTCCAGCACGCTCGGCCGCGCTGCCTGCACGGCGGCCTGCACCGCCTTCTTGCCGGCCTGGATGAAGGCGATTTCCTTGCTGTCCACGCTGTGGTGCTTACCGTCGTAGACGATCACTCGCAGGTCCACCACCGGGTAGCCCGCGACCACGCCGGCCTCCAGGGCCAGGCGCACGCCTTTCTCGACCGCCGGCATGAAGTTGTAGGGAATCGCGCCGCCCTTCACATGATCGACGAACTCGAAGCCCGCGCCGCGCGGCAGCGGCTCGACCTTGAGGAACACCTCGCCGAACTGGCCGGCGCCGCCGGTCTGCTTCTTGTGGCGGTGGTGGCCTTCCGCAGGAGACGTGATGGTCTCGCGATAGGCGATGCGCGGCGGCCGCGTCGTCACTTCGCACTTGTGCACTTCAGTCAGGCGCTCGAGCAGCGTGCGCAGGTGCAGCTCGCCCAGGCCGTAGATCACCGTCTCGTTGGTGGCGGCCGCGTGATCGAGCCGCAGGCACGGGTCTTCGCTCACCAGTTTCTGCAGGATGTCGTGCAGGCGTTGCTCGTCGCCGCGTCGCTTGGGCTCCAGTGCCAGGCCGTGCACCGGAACCGGGAAGTCCAAGGGCTTGAGGTGGATGTGGTCGTCCTCGGCAGCGTCGTGCAGCACCGCGTCGAAGTGCAGTTCCTCGACTTTTGCGATGGCGCAGATGTCGCCCGGGTAGGCCTTGGGGATTTCCTGGAACTCCTTGCCTTGCAGCGCGAACAGGTGCCCCACCTTGAACGGCCGGCGCGCGTCGCCGACATACAACTGGCTGTCGCGCGTGATCGTGCCCTGGTGCACACGCAGCACACCCATCTTGCCGACGTAAGGGTCCTGGGCGATCTTGAACACATGGGCCAGCACATGCCTGGACGGATCGACCTGCACCTGCATCGGCTTGGCGTCCGCGCCTTCGCCGTTGAGGAACTGCGGCGGGTTCCCCTCGCTGGGGTCCGGCAGCAGGCGCGCGATCACGTCCAGCAGCTCGGGTACGCCGGCGCCGGTGCGCGCCGACACGAAGCAGATCGGGATCAGGTGCCCTTCGCGCAGCGCCTGCTCCAGTGGCGCGTGCAGCTCTGACGGATCGATGTCGCCGTCGTTCAGGTAGCGCTCGACGAACGCTGCGTCGACCTCCACCACCTGTTCGACCAGCGCGCGATGCGCATCGGCGACGCAAGAGAAGTCGGTCGCGGGGCTGTCGGCGCCTCGGTCGAAGAAGCAGTCGATGACACGCGCGCCACCGCCGGCCGGCAAGTTCAGGGGCAGGCATTCCTTGCCGAAAGCCGCCTGGATCTCGGCCACCAGCGCCTGCAGGTTGACACCCTGTGCGTCGATCTTGTTGACGATGATGATGCGGTCGCGCTCACGCTCGGCCGCCCAGTTCATCATGCGATGCGCCATCGGCTCGACACCGGTGGTCGCGCCGATCACGACCGCCGCCGTCTCCACGGCTTCGAGCGCTGGCAGCGACTGGCCGAGAAAGTCGTTGGCGCCGGGCGTGTCGATGATGTGTGCACGGACGCCCCGGTGCCGCAGGTTGACGATGGAGGCGTTGAGCGAGCGCTGTGCGCGCTTTTCCAGCGGGTCGTGGTCGCTGACGGTGCTTCCCTTCTCGACGCTGCCGCAGGCGCCGATGCTGCCTGCCTTCCACAGCAGGGCCTCCGCGAGACTGGTCTTGCCGGAGGTCGCGGGGCCGACCAGGGCCAGCGTGCGAAGCGCGGCAATGTCCGTGGATGTCGGCATGGCGATCTCCTTTCTTGCGCGAGGGTTTGGACCCCATGTTAAGCCGCAATGGCCAGATCGCGGAAGCGGGCCAGCCCGGCAGTGCGCGCAGCCGCGGCACGTTGTCCTAAAACCGGGAGCGGAAATTTCCTACATGCATTCCCTGCCCCTGCACTATTGTGCAAGCATGGCACCCCAGAAGGACCGCAAGCCACGTCGCGAGGAAATCGAGGTGGCGTACTCCACGAAGGCGCTCAGCCGTAAGCTGCAGCGCAAGTTGCTGCAACGCCGGCTGGATGACTTTTCTGATGGCAGCGCGGCTGCGTCCGAACATCACTCCAGCGACGGACCCGCCGCACGCAATGGCGAGCCGCCGCGCGAAGACCGCGCCGGCTAGCGTCTCAGCCCAGCCTCAAGGCCATCACGCCTGCGACGATGATTGCAGTGCCCCACGCGCGCTGCGTGTTGAACTCTTCCTTGAGGAACACTGAGCCCAGCAGCGCCGCGAAGAGCACCGATGTTTCGCGCAGCGCTGCAATCGTCGCGACCGGGGCGCGCGTCATCGCCCACAGGGCGATGCCATAAGACCCCATCGAAGCACACGCGCCCAGCGCCGCCACCTGCCAGCGCCCCTTGGCATACGGCCACGCCACCGCCAGGCCGCGTCGCGAAAAAACCAGCAGTGCGAAGGGCCAGCCGTCCAGCGCGAACAAGGCCAGTACGTACTGCAGCGCGTTGCCGCTCGCGCGCACGCCCAGCGCGTCGACCACCGTGTAGATCGCGATCACCACTGCATTGGCCAAGGCGAAGCCGACAGCCCGGGGTGACTGCATCGCGTGGCGCGACAGGCCCAGCGCGAGCACGCCGCAGCTGACCCCGATGACGCCGGCCCAGGCCAGCGGCGACAGCGTTTCGCCCACTGTGAAGGTCACCGACAGCGCCACCAGCAGGGGCGCGGTGCCACGCATCAAAGGGTAGGTCAGGCCCAGGTCGCCGTGCTCGTAGGCGCCCGTGAGGGCGATGTGATAGCCCACATGGATGGCCACCGATGCCAGGATGAATGGCCAGGCAGCCGCTTCGGGCCAGCCGACAACCATGACCAGGGGCAGGGCGATGAGCGAGGCCAGCAGGTGGATGACGGCGTTGTCCAGCGCCTTGTCGGGACTGGACTTGACCAGCGCATTCCAGAGCGCGTGCAACATCGCACCGAACAGCACCGCAGTGGCAACCGACCAGGTGAGCACCATGCCGCCGATCCTACCCGGCGCGCGGTCGGCTAACTGCCCGGGAGCGGACAGCCGGACGCAGAGGACGCGAAGGATTCGCAGAGGACGCAAAAAAGAAAACAAGAAAATTGTCTTCTGACTTCTTTGCGTCCTCTGCGTAGTTTTTGCGTCCTCTGCGTCCTGTTCCCGCATTCGCGCCGTTGGCTAAGCACCGCCGCCTGCACCCCCTCCGTCACACAGACGGGGCGATTTCGCGTAGGCTTGCCTGCAACCCCATCCCCTAGCGACAACCAGAACATGCCATCGAGCAAGGTCCATCCCGCGCTGGCCGCGGTGCGCAAGTCCGGCGCCGCGAAGGTCAAGGTCGCGTGCACCGATATCGACGGCGTCCTGCGCGGCAAGTACCTGCACAAGGACAAGTTTGAAAGCGCCACGGACAGCGGGTTCGGTTTCTGCGATGTGGTGTTCGGCTGGGACTGCGGCGACCAGTGCTACGACAACGCGCAGGTCACGGGTTGGCAGCACGGCTTTCCGGATGCATTGGCCCGTCTGGACCTGGACACGCACCGACAGGTGCCGTGGGACGGCAACATTGATTTCTTCCTGGGCGAATTCATCAACGCCGATGGCAGCCCGTACCCCGTGTGCCCGCGCCAGACCTTGAAGCGCGTGCTGGCGCGCGCGCACAAACTGGGCTTCCAGGTGATGACCGGCGTCGAGTACGAGTGGTTCAACTTCCGCGAGACGCCGCAAAGCTGGACGGCCAAACAGGGCGTGGGCCCCGAGACGCTGACGCCGGGCATGTTCGGCTATTCACTGCTGCGGGTGAACCAGAATCGCGAGTTCTTCAACGCCTTGATGGACCAGATGCTGGCCTTTCGCGTGCCGATCGAGGGACTGCACACCGAGACCGGGCCGGGTGTGTACGAAGCCGCGCTTGGCTTTTCCGAAGCGCTGGAGCAGGCCGACCGCGCGGTGCTGTTCAAGACCGGCGCCAAGGAGATCGGTGCGCGCTTCGGGATCATGCCCAGCTTCATGGCCAAGTGGAACCAGCACTATCCGGGCTGCAGCGGGCACATCCACCAGAGCCTGTCGGACGGAAAGAAAAACCTCTTCTTCGACGCCAAGAGTTCGCGATCGATGAGCAAGCTGTTCGAAAGCTACCTCGCGGGCCAGGTGCTGTGCCTGATGGAATTCGCGCCGATGTTCTGGCCCACCATCAACAGCTACAAGCGGCTGGTCGACGGCTTCTGGGCGCCGGTCAAGCCGACCTGGGGCATCGACAATCGAACCGCGAGTTTTCGCGTGATCGCCGGCAGCCCCAAGGGCACGCGGCTGGAGACGCGGTGCCCGGGCGCCGACATGAACGCGTACCTGGCGATGGCGGCCGTGGTCGCCGCAGGCATTTACGGCGTGGAGAAGGGCCTGAAGCTCACGGCACCGCCGATCACCGGCACCAACCACGGGGCCGAGAATATCGCGCCGGCACCGCGCACACTGATCGAGACCACGCGCAACTTCAAGAATTCGAAGATCGCCCGCGAGATGCTGGGCGACACCTTCGTCGATCACTTCGCCGCCACCCGTGAATGGGAGTGGCGCCAGTGGCTGGACGGCGTGACCGACTGGGAACTGAAACGCTACTTCGAGATCATCTGATGGAAATCCGACGCCTGGGCCCCGACGACGCCTCCGACTACCGTGCCGTGCGCATGCGCGCGCTGTGGGAGTTCCCGGAGGCCTTCACTTCCAGCTGGGAGGAAGACGAGAAGCAGCCCATCGAAGCCTGGGAGGTTCGCCTGTCCGGCGAGAACGTGATCTTCTGGGGCGCCTACGACGCCGGCAAGTTGAGTGGCCTGGTGGGACTGCAGCGCGAGACCCGCGCGAAGAACCGGCACAAGGGGTCTGTGATCGGCATGTACGTGTCGCAGGAGTATTTCGGCGCCGGCATGGGACGAGCGCTGATCGAAGCGCTGATTGCCCATGCGCGCAGCGCGGGGCTGGAGCTGCTGGTCCTCACGGTGACCGAGGGCAATACGGTCGCGACCAACTTCTACGAAGCGGCCGGTTTTCGTTCGTTCGGCATCGAGCCGCACGCCATCCAGGTTGAGGGGCGCTACCACGGCAAGAACCACATGTGCATGCTCCTCGCGCCATGAGCATCACCGGTTTCTCTTTCCCGACCGCGATTCGCTTCGGTGCCGGCGCGCGCAAGGAGGTGGCGGCACATCTGCGCGCGCAAGGCCTGACGCGCCCGCTGATCGTGACCGACAAGGCGCTGGCGGCGTTGCCGGTGCTGCAGGAATTCAAGGGCCACCTGGCGGGACTGGAGGTTGCGGTGTTCGCCGGTGTCTTCGGCAACCCGACGGCGCGCCAGGCGATGGCCGGCGCGCAGGCGTTCAAGGACCATCGCGCCGACTGCGTGATCGGCTTCGGCGGCGGCGCGGCGCTGGACGTGGCCAAGGTGGTCGGCATCACGGCTACGCACGGAGGGCACATCCTTGACTACGCATGGGACCATCCGCAAGTGCGGGTGATCGAGCACGGGTTGCCGTACTTCGTCGCGATTCCCACCACTTCGGGCACCGGCTCGGAGGTGGGGCGCACGGCCGAGATCAGCGAGGACGACACTCACCTCAAGCGGATCATCTTCAACCCCAAGGTGCTCGCGAAGATCGTCTTTGCCGACCCCGAACTCACGCTCGCCCTGCCGCCGAACGTGACCGCGGCCACCGGCATGGACGCGCTGACCCACAACATCGAAAGCTATCTCTCGCCCGCCTACCACCCGCTGTGCGACGGCATAGCGCTCGAAGGCACGCGCATCGCGGCGCGTTCGCTGCTCACGGCGGTGCGTGAGCCGGGCAACATCGAGGCGCGCAGCGACATGATGATGGCATCGATGATGGGCGCGATCGCATTCCAGAAAGACCTGGGAGCGGTTCACTCCTGCGCACATGCGCTGGGTGCGGTGTGCGACCTGCACCATGGCCTGGCCAACGCGCTGATGATCGACACGGTGCTGGCGTGGAACCAGCAGGCGGTGCCGGAGAAGTTCGAACAGCTGGCGCATGTTTGCGAAGTGGCCGGCGGCGGCGGAGAGTTCATCCCTTGGCTGCGTACTCTCAAGGCCCGCTCGGGCATCACCGGCAAGCTCGGCGCACATGGCGTGAAACGAGAGCAGCTGCCGCGGCTGGTCGAGGTGGCGGCCGCCGACAGCTGCCACCAGACTAATCCGCGCCCCGTCACCGCGCAGGACTTCCAGCGGCTGTTCGAAGAGGCGCTGTAGCGCGCGGGCATGGACAGCAGCGAACGCCTGAAGATCGGCATTTCCGCGTGCTTCATGCATGCGGACCCGAAGCGCCAGCTGTTTACCGGCAAGACGCTTCAGTACGTCGAGCAGTCGATCGCGCATTGGGTCATGTCGACCGGCGCCATGGCGGTGATGATCCCCAGCCCGAGCGGCGCCACGCAGCGCGGCGACGTCACGCTGGACCACTACGCGCAATGGCTCGACGGCCTCGTGCTGCATGGCGGCGCCGATGTTTCGCCGCTGTCGTACGGCGAAGAGCCCCTGCAGGAGAAGTGGGCCGGCGACCGGATCCGCGATGAATACGAGATCGACCTGGTCGCAGCCTTCGAGCGCCATGGCAAGCCCGTGTTCGGCGTCTGCCGCGGCCTGCAGCTGCTCAACGTCGCCTACGGCGGCACGCTGTACCAGGACATCTCGACGCAACGCCCCGACGCGCTGCAGCACCGCGACGCCTCGGTCTATGACCTCAACTTCCACACCGTGGATATCGCACCCGGCTCGCGACTGTCGAAACTCTATCCGGGCCAGGCGCGGGTGAAGGTCAACAGCATTCACCACCAAGGGATCAAGCTACTGGCGCAGGGCTTCGACGTCGAGGCGGTGAGTGACGCCGACGGCGTGGTCGAAGCGATCCGGCGCCGCGCGACTGACAAGCCGTGGATGGCGGCGGTGCAGTGGCATCCGGAATTCCACCGGCCCGACTCGGACACCCTCGACGACGCGGCGATGCTCGACGACTTTCTCGCCGCCGCCACGGCCGCCCGCGAGAGGGATCTGCCATGAGCAGTCTTGCCATCCACAACCCGGCCACGGGCGAGAAGATCGCCGCGGTGGCCGCCGACGATCCGGCATCGGTTGCTGCCAAGGCGGCCCGCGCGCGCGAAGCGCAACCCGGGTGGGCCGCGACGCCGCTGGCGCAGCGCCAGGCTTGCATCGAGCGCTTTCGCGAAGGCGTGGTGCGCGACCACGCGAAGCTGGCCGAGGTGATGACGCGTGAGACCGGCAAGCCGATCGCGATGTCGCGCAACGAATTGAACGGCCTGTTGCCGCGCCTGGATTTCTTCGTGGGGATGGTCCAGCCCGTGACCGCGACCGAGACCGTATTCGACGAGGGTGGTGTGACCGAGCGCATCGAGCACCTGCCGCTGGGCATGGTCGGCAACATCTCGGCCTGGAACTACCCGTGGTTCGTCGGCTGCAACGTCATCATTCCGGCGCTGCTCACGGGCAATGCGGTGTTGTACAAGCCGTCCGAGTTCGCCACGCTGACCGGGCTGGAGATTGCCCGGCTGCTGCATGAGGCGGGCGTTCCGCCGGATGTCTTTGTGCCGCTGGTGGGCGCAGGAGCGGTCGGCGCTGCGCTGCTGGAGCAGCCGCTGGATGGCCTGTTCTTCACCGGCTCCCACGCAACCGGCACGCGTATCGCGCAAGCCGTGGGGCACCGCTTCATCAAGCTGCAACTGGAGCTGGGCGGCAAGGACCCGACCTACGTGTGCGACGACGCCGACCCGGTCGCAGCAGCGCAGTCGCTGGCGGATGGCGCGATGTACAACACCGGCCAAAGCTGCTGTTCGGTCGAGCGCCTCTATGTGCACGAGAAGGTCCATGACTCCTTCCTCGCAGCCTTCGTCGACACCGTGCGGGGATTCAAGGTCGGCGACCCGATGGCAGACGACACCTATATCGGTGCGATCACGCGAGCGGCACAGCTCGATGTGCTCGAGGCGCAGGTGGCGGACGCGAAAGCCAGGGGCGCCCTCTTGCACATCGGCGGCCGACGCCTTGCGGGGCCGGGCCACTGGTTCCAGCCCACGGTTTTCTCCAACGTGGACCCCACGATGGCGCTGATGCGCGAGGAGAGTTTTGGCCCGCTGATCGGCATCCAGAAAGTGGCCGGCGATGACGAGGCGGTGCGCCTGATGAATGACACGCGCTACGGATTGACGGCAGGCGTCTACACGCGCGACCGTGAGCGGGCCCAGCGACTGCTGTCAAACATCCACGCGGGAAGTGTTTATTGGAATTGCTGCGATCGCGTCAGCCCGCGCCTGCCGTGGAGCGGATTTGGCGACTCGGGCGTGGGGCTCACGCTGTCGACCTATGGAATCCAGGCCTTCACGCGGCCGCGGGCGTGGCACTTGCGCGCAGCCTGATGATGAGACTTGTGAACGAAGTCACTGCAACGGCGTGAATGCTTCGCAATGCGGCGCTAAACAAACGCGCAGCATGAGGGCATGGACACAAAGCTTCACCCTGTCAACACCGAAGACCTCGCGCGCAACCCGGCGTTCGAAGATGCCTTGCACGACCTTGTGGAATCCGGCTTCGGCGAGTTGCATGAGAAGCCGCCCGAGCCGTGGGCCACGCCGGCGCCCCAGGCGCAACTCACCTCCTGGTGGTAGCCGCGCCGGCGGTTAGTCCTTCGGCCGTCCCACCCAGCCTTCGAGCAGCTTGCGTTTTTCCGCGCAGCGCGGCTCTTCCCAGCAGGCCTTGAATACCTGCACCGCCTCGCCGCCGCGCGAGAGCGTGATCTCCCAGGGCCGCCCCATCAGCACCACGTGGACGTAGCTCGCGAAGGCTTCTGCGAAGTCGTCGCCGGGGCGCGTAGCCGCGTACAGCGAAGGAAAGTTTGTCTTCGCGAGGTTGGCGTAGGTCGGACTCATCTCCGCGCCGGCCAGCTTGGCGCCGAAGTAGTAGCCGACGTTGACGCGTTGCGGGAAGGCGCTGTCGAAGGGCGTGATGAAGCGATTGGATTGCTCGTCGATGCGCCACGACAGGTGGAAGAACGGGTAGGCATCGGGCGTCTGCACCTCCTTGGGCTCCAGGACCCAGGACGGATGCATGATGCCGCCGACCGACAGCACATGGCCCAGCTCGTGCAGCAGGATGTACTGGATTGCGTTGCGCCGGGTGTCCTGTGGTGCATTCTCGATGCGCGCGTCGAGGCGCCACTGCGCATCGGGCTTGAACGGGGTGTTCTCCTTCCAGCTGGCCCACTGGTTCGCGGTGTATTTCTGCAGCACGCTCGCGTCCAGCACGATGAACCCACCCGCCGGGTGGCCGGCCGCATCGACCACGAAGTCGGTGAACCCGGTGCCGCCCATGTCGTCCAGCAGGAAAATGCCCGCGAGCCTGTCGACGAAGAGCAGGTTCACTTCCAGCGGCAGGTCGGCCAGCGCTGCCTTCACATCGGCCACGAAGCGCGGGTTGGCCTCCATCGCGCGCGGCCGATCCGGGAAACCGTTGAGCACGTTGTCCAGCGTCAGGTACTCGACCAGCGGTGCGGGCGCGATTTCCACGCGCTCAACCAGCGGCCGGTCCATGACCTCCTTCCATGTGTCGAGCTTTCGCACGGGATGTTCGCGCAGCGCACGCACCATGCAGTCCTTGTCGTTGGGTGGGCAAGCGGGAGCCGCCTGCGCATGGACGGCAGATGGCAGGACGAACAGGAAGGCTATGAGGAGGAGAATGGGCATTGGGCGCGGTCGGCCGGGGAGGCTTGTAAGATAGCCCGTGAAAGCCGCCGGCGCCAGTGGGCGGCGCGAAACAAGGAAACCGACCCAATGGCTACGATCGTCGTCATGGAAGACGATGCAGGCACGCGGATGCTGATCGCCTCGGTGCTGAGGAAGGATGGCCACGAAGTGCTCACCGCGGACGACGGGGTGCAAGGCCTGGCGCTGGTGCAGCGCAATCCGCCCGACCTCATCATCAGCGATGTGCAGATGCCCGGCATGAACGGCTTCGACATGCTCGCGGCGCTGCGCAAAGACCCGGCCACGGCCGGCGTGCCTGTGATCCTGCTCACCTCGCTGCAGGAGCGGGCGCACATGCGCATCGGCATGACCACGGGCGCCGACGACTACATCACCAAGCCCTTCCGCGCCGCGGAGCTGCGCCAGGCCGTGGCGGCCCAGTTGAACAAGCGCGCGGTACAGGCCACACTTCAGGCCATGGCGGTGGACGCCGCCGTGTACGAGGCGCTGGTGGAGCAACGTCACGAGTTGTCCAGGCTGTACGAGGACCGGCTGGCTGCGGAGTTGAGCGAGCGCTGGCCGACCGATGGCAACCAGGGCGACGAGCGCATCGAGGGCGCCACCGTGCTGTTCGTCGACGTGCCCAATTACGCCGGCCTCGCGCAGTCGCTGGACGCGCAGGAGCTGACCGACCTGGTGCGGCGGTTCTATGGCAACGCCAACGACACGGTCCACCTGTTCGGCGCACACCACATGCGCTTCGTCGGGGAAGGCGTGGTCGCCATCTTCGCACCGGACGAGGACACGCGCACCGTGAGCCACACCTTGCGCGCCGTGCGCGCCGCACTCGGCCTCGCGGACTCCGCGCGCGGCGTACAGGGCTACCTCGAGTCGAGTTTCCCGGGCCGTGGGCTGCCCCGGTTCGAACCGCACATCGCCTTGAACTCGGGTGATGTGACGCTCACCGTGCTGCAGGACCCTTTGCATGGCACGGCGGCGCAGACCTTGCCGGTCGGTGATGCGGTCACGGTCGCCTTCGGCCTGCAACGCCAGTCGCAGGCGCTGGGCTGGCCGATCATCGCCAGCGTCGATGCGGTGCGTTCGATCATGGGCGCGGTGCGGCTGGGCCGCCGGGCCATGGTGAGCCTGCCGGGCCGCACTGCACCCATCGACGCGGTGGAGATCGCCGGCGTGGCGGCCTGAGCGCCGCAACGCGATGACGCTCTTCCCCCTGCGCCGCCTGCTTGCTGCCAGCCTCGTGCTGCTGGCCACGGTGCCGGCAGTCCTGGTGCTGTGGCTGATGGCGCGTGCCAGCTCGCAGGCGGTGGACGACCTCGCCGGCACCATCCTCACGCAAGTGGCCGGCTCCGTGCGCATCGGCACCGAAGCCCATGTCCAGAGGGCGCACTACGTGCTCGACGGCCTCTTCGCCGAGCGCCTGGCCGGCGCCGAACTCGAACGCGCGCGCCAGTGGCTGCGCCAGCCCCAGCTGTTCGAGCCCCTGGCCTTCGCCCTCACCCGGCAGGCGCCGGAGGTGCCGATCGTGCACATCGGCAACCTGCACGGCGCTTACTTCGGGCTGGAGACCGGCGCGAAAGGGGCGCGCGTCGGAATCCGCCAGCCGCAAGGCATGGGCCGCGTGTTCTACGAAGTCGCCGCGCCGGGCGACCGCAGCAAGCTTGTCGACACCGAGACGGCAAACTTCGAGCCGCGCAGCACGCCCTGGTATGCCGGCGCCGTTGTCGCCAAGGGCCGGGTGTTCACGCCGGTGCTGGTGTCCCCGCAGAGAAAGCAGTTGATGGTGAGCCTGTCACAACCGGTGTACGACGCCGACGGCGGCGTCGCCGGAGTGTTCGGTGCCGACCTGTACCTGCAGCAACTCGCCGACGTGCTTCGCACACAGCGCATCAGCTCGCGTGGTGCAGCGTTTGTCGTCGACGAGAAGGGCCTGCTGGTCGCGAGCTCGGCTGGCGACACCTTGTTCACCCTCAACGGCGACAAGCCCCAGCGCACGACGCCCGCCGAAAGCTTCAACCCGGTCGTTCGGGCCAGCTTCGCCGCACTGCAGGCAATCTGGGCCAGCCGCAGCGCCGACACGGTGGCCACCGACACCAAATTGCAGCGCCTGCCCGCAGCAGACGGTGCTCTGCTGATGGTGCAGCGGCCCTTCGGCGAACAGCTGGGCCTGCGCTGGACGCTGGTGGTCGCCGCGCCCGAGAGCGACTTCACCGGCGAGATCGGCAAGGCCCAGCGCGAATCCCTGCTCGCAATGGCGCTCTTGATCGCGCTGGGCACGGCGATCGCATTTGGCGTTGCGCACGCGATCGGCCGGCGCTTGAAAGGCTTGTCGATCGCGGCCGAACAACTGGGCCGCGGCGAAGTGCCGGTGATCGACCAGCGCACGCGCATCCGCGAAGTGAGCCGGCTCTCGCGCGTGCTTCACGACAGCGGCGAGCAGTTGCAGGCGTACCGGGTCCAGGTCGAGGCCGATGCACGCGCGCTGCAGGAGGCCAACGAGACGCTCGAGGCGCGCGTGGAGCAGCGCACGTCGGAGCTCGCCGCGTCGCGCGAGGAAGCGCTGGCCGCGGCGCGCGCGAAGGCCGCATTTCTCGCCACCATGAGCCACGAGATTCGCACGCCGCTCAACGGCGTGGTGGGCATGAGCACCTTGCTGGCCGAGACCGCGCTTGACGCCGAGCAGCTTGATTACCTGCAGACCATTCGCCTCTCGAGCGACCAGTTGCTGGCGGTGATCAACGACGTGCTGGATTTCTCCAAGATCGAATCGGGCAAGCTGGAGTTGGAAGTTGAGCCCGTCTCCGTGCGCAGCGCGGTCGAGGAGGCCTGCGACATTGCCGCGCCACGCGCGCGCGAGAAAGGGCTGGAGCTGATCATCGATGTGGCCGATGAAGGACCGCACGCGGTGCCCAGCGCCATTGCCGGCGACGTGACGCGGCTGCGCCAGATCCTGATCAACCTGGTCAACAACGGCATCAAGTTCACTGAACGCGGCGAGGTCGCCGTGCATGCGCGCCGCCTGGCCGATGACGCGCAAGGCCGCTGCGTGATCGAGTTCCGCGTCACCGACACCGGCATCGGCATTCCCGCCGTTCGCGTCGATGCGTTGTTCGAGGCGTTCACGCAGGTCGATGCGTCGACCACACGCAAGTACGGCGGCACCGGCCTGGGCCTCGCGATCTGCAAGCGCCTGGTGGAACTGATGGGCGGCACGATCGGCGTCGAGAGCGTAGCGGGCCGCGGCTCGACATTCTGGTTCACCATCGTCACGCAGACGGCGCAGCTGCCGCCCGCGCTTGGTGTGGCCGATGCCGGCCAGCTGGCGGGCAAGCGCGTGCTGGTGGTGGACGACCACGCCACCAACGTGCGCATCCTGGTGCGCCAGTTGCAGATGTGGGGCGTCGAAGTGGCCGGCGTGGCGTCGGGTGCCGAAGCATTTGCGTGGGCCTATGACACCGCGCAGCCGCCCCATGTCGTCATCACCGACATGCACATGCCCGAGATGGATGGTGTATCGCTGGCGCGAGCCCTGAAGGCCCGGCCCGGCTGGGCCGATGTGCCGATCGTGCTGCTCAGTTCCGGCTTCATGCCAGCCGCCGACGAAAGTGCGCAACTGTTCACCGCGCGCCTGCTCAAGCCCGCCCGCCAGACCCAGTTGTTCGAGACGCTGCTGCGGTGCGTGCTCGCGCCCGCAGGCGAGCGCCGTGCCATGACCTCGGTGGCCGACGTGAAAAAGGACGTGCTGATCCTGGTGGCCGACGACAACGCAGTGAACCTGAAAGTGGCGTGCGCCATGCTCGCGAAACTCGGCTACCAGTTCCGCACGGCCGTCGATGGCCGCGAGGCGGTCGAGGCGGTGGCGAAAGCGCGGCGGGACGGCATCGCATTCGGTGCCGTATTGATGGACGTGAACATGCCGGAGATGGATGGACTGCAGGCGACCCGATTGATTCACGAAACGTGGGGGCAGGAGTCCCCGCCCATCATTGCGCTTACCGCCGGCGCGTCCGCCGACGACCGCGCGCGCTGCGGGGCCGCGGGCATGGACGACTACCTGACCAAGCCCCTGCATGTGAACGCGCTGGCGCAATCGCTGGAGCGTTGGGTGAGGCAAGGCCTGTCGCCCTCGCATCCACCTGCGACCATCCCGGTGGCAGCGCATGCCGCGCCCGAATCACCCTTGATGGACTTCGCACGGCTGGAGGAATTCAAGGAATTCGACGACGAGCACCTGACCATGACCCGTGAGGTGATCGGCCTGTTCCTCGCCGATACGCCGCAGCGGCTGGAAGCACTGGGGGACGCGGTCGATCGGCACGACGCGGGCGCACTGGCGCGCGCGGCGCATGCGCTCAAGGGCGGGGCCAGCAATGTCGGGGCGAAGGCCATCCAGCAACACGCGGATGCCTTGGAGTCAGCGGCGAAGGAGGGCGTGCCGGCAGATGCTGCACTGCGCGTGCAGAAGTTGAAGGAGCTGTGGGAAGAGACGCGGGTGGTGTTGGCAGGACAGGGCGCTGGCTAGGCTTACCCCAACAACCGTGTCAGCACCTCGGGATGCAGCGCCCATCCCGCAATGCCTGCGGTGCCCATCACCATGCCGAACACCGCAGGCACCATGCTCAGGCCGAACAACCACCAGAACTGAGTCAATGCCGTGATCGCGAGCAGTGAAATAGCGATCGCGATCGCTGCGTCAGACAGGTCGAACTGGTCATCGCGGAAGTTCAGGCTGTCGTAGGTCTTCTGGTCCGCCAGGGCCTGCTGGCGCAGCTCCTCTTTCTTCTGGGCCTGTTCGCGGGCGAGGGTTTCGTACCGGACTGCCGCATCGTCCCACTGTGCGCGCAACGCCGCAGGCTGGGACTGCGCCTGCAGGCGAAATTGCAGCGCGGTGGCCTTCGCCAGTTCTTCACGCAGGTTGCGCGCCTGGTAGAAGTTCCAGTGGTCCAGCTTGTCCGCCTGCGCCTGCTGCAGGCCTGCACGATGTTGTCGTCCTTCACTTTGCAGATGCCGGTGAAGGTGGCTAGGATGGCGACAGTCACGGCGACGGCCGAGTTGAGGCGGAAACGCCGGCCGCGGTGAGCCTCCGCTGGGTCTTCGTCGTCGGGTTTGGCGGTGTCGAGGGGGTTGATGTCCATACCGCGATTGTCGTCCTCCCGGAAAGCGCGTTCGCGTTGCGGGAAATGCGCGGCGCGGGCCCAACAGTACGACGCGTTTCGCATCAAGCTTTGGGCCTGTGCGGGCGTTGAACTCCACGCGGGCGATGAAGCGTTCGACGGTTTCGGCGGTCGGCATAAAAGCTCAGGTGATGTGCCTGAGCATCTTTGCCATGAACTCGAAAACTTTGCCGTACGGGGGGTGAAGCAGCGGCACACCCGAGAGGCGGCTCTGGAACAGCACGGGCTTGTCCTTGCTGAACGTGCGGAAGCCCGCTTCGCCGTGGTAGGCGCCGATGCCGCTTGCGCCCACGCCGCCGAAGGGCAGCTCCTCCTGACCGAAGTGCCACAGGCAGTCGTTGATGGTCACGCCGCCGGAGAGGGTCTCGCGCAATACTCGCTCGCGCGCGACCGGGTCGCGGCCATACCAGTACAGCGCCAACGGCCGCTCGCCTCGGTTCACGTGGCCGATCACCTCGTCGAGGCTGTCGTAGGGCAGCACCGGCATCAATGGTCCGAAGATTTCCTCGCGCATGATGCGCATGTCGTTGTTGACGTCGAGCACCAGGCAGGGCCGCATCATGCGCGGCGGGCCCGCCTCGGCCTCGGGTGCCAGCGGCACGATGCGTGCGCCGCGCGCTTGCGCATCGTCCTGCAAGGCCTGCAGCCGCTCGAAGTGCCGGTCGCTCACGATGCTGGTGGTGTCCGGGTTGCGGGCGAGGTCGGGATACAACCGGTTCATCGCGGCGGCCATGGCGCCAGTGAAGGGCTCGACCATCGCCCGCGGTACGGCGACATAGTCAGGCGCAATGCAGGTCTGGCCGGCGTTGAACATCTTGCCCAGCGCGAGGCTCGTGGCAGCCTGTTGCAAGTCGCAGTCGGGCGAGAGGATCGCGGGCGACTTGCCGCCCAGCTCGAGCGTGACCGGCGTGAGGTTGGCCGCCGCCGCCAGCGCCACTTGCCGGCCCACGGCGGTTGAGCCGGTGAACAGCAGATGGTCGAAGGGCAGCGACACGAAGGCCTTGCCGGCTTCGGCATCGCCCGCGATCACGACCATCTCGTCGGGGCCGAAGGTTTCGGCGACGGCGCGGCGCATCAGCTCGGAGCAGCGCGGCGTAAGCTCCGAGGGCTTGATCATCACGCGGTTGCCGGCGGCCAGCGCGGCTGCAGCCGGCGAGATCGCCAGCTGGTAAGGGTAGTTCCAGGGCGAGACGATGCCCACCACACCCAGCGGCTGCGGAATCAGTCGGCTGGTGGCCGGCATGAAAGCCAGCGGCGTCGGCACGCGGCGGGTGCGCATCCAGCGCTTGAGATGGCGGCGGGTGTGCCGGATCGCCGTCAGCGTCATCATGATGTCGGCCAGCCGCGTGACATGCGCGGAGCGGTGACCGAAGTCCTGCGCCAGCGCCTCCACGATCTGCGGGGCGATGCGCTCGGTCATGGCGGCGAGCCGGTCCAGGCGGTCGTAGCGCACGGCCAGCGTCGGATTCATGTCGCGGGCGAAAGCGCCGCGTTGCAGCATCAGCGCATCGCGCATCGGAAGCTCGGCCAGGGTCGCGGCGGGTAGGGCTTGGTTCATTTAAAAACTCCTTGCGGGTCTCCTTGTCGCAGGCCCGGTAGCCGCGGATGTGGGTGCAGGCACTGCTCCAGGTAGAAGTCTATGCCGGATCTACTTCGTGACGATGGCGAACGTGCCTGGGGCCTTGTCGATCAGGGCCAGGAAGCGCGCAAGGTCGATTGTGCTGCCCGTGACCTTGATCTCATCGGAGGTGAGGAGGTCCTTCGCGCCGGCCGTACCGGCCATCATTCGCACAAAGAAGTCCTTGGTCAGTGACAGCGTGGCGTTGGCACCCGAGTCGGGCTGGGCCTTCTTGTGGTGCAGCACCGCGTTTTCGATCCAGAGCACATAGGATTCCTGGCGGTCGGTCAGGATCAGGTTCACCTTCAGGTCCTTGCCTTCGGCGGCCGGGCCGTCCAGCCCCGCGGCCATGGCTTCCAGAAACCGCTCCGTCGGCGTCTGGCGCAGCGCCTCGATGAAGTACGACCGATCCACCCCCTTCTTCGGCGGTCCGTTGCGCAGTTCCGCGGCGGCACTGAGATAGCTGTTGCGCCAGGTGGCGGCCTCGGACGCGTAGCCCATCTGGTCGTAAGTGCGCGCCAGCAGTTCCTTCGCGCCCTTGTGACCGGGTTCCCCGAACACGGCGTGGTTGAGCAGTTCGGCGGCCCAGCGGTACTCACCCTTGTCGAAGGCGGCCTGTGCCGCCGACACGGCCTTGTCGGCGCCGCCCAACAGCGCCAGGTAGCGCTTTGCCGACTCCTGCGGCGGCAGCGGATTGAGGTTGGCCGGGTTGCCGTCGTAAGCCCCCAGGTAGAACTGGTAGACCGCCTTCACGTTGTGGCGCAGGTCGCCGTAGTAGCCGCGTGTGCCGAAGTGCGTCTGGAGTGACTTGGGCAGCTTCACCAGTTCCGCGATCTCGCGCGGCGTTCGGCCGGCGTTGATGTGGCGCACCGTCTGGTCGTGGGTGTACTTGTAGACGTCGCGGTGCTTCGTGATGAACCCGGCGATCTGCTCCTTGCCCCAGATCGGCCAGTTGTGCTGGCCGAAATAGACTTCGGCATCGGCCGTCTGCTCCAGTGCCTCCTGCATGTAATTGGACCAGCGCAGTGCGTCGCGCACCTTCGCGCCACGCACCGGCAGCAGGTTGTGCATGGTCTGCGCCAGGTTCTCGGCGCCACCGTAGGCCTTCTTCTCAGGCAGGTAGAAAGTCATCTCGGCCGGCGCCTCGGCGCCCGGGACGTTGTGGAAGATGAACTTCACGCCATCGACGACGTGTTCCTCGGTCGGCTTGGTGATCAACATGGTCGGCGCCAGGATGCCGATCGAACCGTAGGCCACGTTCTTGCCCAGTCCCGTGTCGACGAGGCCCTTGGGCGAGCGTTCCAGGTCCTTGCCGAACTGGTAGATTGAGCGGCGTGCCATCGCCGTGCCAACCAACACGTTCTCGCTGGTGGATTCCTCCATGAAACCTTCGGACGCGATGATCGGCACCTGGCGCTGCGCCGCCTCTTGCGGCGTGATCACACCCAGCGCGCCGCCGAAGTGGTCGGCGTGGCTGTGCGAGAAGATCAAGGCGGAGACGGGCTTGTTGCCCAGGTGCTGGCGCGCGAAGGCCAGCGCCACCGTGGCGCTTTCCCGAGCCGTGAGCGTGTCCACCACGATCCATCCGGTCTTGCCGTCAATCAGCGTCATGTTGCCAATGTCGAAGCCGCGCAACTGGTGGATGCCGTCGGTGACCTTGAACAGGCCGATCTGCGCATTGAGACGTGCGTGGCGCCACAGGCTGGGGTTGACGGTCGGCGGAGCCGCGCCGCCCACGAACTGGAATGCGTCGAAGTCGATCAATACTGTGCCGTCGGTGGCGGTGATTTTTCCGCTGGGCCGTGCCACGAAGCCGCGCTTGGCGTCCTCCATGTCCTTTGCGTCGTCGAGCACGAGCTCCTTGGCAAAGGCCTCGTTGGCCGCGGCGGTGGCCGCAGCGGCATCACTGGCCGCGCCGCCGATGCCGCTGTCCCGGCCGCAACCGGTGGCGGCCAGGGCGAACAGCGCTGTGGCCAGGGCAGTCTTGAATGAAGTCATGCGTAGTCTCCGCGATTTGGGGTGTCAGTCGCCTGCGCGCACCATGTGTGCGTCGACCACCGAACTGGCCTCGGACGACGGGGCCTGCTGGCGTCGCTTGCCCTTGCTCGTTCCTGTCCGCCCCGACGCAGCACCGGCAGGTGATCGTTCAGCTCAGGTGCTTGCCCACGATCCCGGCCAGTTCGAACATTGTCACCTGCGGCTTGCCGAACACGGGCAACAGCTTGGCGTCCGCATTGATGGCGCGCTTGTTCGTCGCGTCCTGCAGGCCGTTGGCCTTGATGTAGTCCCACAGCTTCTTGATCACCTGCGTGCGGGCCACCGGCTCCGCGCCGATCACCGCCGCGAGATCGGCACTGGGCTTCAGGCCGGCGCCCGCCGCCGTTTTGCGCGGTGCTTTCGGCGCTGCTGCTTTCTTCGCTGGCGCGGCTTTCTTGGCCGCAGCCTTCTTGGCCGGCGCCGCCTTGGCCGCGTACTTCGCGACGGGCTCCTTCGCCGCCGGCGTCTTGCCCGCGGCAGTCTTGCGTGGCGGGAACTTGCTGGTGCGCGGCTCGAACTCGAAGGTCACCTTGCCCTCTTCCTTGTTGTAGGTGAGGAAGGCCTTGAACGCACGCCGTGTGCGCATCGACACGAACTTGTCGAGCAGGTCGGTCTTGCCGGAGGCCAGCAGCTTTTGCATCTGCTCGCGCGCGACGCTCTGCTGCAGGATGATCTGGCCGGTCTTGAAGTCGCAACTCGGGGTCGCCTGGGCCGCGGTCGGAACCGATTTCTCGCAGACGTAATTCTTGCCGAACTCGAACACTCGCGCGCCGCACTTGGGGCATGCACCAAGCGTTTCCTGCCCCGAGAAGTCGATCACTTCGCCGGTCTCGGCCGGGTCGGTTTCGTCGCCGAAGTCGAACTCCAGCTTCCAGTTCTTTTCTTCCTCGCCGTACTTCAGCACGATCTCCGCGGTGAAAGGCCAGCCCGCCTTGGAGCGGAAGCCCTCCAGCGGCCCGATCTTCTTGTCGCGCAGGAAGCTCTCGACTTCCGTCAGTTCGAAAGCGCGGCCGGCCGGAATCTTGGTGAAGGAGAAGCCGCAGGGCTCGGCCCTGGGCTTGCCCATGCAGGTATAGCGACGGTAGTTTTCCTGCACCACGCCGCCGCAGTTCGGGCAGGGCGTTGCGAGGGTCGCGTAGTCGCCAGGCACGGTATCGCGGTCGTATTCCTTGGCCTTCTTGACGATGCGCTGCGTCATGTCGGCGATCTCGCGCATGAATTCCTCGCGCGACAACTTGCCGTGCTCCATCTGCGCCAGCTTGTATTCCCATTCGCCGGTGAGCTCGGGCTTGGAGAGTTCCTCCACACCCAACCCGCGCAGCAGCGTCATCAGCTGGAAGGCCTTGGCCGTGGGGATCAGCTCGCGGCCGTCGCGGAACATGTACTTCTCGTTGATGAGGCCTTCGATGATCGAGGCGCGGGTCGCCGGTGTGCCCAGACCCTTCTCCTGCATCGCTTCGCGCAGCTCGTCGTCCTCGACAAATTTGCCAGCGCCTTCCATCGCGCCCAGCAGCGTGGCTTCGGAGTAGCGTGCCGGTGGACGTGTCTTCAGGCCCCTGGCCTCCACGTGCTCGGCGCGCACCATTTCGCCGGGCTTCACGGCCACCAGCGTCTTGCTGTCTTCGTCGGGCGTCTTGTCGCTCTCGGCTTCCTTGCCCCAGATAGCCAGCCAGCCCGGCCGGACCAGCACCTTGCCAGAGGTGCGGAAGTGATGGCCGACGGACTGCGAGATGCGCGTGGTGACCAGGTACTCAGCGCTCGGGAAGAAGACCGAGAGGAAGCGCTTGACCACCAGGTCGTACAGGCGCTGCTCGGCCTCCGACAGGCCGCTGGGCGCTTCCAGCGTCGGGATGATTGCAAAGTGGTCGCTGACCTTGGCGTTGTCGAAGATGCGTTTGCCCGGCTTGACGTAGCCTTCGTCGATCGCCTGCTGCGCGAACGGTGCGAGGTGCTTCATGCCGCTCTTGGACAAGGTGCCCATCGTGTCCTTCACGACGGCGACGTAGTCCTCGGGCAGGTGCCGCGAATCGGTCCGCGGATAGGTCAGCGCCTTGTGCCGTTCGTACAGCGACTGCGCGAGCGCCAGCGTGGTCTTGGCCGAGTAGCCGAAACGGCCGTTGGCTTCGCGTTGCAGCGAGGTGAGGTCGAACAGCATCGGCGATGCTTCGGTCGTCGGCTTGGATTCTTCCGTGACCGTCGCCGCCTTGCCGCGCACCGCCGCCGCAATCTCGTGCGCTTCACGCTCGGTCCAGACCCGGTCGGCCTTCTGCTCGGCGTCGTCGGCGCCCTTCTTCCACTTCGGGTCGAACCACTTGGCGCGGTACTCGCCGGCTTCGGCGAGGAAGGTGGCGTGGATTTCCCAATAGTCGCGGCTGATGAACTTGCGGATCTGCTCCTCGCGCTCGACCACGACAGCCAGCGTAGGGGTCTGCACCCGGCCGACCGTGGTGAGGAAGAAGCCGCCATCGCGCGAGTTGAAGGCGGTCATCGCGCGGGTGCCGTTGATGCCCACCAGCCAGTCGGCCTCAGAGCGCGATCTCGCCGCATCGGCCAGGCCCGCCATTTGCTTGTCGCTGCGGAGTTGGCCAAAGCCGTCGCGGATGGCCTGCGGCGTCATGGACTGCAGCCACAGACGCTTCACGGGCTTGCCCAGCGGCGTTTTCTTGCCACTCTTTTCGCCACCCGCGAACTGTTCGATCAACCGGAAGATGAGCTCACCCTCGCGCCCCGCGTCGCAGGCATTGACCAGGTCGCTGATGTCCTTGCGCTTGGCGAGCTTGACCACCGCGTTCAAGCGCGTCCTGGTCTTGTCCACCGGCTTCAGGTCGAAGTACGGCGGGATCACCGGCAGGTTGGCAAAGCTCCACTTGCCCCGCTTGACGTCGAATTCCTCCGGCGCCTGGATCTCCACCAGATGGCCGACGGCACTGGTCACGACATACTTTTCGCTCTCGAAATATTCGTCGTGCTTGTCGAACTTGCCCGCGGTGGGGGTCAGGGCGCGGACGATGTCCTGCGCCACTGAAGGCTTCTCCGCAATGATCAATGTCTTGGTGCTCATACAATCCCGGTTCCGCGCGCGCACGTACGCGCGCGTGTGTGCACATTCAAATTAACAGGTTTTTGGGCGATGGCAGAAAAGGCAGTCAACAGTGGGGCGGAAGCCCTGGGTCCCGATTCCGGTGCGCGCGCCTTGGGCCGTCGCATCCAGGTGCGCCGCTCCGGCGTGCATGGGCGGGGCGTCTTTGCCCGGCAGGACATCGCCGAGGGCGAGACCATCATCGAGTATGTGGGCGAGATCATCTCCTGGAAGCAGGCGGACCGCCGTCATCCGAACAATCCGGAGGACCCGAACCACACTTTCTACTTCAGCATCAAGGACGGCAAGCAGGTGATCGATGCCGCCGTCGGCGGCAATTCGGCGCGCTGGATCAACCATTCGTGCAAGCCCAACTGCGAGGCGGACGAGGACGAGGACACGCACCGCGTCTTCATCAAGGCGCTGCGCAACATCAAGGCCGGCGACGAGCTCAACTATGACTACGGGCTGATCATCGACGAGCCGAACACCAAAAAGCTCAAGGCCGAGTACCTGTGCCTGTGCGGCGCGAAGAAGTGCAGGGGCACCATGCTGGCGCCCAAGGACGACGAGAAAAAGAAGAAAAAGAAGAAGAAGAAAAAATGAACTGGTACGGCGAGGCCCTGTGGCAGGCGGTGGCGCCGCATTTGCCCGGCTTCACCGTCGAAGTGCTGCCCGAGGTCGACTCCACCAACAGCGAACTCATGCGCCGGGCCCGCAGCGGGCAGATGGATCCCATCCTGCTGGTGGCCGAGCGGCAGACCGCCGGGCGTGGGCGCCTGGGCCGGGGCTGGCGCAGCGCGCCGGGCGAATCCCTGACTTTCTCGCTGGGCATGAAGCTCGCCCCCAGGGATTGGGCCGGCCTCTCGCTCGCTGTCGGCGTCACCTTGGCCGAGACGCTCCATCCGCGCGTCCAGCTGAAGTGGCCCAATGACCTCTGGCTGGCCGACCGCAAGCTGGGAGGCATCCTGATCGAGACCGCGAGCTTTGCCGGTGGCCCGCAGGCTGAGCGCTACGCGGTGATCGGCGTGGGGCTGAACGTGACGCCGCCGCAGGCCACGGGCCTGTCGACACCGCCTGCCTGGTTGCAGGAACTGGTCCCCGGCATCGATGCCGCGCAGGCCCTGCTGCAAGCCGCTCTGCCCCTTGTGCATTCGGTGCAGGCCTTCGAGGCCCTGGGCTTTTCACCCTTCCAGATGCGCTTCGATGCACGCGACGCGCTGCGTGACCGGCCAGTGACCCTGAGCGATGGCACCTCCGGCACGGCCCACGGCACCTCCGACACCGGTGGGCTGCTGGTGCATACTGCGGCCGGCATGGCCACGGTGACCAGCGCCGAAGTCAGCGTCCGTCCGAGTCTCTAGCCCTTCCCTTTCCTTTCCATGTTGCGCCTCCTAGTCCTGATCCTCGCCCTGGCGAACGCGTCGTTCTTTGCGTGGTCGCAAGGCTTGCTGGCATCCTGGGGACTCGCGCCGATACAGCAATCGGAACCGCAGCGCCTGGAGCAGCAGGTCAAGCCGCAGGCTGTGCGCGTCCTTGCCGCCGACGAAGCCAGGCGCGTGGAATCAATCGCCGCCGGTCCCAAGCCGCCCGAATGCCTGCAGGCCGGGCTGTTCACGGATGCTGAAGCCGAAGCCCTGAAGCAGGCCCTGGCGGGCTGGCCCACCGACAGCTGGACGATCGAGGCCGGCGTCGAGCCGCCGCGCTGGATCGTCTACATGGGCAAGTACCTCTCCGCGGAAAACGTCGATCGCAAGAAGGCCGAACTGCGCCAGCTCGGCGTTTCATTCGAACCGCTGGGCAATGCTTCGCTGGAGCCGGGGCTGTCACTGGGCGGCTACCCGTCCGAAGCGACAGCGAAGCAGCAACTCGACGGCCTGGCCCAGAAGGGCGTGCGCACCGCGAAAGTGGTGCTGGAGCGGCCGGAGGCCAAAGGCCAATCGCTCAGACTTCTCTCGGTCGACGAGGCCCTGCGCCCGCGCCTGGACGAGATCAAGACTGCGCTGGCCGGCAAGGCGCTGCGCGCGTGCCGCTGAACATCGAAGGAGACATCCATGACCCTCAAGCTGTATTTCGGGCCGGGCGCCTGTTCGTTCGTCCCTCACGCCATGCTCGAAGCGACTGGCACGCCGTTCGAGGCGGTACTGGTCAAGCTGCACAAGCAGGAGAACCAGGGCGAAGAATTCAAGGCCGTGAATTCGCGGGGGCAGGTGCCGGTGCTGATCGACGACGGCGAAGTCATCACGCAGATCCTGGCGATCGTCGGTTACCTGGATGCCAAGTTTCCCGACCAGCAGTTCCTGCCGCGCGGGCCGCTCGCCCGCGCCCGCGCGATGGAGACCCTGGCGTGGATGAACAACACTGTGCATCCCACGTTCACGCACGTGTTCATGCCGTACAAGTTCGCGGCCGATGAGGTGGCGAGGGCCGAGCTGAAGCAGTTCAACGGAAAGCTGTTCGGGCCGATGCTGGGTGAAATCGAGGCGATGGCGCAGCGTTCGGCCGCCAAGGGCCAGGCGTTCCTGATGGGCGAGCACTTTGGCCCGGTCGATGCGTATGCGCTGACCTTGCTGCGTTGGGGTGGCTTTGCCGGTTACGACCCGAAGAAATTTCCTGCGCTTTGGGCGCATGTGCAGAAGCTCGCGGCACTTCCGTACGTCGCGCGCGCGATGGAGCGCGAGCGACTGCAGCTGGACGTCTACAAGCCTGACTAGGGCCTGTTAACGTTATTTCCAGGGGCCCGATGCGGCCCCTTCCCTTCGGGTTGCGACTGAAAGGGGCCACTCGCGACGTTACGAGTCCTGGCTGGGGTTGACCCCAGCGGCGGCCTCCCGCCTTGCGCCTGGCCCCTTGCAGTCGCAACGCGCCCCTGGAAATAGCGTTAACAGGCCCTAGACGGAACCGGGCGCCGCGGCGATCGCGCTGCCTTGCGCCAGCGCGAAGCGCACTGTCACCCGCGTGCCCGGCGGCACCTGCCCCGGGCGGACGTCTTCCAGCGTGATCTCGGCCTCGTGCTGACTGGCGATCTCCTTCACGATCGGCAGGCCCAGGCCGGAGCCGTCGACGTTGGTGCCCAGCGCGCGGTAGAAAGGCTGGAACACCAGTTCGCGCTCGGACTGCGGGATGCCCGGGCCCGAATCCTCCACCTGCAACACCAGTACGCTGCCGAACGGGTCCGCCAGGATCCGCGCCGTGATCACCCCGGGGCTTTCCTCGCTCGAGGGCGTGTAGCTGATCGCGTTGTCCAGCAGGTTGCGCACCATCTCCTTGAGCAGTGTCGGGTTGCCCGATAGCTGGACGCCGGGCTCGCCCGGCTGCGGGCCGTCGTAGCCCAGGTCGATATGCCGGTCCAGCGTGCGAGGCACAGAGTCCTGCACCGCTTCCATGGTGATGAGCGCGAGGTCGCAGGGCTGGAACGCGATCGACTGGCCGCTCGCCTCGGCCCGCGCCAGCGCCAGCAACTGGTTGACCGTGTGCGTGGCCCGCATGCTGGAGCGGCCGATCTGCTTGAGTGACTGTTTCAACTCCTCCGTATTGGCCGCGTCGCGCTGTGCCAGGTCAGCCTGCATGCGCAAACCCGCCAGCGGCGTTTTCAACTGGTGGGCCGCGTCCGCGAGAAACCGCTTCTGGGTCGCGATCGAATCCTTCAGGCGCGTGAGCAGGTCATTGACCGAGGAGACCAGTGGTGCCACTTCGAGCGGCACCGTCTTGTCGTCCAGCGGCGAAAGATCGTCGGGTTTGCGGGCGCGGATGCGCTCCTCGAGCTGCGACAGCGGCTTGATGCCGCGCACCAGTGCCAGCCACACCAGCAGCACAGCGAGCGGCAGGATCACGAACTGCGGCAGCATCACACCTTTGATGATCTCGGTGGCCAGCACCGACCGCTTCTCGCGCGTCTCGGCCACCTGCACCAGGCAAGGCACGCCGGTCATCTCGAGCTTGACCCAGGTGTAGGCCACGCGCACGTCGTGGCCGCGCATCTCGTCGTTGCGCAAGCGCGTTTCACCCACCAGTGGCAGCTCTTCTTCGGGCGGATGCGGGAAGTCGCGCTCGCCGGAGAGAAACTCGTTGCGGGGACCGAGCACCTGGTAGTAGACGAGGTCGGAGTCGTCGGCGCGCAGCAGCTCACGCGCGGGCTGGGGCAGGTTGAACGCGGCGCGCTGGTTCTGCACCGTCACCAGTTGCGCGAGTGCCTGCACGTTGTATTCGAGCGCGCGATCGAAGGGTTTGCCGGCGATGCTTTGCGCCACCAGCCAGGTCAGCGCCAGGCTCACCGGCCACAGCAACAGCAGCGGCGTGAGCATCCAGTCGAGGATCTCGCCAAAAAGCGAGCGCTGCTCGCGCTGGAAGATTTTCAATCGCTAGCCTTGAATCTTTTCCAGGCAGTAGCCCAGCCCGCGAACGGTGGCGATGCGGATCGGGCCCTTCTCGATTTTCTTGCGCAGGCGGTGGATGTAGACCTCGATGGCGTTGTTGCTCACCTCTTCGCCCCACTCGCAGAGTCGCTCTACGAGCTGGTCCTTGCTCACCAGGCGGCCGGCGCGCTGCAGCAGCACCTCGAGCAGGCCCAGTTCGCGTGCCGACAGTTCGACCATCTTGCCGTCGATGGTCGCCACACGCCCGGCCTGGTCGTACACCAGCGGCCCGTGCTTGATAGTGCTGGTGGTGCCGCCCATGCCGCGGCGCGTGAGGGCACGCACGCGCGCCTCGAGCTCCTGCAGCGAAAAGGGCTTGGCCATGTAGTCGTCAGCGCCGTAGTCGAGGCCCTTCACGCGCTCTTCCACCGCGTCGGCGGCAGTGAGGATCAGCACCGGCATCGAGGAGCCGCGCCCGCGCAGTTTCTTGAGCACCTCGATACCGTGCATCTTGGGCAGGCCGAGGTCCAGGATCAGCAGGTCGAACTCGTTGTTCGTCATCAGCGCGGCATCGGCTTCGTTGCCACTGGCGACGTGATCGACCGCTGCGCCGGCGGCACGCAGGGTGCGCAGCAGGCCGTCGGCGAGCACCTGGTCGTCCTCGGCAATCAGAATCCGCATCGCTGTCTCCTCGGTTTCAACCCATTCTAGGCCGCTGCCTTGCGCGGGCCTTCGGCGCTCCACGCGCCTGCGTAGGCCTCCAGCCCGATTGCGACCACGGTGGCGACCTCGTCGCCCACTTCGGCACGGAACTCCGCTTCGGCCTGCGCGACCGCGTCCTTGAAGGCGTTCAGCCACGCCAGGCCGGTCGGCGTGAAGCGCACGAGACGTGCGCGCGTGTCGCGCGGATCGGTTTCGCGGGCGACCAGGCCCCAGGCCTCGCACTGGTCGACCAGGTCGCCCATCGCCTGCTTGGTCATGCCGGCGCTGCGGGCCAGGTCCGTCAGGCGCGAGCCTTCCCGCGCAACGTGGCGGGTGATGTGTACATGCGCCGCGCCGACCTGCGCCCGTGCCGCGAGGTTGGACAGGGCCAGTGGCACTTCGACGTTGTGGGCCATCAGCTCCAGCACGCGCTCGTCGAAGCGGCGACCGGCATGGCCGAGCAGCCGGCCGAGGTGGGTGAGACGCCAGCTGTTGTCTAGGGATTCCATCACCCATATCGTAAGGCAAACTGACCAAAATTCTTGTTTACTTCCGGCAAGCTGCGCCGTTAAAGTGCTGGTCAAGCATCCAGCCTGTTGAAAAAGTCAGAGGATGAGACGCCTACTTCAACCGATTCAAGGAGAAATTCAGATGGATGCTCAAGTCAAGGGAACCCGCATCGCGGCCGACAGCGAAAAGTCCAAGGCGCTGCAAGCGGCGCTGGCCCAGATCGACAAGCAGTTCGGCAAGGGCACGATCATGCGGCTGGGCGAAGGCGAGAAGCTGGAGGACGTCCAGGTCGTCTCCACCGGCTCGCTCGGCCTGGACATTGCGCTGGGCGTCGGGGGCCTGCCGCGGGGCCGGGTGATCGAGATCTACGGCCCGGAATCCTCGGGCAAGACAACGCTCACGCTCCAGGTCATCGCCGAGATGCAGCGCCAGTCGGGCCAGTGTGCCTTCATCGA
>JBKJOM010000289.1:0-8448 GCA_046595775.1 Ramlibacter sp. | reverse complement strand
GGCACCGGCGCGCCGGTGAAGATGCGGGCCGCTGTGCCGGGTGTGAGCGGTTGGGCGTCAGTGCCCGCGGGAATGCGCTGGCTCACCGGCAGCACCACGCCAGCACTGGTCATTTCTGCGGCGATCTCGCACGCGCGCACCGCGTAGCCATCCATCGAGCTGTTGTCCTGCGGCGGCACCTGCAGCGGCGAGACGATGTCTTGCGCCAGCACGCGGCCGGCGGCGTCAAAGGTGGAAACGCTTTCGGTGCCGTCCAGCGGCCGGGCCCGCCCGAGCAGTTGCGCGAGCGCATCGTCCAGGGGGAGCAAAGGGACGCGGGGTGGGGTCACGAGGCAACACGCTCCAGATAGCTTTCGAACACGCCGACATGCACCAGCGCGCTGTCGGCACCTTGCGGCCACAGGTCTTCGCTGCGGAAGCGCACGTCGTAGGTCGGTTCGTCTTCAGCCGGCACGCCATGGGCGTGCGCGTCGGGGAATGGATAGGCGGGCGACACGCCGACCACCACGCCTTCCTTGCCGCGGATGTAGCCCGGCATTCGGATATGGCCCGGCACGAAATCCAGCCGCACGCGCACGCGGTCGCCGGGAGCGAAGCGCTCGCGCTGCTTCGCGTTGCTCCGCCCCGGTGCGCTCGGCGACGCGAGTGGCACCGCGCCGCCGGCGCGTCGCTCCAGTTCCTCATGCGAGACCACGCCCTTTTCGACGCAAAGCGTCAGCAAGCTGGTGAGCGTGCGCTCGTAGTAACCGGCGGCGAGGTAGTGCCGAGGCTCCATGCGCTCGATCGCATGGCGGTACTCGTCCATGTTGAAGAGGCCATGGCGCACCGCGAAGGCGTACAGCGAATTCGCCTTCACCTCCCACTGCGCATGAAACGCGGCTGCATCGAGCGTGTAGCGCACGCGGCCGAAGCCCTGCCGGCCGCCGAGATCGTGGACGCCGTCCATGCCGTGCCCCTTACAACCGCGCCACGCCGATCATGGCGTCGCGGGTCACGATGGCGGCCAGTTGCGCCTCGGGCCAGCCGAGCGTGTGTGCCGGTTGCTCGGGCAGCACCATGTAGCGCGTGTCCGCCGTGGTGTCCCATACACGGATCTCTACCTCGGCGCCCAGGTCCAGGCCCATCTCGCGCAGCACGGTGCGCGACTCGCGCACGACGCGCGCGCGGTACTCGAGGTCCTTGTACCAGTCCGGTGGCAGGCCGATCAGGGTGAAAGCGGTGCAAGAGCACAGCGTGCAGCAGATGACGTTCTGCACGTTCGGCGTGTTCTCCAGCACCACCAGGTGGCGGTGGTGCTGCGGCATCGACAGGCCCAGCTCGAGCGCGGCGCCGCGGCCATCGGCGAGCAAACGCCGGCGAAATTCGGGGTCGGTCCAGGCACGCGCCACCAGCCGGGCGCCGTTGCGCGGCACCCATTCCTCCTGCGCCTTGTGCGAAAACTCATCGACACCTTGCGCCACCGGGAGGCCGTGTTCGGCCAGGATCTCCTGGACGGCGGCGACGCGCTGTTGGGCGGTTGCGGTGCGCTGCAGGACACGGCCGGTTTCCATGGGCGTTCCCCTTTCAGGTGTAGTTGTCGGCGACGTAGTCGAATCGATCCTGATTGTCCACCAGCCACTGCGCGACCGCATAGGGGTCGTTCAGGTCGAGCACCGGGCGCGCGGTGGGCTCGGGCATCGCTTCCGGCGAGTCGGTGGCGATGGCGGCGATGAAGGCGTCGTCGACGTAGCGGGCCGGCTGCCCGGCCGCAGCGCGCCAGACCTCGATCTTGAGCAGGTCGCTGCTCTTGAACCCCTCGACCAGCACCCAGTCGACCCCGTCGTAGAGCTGGGCCAGCAGTTGGTGGACCGTGGGCACGGTCGGTTGTTCGAACTCGCGCATGAGCGCGAGTCGCCGGTCGGATGCGACGATCACCTCGAACGCACCCGCCTCGCGATGCCGGTACGTGTCCTTGCCGGGATGGTCGATGTCGAACTTGTGGTGGGCATGCTTCACGACGGACACACGCAGGCCGCACAGCTTGAGCGCGGGGATCAGTTTTTCCACCAGCGTGGTCTTGCCCGAACCGGAGAACCCGGCGAAACCGACAACCTTCATCGGCAATGCGCCGCGATGAAGTCCTTGACCGCCTTCACGTCCGCCGGCAAGTCGGTGACGCGTCGGGGCAGCTTCTCGATGCCTTCGAACCGGGCGGGCCGGTCCGGCTCGCGGCCCAGCGCCTCGACGATCGTTTCGGCGAACTTGATCGGCAGCGCCGTCTCCAGCACGATCATCGGCACGCCCGGCTTGGCGAACTGTCGCGCAACGTTCAGGCCGTCGGCAGTGTGCGTGTCGATCATTACGTTAAAGCGTTCGTAGGTGTCGCGAATCGTCGTGATGCGGTCGGCGTGTGTGCTCTTGCCACTGGCGAATCCGTAACGTTCGCGGGCCTTGAACGCAGGTTCTGCGCTCAGGTCGAAACGCCCTGTCGCGGACAACTGCTCGCCGAACAGCGATTTGACCTTGGCGCCATCGCGTCTCAGCAAGTCGAACACGAAGCGCTCGAAATTGCTCGCCTTGCTGATGTCCATCGACGGGCTCGATGTTTCGTGCGTGTCCGCGGCCCCGCGCACGCGGTACACGCCGGTGCGGAAGAACTCATCGAGGACGTCGTTCTCGTTGGTGGCCAGCACCAGCGTGTCGATCGGCAATCCCATCATCCGCGCGACGTGGCCGGCGCAGATGTTGCCGAAGTTGCCCGACGGCACGGCAAAGCTCACCCTTCTCGCTCCCCCCCCCCTGGGGGAGGGTTGGGGTCAAGGCCGCCCGTCGCCTCGAAATATCCCGCGAAGTAATACACGACCTGCGCCACCAGCCGCGCCCAGTTGATCGAGTTCACCGTGCCGATGCGGTACTTGCGCTTGAATTCCAGGTCGTTTGACACGGCCTTCACGATGTCCTGGCAATCGTCGAACACCCCTTCGATCGCTAGGTTGTGGATGTTGGCGTCCTGCAGGCTGAACATCTGCGCCTGCTGGAACGGGCTCATGCGGCCCTTGGGCGATGTCATGAAGACGCGGATCCCCTTCTTGCCACGCATCGCGTACTCGGCGGCGCTGCCGGTATCGCCGGACGTCGCGCCCAGGATGTTCAGCTCTTCACCTCGGCGCGCGAGTTCATGCTCGAACAGGTTGCCCAGCAACTGCATCGCCATGTCCTTGAAGGCGAGCGTGGGGCCGTTGGACAGCGCCTCCAGGACCACGCCTTCTTCGAGGCGCTTCAGCGGGACGATCTCCTTCGTGCCGAAAACGTCCTGCGTGTAGGTTGTCGCGCAGATCGCTCTCAGGTCCTCAGGCGGAATGTCGTCGATGTAGAGCGACAGAACCTCGAAAGCGAGTTCTGGATACGGCAACCCGCGCCATGCCGCAAGCGTGGCAGCGTCGACCTGCGGATAACTCTCGGGCAGGTACAACCCGCCATCGGGCGCCAGGCCCTCCAGCAGGATCTCGCAGAAGCGCTTGCGGTCCGCATGGCCGCGCGTGGACACATACAACATGGCTTAGGCCAACTCTTCCTTGCGGATTCGCACGATGGGCGCCAGCACTGTGGGCAAGCCCTGGATCTGCGCCAGCACCTCGTTCATTGCGCCCTCGCGCACGTTGTGCGTGAGGATGATGAGGTCAGTCTGCGGCACGGCCTGCGCCGCGGCATCCTGTGCCTCACCGGTGGGCCGCTGCAGCATCGCGTCGATACTGATCCCCGCATTGGCGAGCAGCCCCGTCACCTTCGCGAGCACGCCGGCCTGGTCGGCCACGCGCAGGCGCAGGTAGTAGCTCGTCACCACCTCGCTCATGGGCAGCACCCTGGCGTCGCTCATCTGGTCCGGCTGGAAAGCCAGGTGCGGCACGCGGTTGGCGGCGTCCACGGTATGCAGGCGCGTGATGTCGACCAGGTCGGCGATCACGGCACTGGCCGTCGGCTCGCTGCCAGCGCCTTTGCCGTAGTACATGGTCGTGCCTACTGCATCGGCCTGGACCACCACGGCATTCATCGCGCCCTCGACGTTGGCGATCAGCCGCTTGGCCGGCACCAGAGAGGGATGTACGCGCAGTTCGATGCCGTGCGGCGTGCGCTTGGTGATGCCCAGCAGCTTGATGCGGTAACCCAGTTGCTCGGCATATCGGATGTCCTGCGCGGCCAGCTTGGTGATGCCCTCGACATAAGCCTTGTCGAACTGCACCGGGATGCCGAAGGCGATGGCCGACATGATCGTGGCCTTGTGCGCGGCGTCCACACCCTCGATATCGAAGGTCGGGTCGGCCTCGGCGTAGCCCAGGCGTTGCGCGTCCTTCAGGGCCACCGCAAAGTCCAGGCCCTTGTCGCGCATCTCGGACAGGATGAAGTTCGTCGTGCCGTTGATGATTCCCGCAATCCACTCGATGCGGTTGGCGGTGAGGCCTTCACGCAGCGCCTTGATGATCGGGATGCCACCGGCCACTGCGGCCTCGAAGGCCACCATCACGCCGCGCTTGTGGGCCGCCGCGAAGATCTCGGTGCCGTGCACGGCGAGGAGCGCCTTGTTGGCGGTAAGTACGTGCTTGCCCGCGTCAATGGCTTCCATCACCAGTTGCCGGGCGATGCCGTAGCCGCCGATCAGCTCGATCACGATGTCGATCTCGGGGTTGGCGATGACGGCTCGCGCATCGTTCACCACTTTCACCCTGTCGCCGACGATCGCCTGCGCGCGGGCAGTGTCGAGGTCGGCCACCATGGTGATCTCGATGCCGCGGCCGGCGCGCCGCTTGATCTCTTCCTGGTTGCGGTTCAGGACCTTGAAGACGCCGCTGCCGACGGTGCCGATGCCCAACAGGCCGACTTGGATAGGGTTCATGTGCTGTGTCGCTTGCGATAGTTGTCGAGGAAGCGGGCGATGCGGTTGATTGCTTCGCGCAGGTCGTCCTCATGGGGAAGGAACACGATCCGGAAATGCTGCTGGTCCGGGTAGTTGAAGCCGGTGCCCTGCACCAGCATCACCCGCGTCTCCTGCAGCAGCTCGAGGAAGAACTGCCTGTCGTCCTTGATGGGGTAGATTTTCGGATCGAGCTTCGGGAACATGTAGAGCGCCGCCTGTGGCTTGACGCAGCTGACGCCCGGGATCGCCGTGATCATCTCGTAGGCCAGGTCGCGCTGGCGCCGCAGGCGACCGCCTGGCTGGATCAATTCATTGATGCTCTGGTAGCCGCCCAGCGCGGTCTGGATTGCCCACTGGCCGGGCACGTTGGCGCACAGGCGCATGTTCGAGAGCATGTTCAGGCCCTCGATGTAATCGGCAGCGGGCTTCTTGTCGCCCGACACGACCATCCAGCCGGCGCGATAGACGCAGGAGCGATAGCTCTTGGACAGCGAATTGAAGGTGAGCGTGAGTACGTCTTCCGACAGGCTGCCAATGGCTGTGTGCTCCACGTCGTCGTAGAGCACCTTGTCGTACACCTCGTCGGCCAGGATCACCAGGCCGTGCTCGCGCGCGATGGCCACGATTTCCTTGAGCACCGAGTCGGGATAAAGAGCGCCTGTCGGGTTGTTGGGATTGATGACGACGATGCCCTTGGTCGCGGCCGTGATCTTGCGGCGGATGTCGGCGAGATCCGGCAGCCAGCCATTGGCTTCGTCGCACATGTAGTGCACGGGCGTTCCGCCAGAGAGCGTCGAGGCGGCCGTCCACAGCGGGTAATCCGGTGACGGAAGCAACATCTCGTCACCGTCATTGAGCAGCGCGTTGGTGGCCATGGCGATCAACTCGCTGGCGCCGTTGCCCAGGTAGATATCGTCGAGCGCGACGCCCTTGATGCCTTGCTGCTGGGTGTAGTGCATCACCGCCTTGCGGGCGCCGAAGATTCCCTTGCTGTCCGAATAACCGGCCGAGTTCGGCAGGTTGCGGATCATGTCCTGCTGGATCTCTTCAGGCGCATCGAATCCGAACACGGCCAGGTTGCCGATGTTCAGCCGAATGATCTTGTGGCCGTCTTCCTCCATCTGGCGGGCCGCATCCATGATGGGACCGCGGATGTCGTAAAGGACATTGGCCAGCTTGCTCGATTTCTGGATGGTCTTCAAAGCCCCTCCAAGGGTCTTGCGTCAGTGGTGAAAACCTATAATTTGACCATAGTTCCGCTGGGCGACCTTGCAGCGCAGCAATTAATTCAGGGCTCTCGAACGATGAAACTCCAACCCGACAAACTCGACGTCCAGGCGATCACGGGCTATGGGCCCGGGTGGGTGGGGGTCAACGCCGACAAGATCACGCACAGCGTGATCATCAGCTCGGGCGGTGAGCGCATCCAATGGAATGCGTCACGCTTTGAGGACCTCGGCCCGGAACATTTTGAGCAAGTGGCCACCCTCGATGCCGAGGTCGTGATTTTTGGCAGCGGTTCACGCATCCGCTTTCCCAGGCCCGCATGGCTCAAGCCCCTGATCGACAAGCACGTGGGCGTCGAAACCATGGACACCGCTGCGGCCTGCCGCACCTACAACGTGCTCGCGCAGGAAGGCCGGCGCGTCGTGGTGGCCCTGCTCCTTGAAGAGCCGTCCTGACGCTGCGACCTTTCAGGTCAGTTTCGGGGTAAAATCTAGGGTTGCAGGGGGCGACCCATACCCCCGTCGTCAGCAACGAGTATTCCTGTCACCCGAGAAACAAATCCCATGGCGATCGTTGTCAACAAGCCCATTCCCGAATTCGAAGCCAACGCCACGGGCGGCATCAAGGTCACGAACACCACCCACGTCGGGCATGTGGTCGTGCTGTACTTCTACCCCAAGGACAATACCCCCGGCTGCACCACCGAGGCAATGCAGTTTCGCGACAAGTACAAGGACTTCGTGAAAGCCGGCGCCACCGTTTTCGGTGTCTCGCGCGACAACATGAAGTCGCACGACGAGTTCAAGACCAAGCTCGAGCTGCCTTTCGAACTGATCGCCGACACCGAAGAAAAGATGTGCCACATGTTCGGCGTGGTCAAGAACAAGATCATGTACGGCAAGAAGGTGAAGGGCATCGAGCGCTCCACTTTCCTGATCGGCGCCGACGGCCAGCTCAAGCAGGAATGGCGTGGCCTGAAAGTCCCCGGCCACGTCGACGAAGTGCTCAAGGCTGTCAAGCTGCTCAAGAAGGCGGCCTGACGTTTGGTTGCAACAAGGTTCGGCCCGCGGTTGTCGTGCCCCCGGCCTTGTGCATAATGAATTCATGCAGTTGACCGAGGCGCCAGGCGCCTGCACCACTGACCCCGACCAAGCCGCCCGGCTCGCCAGGCGGCTTTTTCATTTCTCGATCCTCCACACCGGGAACCCCCAACCCCATGCCACTGCCCCCCGCCCCCATCAAGCGCGCCGCGCTGCTTCCGCCGGATGCCTACGATGCCCCGGCCCGGTCCTCGCACAAGGCGCGAAAAACGGAAGGCAGCCACGTCGACACGCCGCTGCCTGACAAGCCCCAGGCACTGGATTTCGACCCCCGCACGGGTGGCGGCGACGACCACCCCGAAGCGTTTCACGAGGCACCGGAAGCCTATGTAGACAGGCACGAAACCACGCCACGCCGCCCGGCGGCGGCAACGCCCCAGCCCGCGGCCAAACCGGCGCGAAAGCCCAAGTCCACCGGGCCGAGCAAGTTGTTCGTGCTCGACACCAACGTGCTGATGCACGACCCGATGAGCCTGTACCGGTTCGAGGAACACGACATCTTCCTGCCGATGATCGTGCTGGAGGAGCTCGACGGCCACAAGAGAGGCACCACCGAAGTCGCGCGCAATGCCCGCCAGGCCAGCCGCTCGCTCGATGCGCTGGCCGGCGCACAAGGCGCCGATATCGCCCAGGGCCTGAAGCTCAATACCACCGGACACCCGGAGGCGCGCGGCAACCTTTTCTTCCAGACACAGGCGCTTGCCAATAGCCTGCCGTCGAGCCTGCCGCAAGGCAAGGCCGATAACCAGATCCTGGGCGTCGTGCAGGCACTGCGCGAGAAGTTTGCCCCGCGCGAAGTCGTGCTGGTGTCCAAGGACATCAACATGCGTGTCAAGGCGCGGGCCCTCGGCCTGGCCACCGACGACTACCAGAACGACAAGACGCTCGACGACCTCGACCTGCTGTATTCCGGCGCGATGAACCTCCCGCCAGACTTCTGGGCCAAGCACGGCAAGACAGTGGAAAGCTGGCAGAGCGGCCAACACACTTTCTACCGGATCACCGGCCCGGTGGTGCCCAGCCTGTTGATCAACCAGTTCGTGTACCTCGAGTCGCCCGGCGAGCCGAGCCTGTACGCCCGAGTGACCGAGATCCGCGGCAAGACCGCGGTGCTGAAGACGCTGAAGGACTTCGGTCACCTGAAGAACGCGGTGTGGGGCGTGACCACGCGCAACCGCGAGCAGAACTTCGCGATGAACCTGCTGATGGACCCGGATGTGGACTTCGTCA
>JBKJOM010000061.1:0-17333 GCA_046595775.1 Ramlibacter sp. | reverse complement strand
GGCGTCATGAGCGCTGTCCTGAAACATTCGCCCGCCGACGCCATGCTGGCGGTCGATCGCATCAGCACCTTCTACGGCGAGACGCAGGCGCTCTTCAACGTGTCGCTGGAAGTCGGCCCCGGCGAGGTGGTCGCGCTGCTCGGCCCCAACGGCGCCGGCAAGACCACCACGCTGCGTTCCATCCTGGGCCTGACTCCCGCACGCAGTGGCACCCTGCGCTTCGACCGCCGCGATGTGACGCATGAGGCCACGCATGAAATCGCACGCAGCGGAATCAGCTGGGTGCCGGACGACCGACGCATCTTCCCCACGCTGACGGTAGCGCGCAACCTGGCCATCGCCCGCAAGAAGACGCGCTTCCGATCCTGGACCGAGAGAGAATGCTTCGAGATCTTCAGCGCCCTCGAATACCTGATGCACCGCGAGTGCGAGAACCTCTCGGGCGGGGAGATGCAGATGGTGGCGATCTCGCGCGCGCTGCTCGGCTCGCCAGGCCTCGTGCTGTTCGACGAGCCCAGCCAGGGCCTGGCGCCCAAGGTGGTGCAGGACGTGATGAAGACCATCGACCGCCTGCGCCGTGAAGGCATCTCAGTGCTGGTAGTGGAGCAAAACGTGCAGAGTGCGCTGGACGTGGCGGACCGCTGCTATGTGATGAACCTGGGCACCATCGTGCATGAAGGCCCGGCCGCGCAGCTGCGCGAAGATGCAACGCTGCTCAGGCAGCTGCTGGGGGTTTGATGACCGCACCGATTCTCCGGGTCGAGAACCTGTCCAAGCAGTACACGCGCGGTGTACTGAACAAGCAGGTGACATTTTCGCTGGGCGCCGACTTCACGATCGATTCGCCCGGTGTGGTGGGGATGATGGGTCCGAATGGATCGGGCAAGACCACCTTGTTCGAGCTGATGACCGGCAGCAACATGCCGACGGCGGGCCGCGTGCTGGTGGACGGCCAGGACATCCACCAAGTGAAAACGCGCGAGCGCGACCGGCTGGCCATCCACTACCACCAGTCTTACCAGGTGCGCTCGTTCCAACGCGGCAAGCCCGACTTCATGCTTGAGCGCTCGGCCAGCCTCTCTCCGCGCATCCACCTGTTCGACGAGCCGCAGTTCAACACGCAGGACGGCTACATCGGCTTCATGCTGGAGTTCTTCCGCAAGCTGCGCGGCGAAGACAAGCTGGTGTTCCTGTGCCTGCACCCGAACGAGCCGTACCACATCGACATCCTGCGCGAGAGCTGCGAACGTTTCATCTTCGTGCAGAAAGGTGTGGTGACGCAGGCACCGGATTTCGACACGCTGCTGCAGGACGATCGCGTGCGGACGTACCTCGGCGCGTTGGCGCCGCAGAGCGCATAAGAGGCGGTGCTCCACGGCGCTCGCTCGGGGGTCTATAGGAATTCAATGGCGTCAGCTTGCCAGCGGTGAAGTGATCTCGTTGATCCGAGTCATGACTTGCGGTGTGAGCTTCGCTATGACGTCCACTGCGCCAAGATTGTCCAGCAACTGAGAAGTTCGGGAAGCCCCGGTGATCACGGTGCTGACCCTCGGGTTGGACGCGGCCCAGGCAATGGCCAGCTGGCCGAGTTGACAACCCAATTCATCCGCGATGGCCTCGAGCTGCGCAACTGCGGAGTTCTTCGCGGGGTCGGTGAGTCCCTTCACCAGAAAGCCCATGCCCTCCAATGCACCGCGACTGCCTGATGGCACACCCTGGCGATACTTGCCGGTCAGAAGGCCGCTTGCCAGAGGGCTCCAGGTGGTCAGCCCCAGACCGATGTCGTCGTACAGCCGGGCGTATTCCTGCTCAACCCGTTTGCGGCTGAAGAGGTTGTACTGAGGCTGTTCCATCACGGGCTTGTGCAGGTGGTGTCGCTCGGCCGTGTCCCAGGCGGCTCGAATCTCCTGGGCCGACCACTCGCTGGTTCCCCAGTAGAGGGCCTTGCCGCGGCTGATCATGTCGCTCATGGCCCAAACCGTTTCCTCGATCGGCGTCCGCGGATCGGGCCGATGGCAGAACACCAGGTCGATGAAATCCAGCCCCATGCGCGCCAGGGATCCATCGATGGCGTGCATCAGGTACTTGCGGTTGAGTGTGTCCTTGCGGTTGACGGCAGAGCCTTCGCGGTCCAGGCCCCAGAAGAACTTGGTCGACACGACGTAGTTGAGTCGTGGCCACTTCAATGCCTTGAGCGCCGTGCCCATGACCACCTCACTCTGGCCCGCAGCATAGGCCTCGGCATTGTCAAAGAAATTGACGCCGGCATCGTACGCAGCAGCCATCATTTCGCGCGCCGCCGCCGCGTCGACCTGCTTGTCGTAGGTCACCCAGGAACCCAAAGAGAGTTCGCTCACCTGCAGGCCGCTGCGGCCCAAACGTCGGTATTGCATTGGAAACGCCTTGATTGGAGTGAATGGGTTTGAGAAGACTCTAACGCCTCGCGGGCTTTTGCAGGGCCCAATGCAACAGACACGCAAAACCCTCGACGGGCCGCCTCGAGTCGGGCATGACAGTCGCTAAACCCTGCGCACAAACGACAGCCGCTGCGAAGGCGTGAACCCCGCACCCTGGAAGAACCCCAACAGAGCCGGGTCGGCCGTCTGCACCACGGTTTCCATGCACTCCACCTGGAGCGCCGAAAGATTGGCCGACAGCTGCGCCAGCAACGCGTGGCCCAACCCGCGGTGGGCGAAGTCAGGATCGATGCCAATCGTGTCCACTACAGCGACGGGCTCGGTGCGGCCGAAGTCGCCCAGGTCGGCGCGCGCCATCAGGTAGCCGACGATCGCGCCATCCAGGCGCGCGGCGAGCGAGACACGGATCGCAGAGTCGTGCATCGCCTCGGCAAGCCGTGCGGCGATGTAGTCGCCGCGGCCGCGGCCGGTGATCGCGCGGTCGATGCGCACGATCTCCTGCAGGTCGGCCGGCGTCATGGGTCGCACTTCGGCGGCGTCCCGCGTGAGTCTCTCGAAATCGTTGGCCTCGGGCGAGCCGAAGTTCACCTCGTGGCCCGGCCCCTCGCCCTCGGGCAGCGTGATCGTTTCATTCGCTACCTGGCTGCCCTGCGCGCTCACGGCCATGCCCAGGATCACGTCGGGCGCCAGCTCGAATCCCACCGCCGCCAGCCACTGCAGCATTTCGGCATCGCGCCAGCGCGCGGCCGTGCGGAACTCGGAGACCTTGTGCCGCACCGCCCACTGAGCCAGCGCGTCGAGCAACTGCCGGCCCCCGCCCATCCGCCGCGCGCCGGCGCGCATGCCGACCATTTCGAGCCGCAGCCCACGCTCGCTGCGCCCGAACTCACCCTCCAGCACCCTCGCGAGGATGTAGCCCGCAAGCCCGCCGTCGTCGCAGACCGCGAACTGCGCGTGCAGTGAGGGCTCGCGCAGGGCGGAGGCCAGCCTGCGTTCGACATACGCGCGCCGCGGGCGGCCTTCCAGAGCCGCTTCGATGGCGACGACCAGCGGCAGGTCGTCGGGTGCGAGTGGGCGAATCGTGGGCGCAGGGCCCTGGGTGTCGAATGTCATGGCAATTTCTTTGTTGTCGTCACAGGCTCGCGTAGCCGAAGGCCAGCTCGCGGTCGGTTTCCTCGTCGAGCAAGTCGGCGATCAACGGCAGCAGCGCCATCGTTTCCTTCTGGATGTGCGCCACCTGCCGCTCCACCAGTTCCAGCGCATTGCGGCGCAGCGCAGTCCAGCCGGCGTCGTCGACGGCGCCAGCGGCGGCGGCCCGCGCCAGTGGCAACAGTTCGGCAGCGACTTCGCGGATCGCGTCGTGCTCTTCGACCAGCAGAGCCGCCATATCGCCGTCCCCGGCGTCGGCCATCAGGGGGAAGAGCGACTCCTCCTCGAACCTGAAGTGGCGCTCGATGTCCTGTTCCAGCGCGCGTGCGAACTGGGCGATCAGGCCCGCGAGCGCTACGTCATAACGTGGCGCGCGGCCCAGCGCCTGTTCAACCTTGCCCAGCAGGTCGAGATTGGCACGGTGCTCCTCGTGCAGGACGCGGCAGACCTGGCGCTCGAAATTCATGGCGGCAACCCCAAAATTGGTATCGGAGTACCAGAATAGCGTCGTCGCCGCCGCGCATCTTGATCTACCTCAAAGGCGGCTGCCGTCCCATGCGCTGCAGCACCACCGCGAAGAACCAGGCGAAGGCCACCGCGCCCACGGCGCCCGCGACGGCACCGGCCCGCACCAGCCAGGCGCTGTCCAGCAGTGCGGCGAGGCCCAGCAGCGCAAGCGCGGCGACATGGCAGGCGAAATGCACACGCAGCGCGGTGTCATGCGTCAGCGACGAAGGCGTGCGGGCACGCCGCCCGCTGCCACCGGCGTGCATCGCGGCTAGGAATGGCACGATGCGTTGCAGCATGCCCAGCAGCAGGCTGAGCAGCCACACGCCGACCAGGCAGAGGCCGAACAGCGTCGCCAGCCGGGGCACAGGAAACTCCAGCACCATCCCCCACGCAAGCGCAAGGCTGGCCGCCAGCCCGCCCCACCCGATCTTCACCAGCCTGAACGAGCGCCCGAGTTCCGAGCGCATTCCGCTTCGCAGCGTCCGCAGCATCAGCCGCAGGTGCAGCGCCGCAGCCGCGCTGCCGGCCAGCAACGCCAGGATGCGCAAGACAAAGGCCGCCTGCGTGAGCGCCGCCACGGCGGCCAGCACCAGCGCCGCCAGCGCCAATGCCCAGCAGGCAAGCTGCTGGCGCTCGCCGGGACGGTCGGCCAGGGCGAACATCGGCACCAGGATGTACGAGAGCCCCAGCACCAGCATCCCCATGAAGCCATACGTGGCCCACACGGCATGCACGGCAAGCACTGCGTCGCGGCTGGGCGCGGGCAGGCCGAGCAAGGCGGCCGCGAGCGACAAGGCGCTGGCCAGCACCACGAGCAATGCAACCAGCGCCGCCCAGCCGTGCGCAACGACACCGGGCATCCCGCGCGCGCCAAGGAGGTTGCGAAACATGAGGGCAGCCCACGCCAGGAACGCGAGCGTGACGGCCACCGCGCCCACCGCGAGCCATGGGGGCTGCGCGAAACCCATCCCCAGCGCCAACACGGCGACGCCCCCGGTGTAGGGCCACCACAGCGCGCCCAGCAGGCGATGGCCGGGCGCGGGCTGCCGCGTTGCAACTGGCAGCAGCTGGGCGCCGGCACCCAAGGCCGCCATGCCCAGCACGCCCAACGTGACGAGATGCAGCGATGCCAGCGGCCAGCCCAGCGCACCGGGCGCGACGGGCCAGTCATCGGCACCGGCCGCCAACGCGAGCCATGCGAAGAAGTGGAACACCACTGCCGCGCCGAAGTACCGGAGTGGAACCGAGGCCGGCAGCAGCCGGCCCTTGGCGCCGCCGAGAAAGGCGCCGCTCGCGCTCAAGACCCGGACCGCCGCAGCCGCAGCCTCACCTCGCCCGGCTCACCCTCGACGCGTTGGGCCTCCCAGCCCATTTGCGCGAGTTCGGGGTACAGCATGACGGGGTCGCGGTCGAGGTAGGCGGTCACGCAGGCGTTATCGCCCAGCATGCGCAACAGGCGCAGGATAGCGACCAGGGGATCGGGCGGTGCCAGCCCACGCACATCGATATGCGTCTCGCCGGCCTCGCTCCATTGCCGCGCAGCGGGGGTGCCAGTCATGCGGCGATGGTAGCGCGCGATCCGGTGAGGGGTGAGGCGGCCGCCAGCGTTTTCTGCCATTCGGCACGCGTCAGGACGAAGTCCCGGATCGAGGGGGCCTGTTCCTCGCGCGATTCGGCAAGGATGAACCGCCACCGGCCCTGCATCCACAGCTGCTCGATTTCGCGCGGGGAGCGCGCCGGGTCCACCAACACGGCGACGCCGCCCGCCCACGCCACACCGAGGCAGGCGACGATGGTCTCCGCGTGACTCGCCAGCGCGATGGCAACGCTCTCGCCCGGCTCGACACCGCATTCGCGCCACACGTCTGCTGCACACGCGACGGCTTCGGCGCTCATCATGCGTCTGCCTCCCCGGTCGACAGCATCTGCGCCAGCTTCCGGCGCAGCAGCTTGCCGGTGGCGGTGCGCGGCAAAGCCCCCACCGCGTGCCAGCTGGCCGGCCGCTGGTGTGGCGGCAGCGCGGCAGCACGCTCGCGCAGCGCGAGCTCGGCGTCGGCGCGCTTCCCGGGCAACGCCACATAGAACATCGCGATCGCCTGGAAGCCGTCCGGATCGGGCGCGCAGACAGTCGCTGCTTCCAGCACCCCCGCCGTGCCTGCGGCGAGCTTCTCCTCGAGCTCGCCCAGGTTGACCCAGCGGCCTTTGACTTTCACCAGCGCGTCCTCGCGACCGGCGAAGCGCCAGCCGCCGCCTTCGGTGGCGACGAACATGTCGCCCGGGCTGAACGCGCCGTCCTTGAAACTCTCGGCCTGCGCGGCCGGGCGGTCCAGGTAACCCAGTGCCAGCGTGGGCACGCGAAACCACAGGCGCGTGGCCATTCCGGCTGCGGCCGCGCGCGCATCCAGCGGTTGCACTTCCACGCCGGGCGAAGGCCGCAACCCCTCGTCCTCGTCTTCGCCGGTGAGCACCAGCACCTGGGTTTCGGACGTGCCGTAACCGTCGACCAGGGCCAGGCCGGTCGCCTCGCGCCAGGCCTTGCGCAGGCTGGGCGGCAAGGCCTCGCCCGCGGACACGCAGCGCCGCACACCGGCCGCCGGCAACACGGACGCCAGTCCGGCATGCAACAGCGCACGGTACAGCGATGGCACCGAAAAAAAGAGGCTGGGCCGCATGTTCTGCACCACCTGCGCCACTGACGCCGCGGTCGGCCAATGCGGATCCAGGACCACGGTGGCGCCGATCTTTAGCCCCGCGAACAGGCTGTTGGCCTGGGGGTACGAGAAGAACAGGCGCGAGGTGGCGAAGAGGCGATCCGATGCCGTCACGCCCAGCCGCTCGCGCGGGATGCGCTCGACCTCGCGCGCGAAGCCGTGCCGGTGCACCACGGCCTTGGGCCAGCCAGAGGTGCCCGACGAATGGCACCAGAAGGCCGGCGTGTCCTCATGGACCTGCAAGGGGTCCGCCTCCTGCGCCGCCGCGAACGCGCGCCGCGCCTCGCACACCGGCACAACGCGGTCCTTCCAGGGCAGCGGTGTGCCGTCGGCGTTCTCGGCCACGATGATCGCGAAGCCGGCTTCGTCGAGGATGTAATTCCATTCGGGCAACGCCACCTGCGGGTTCACCGCCACCGCCACGCCCCCGGCCCAGATCGTGCCGAGAAACGCCACCACCCAGTCGATGCCGTCGGCCAGCTTGATCGCCACGCGGTCGCCCGGGCGCAACCCCCGATCGCGCCAGGCGCTCGCGGCGCGCGACACGCGAGCGCGCAGTTCGCGGTAGTCCAGCCGCTCGCCGCCGCACACCAGCGCGATGCGAGCCGGGTCCGCCTGTGCGAGCAGCAGCTGCGCCCCGTTGACGAGTCCGGTCGGCATGACGGCGTCTGGCGCGTCGGCGACCGCGGGCCGCCGGGCCTGGCGCTCCCGCCACAGCCGGAATTGCCGGCTCAGCGTCTGCGCGTGTTCGTGCTCCTCGTTGGCCAGCTGCAGGTACTGCCGCTGGTCCGCTGAGCCGGCACGTGCGCGCGCGGCGCGCTGCAGGAAGAAGCCCGCGGCGCGATGCTCGGCCGCGATCGCGATGCGAAAGAGGTTGCCCGGCTCCCGCGGGCGACTGTCGACGCCCGCGAAGATCGCCGCCATCTCGGTGGTGAACGCGGGCGAAGCGTGCGGGATTTCGGCAATGTGGTGGCGTCTGGCGAGCGCCTCCATGTGGCGGCCTTCCATCGCGGCGAATTCATGGAATAGCGCGCGCATCGAATCCTCGGATGCGTCGACCGAGGCCCTCTGGTAGAAGGCGCGGCCGCCCAGTTCGATTTCGAAGGCCGTGCGCACGGCGGCGACGGCCGCGCTGTCGGTGCCGGGGTCGAGGCTGGAGCGGGTGAGCGACAAGGCGCCGCCGCAGCGCGGGCAGCGTCCATAGGGAAACGCGAATGCCACGCTGGTCTCAGCGCACTGGCGGCAGTGCCACTGGGCCCATGCGGCCGCGCAGCACAGCACTTCGGCGCCGTCATGATCGGTGCGCGGTTCGCCGCATCGCGGGCATAGCATGCTGCCCTGTTTGTGCCGCGCGGTCATGAGCGGTCTCCGCCAGGCGCGAGGGCAGCCAGTTCGCGCACCAGCCGCTGCGCGAGGGTTGCCGCGACCTGGCGGCGATAGTTGGACGGAGTCACCGTGCTGCGCATCGGGCTTGCCTGCTGCGACACCAGCTTGCCAAGGCGCGCGAGCAACACTTCGTCCACGCCCAAGCCGGCCAGCGCCGCGGTGCCCTCCAGCAGCAGGGGACGCGAGTTGGTGCCCGACAGCGCCACCCGCAGCGACGCGACGCGTCCCGCTTGAAGCTCCAGTACGGCGGCGACGGCGGCGAGCGGGAAATCGAGGCCCGCGCGTACGCGCGCCTTCCGATAGCCGCAAGCAACGCCCGGGCGCAGGGCGGGCACGCGCACGCGCACCAGCAGCTCGCCGGGTTGCAGCGCCAGGTGCGCCGCGCCATCGTCGCGGTACAGCTCGGCCAGCGGCAGCCAGCGCCCGCCGGCCGCGCAGCGCAACTCGACCTGCGCGTCCAGCGCCAGCAACACCGGCGCCAGGTCACTGCAGAAGGCGGCATGGCAATGCTCGCCCTGGGGCGCCACGTGGCAAGTCACGCCACCGCGCTTGAGGCAGAAACCATTGCTGGCGCGCCACCACTCGCTCTGGTTGTAGAAGATGCAGCGCGTGTCCTGGCACAGATTGCCGCCCAAGGTGGCCGCGCTGCGATGGGCGGGGGCGGCTGCCGCGCGAGCGGCGTCGGCCAATGCCGGCCAGCGCGATGCGAGAGTGGCGTCAACCGCGATCGCGGCCAGCGTCAAGCCGGCCCCGAGGGTGGCTCCGCCTCCGGCATCTTCGTCAACGGCGTCGAATCCCGCCAGGCCCGACAGGTCGACCAGCACGCGCGGCCGCTCCAGTCCGCGCCGCAAGTTGGGCAACAGGTCGGTGCCGCCGGCCACGAGGCGCGCCCCCGGCTCGGCCGCGAGCAATGCCGTCGCCTCGGCCAGCGTGCCAGGGCGTCGCAGGATGAATTCGGGCAGGGCGTGCATCAGACCGCCTCGCGCGTGGCGCGCGCCTGTTTCAAGCGAAGCTGGCGCCTGCGCGCCAGCAGCGCATCGAAGACACGGTCCGGCGTCACCGGCAGCGCGTTCAACCGCAGGCCGAGCGCGTCGGCGATGGCGTTGACCAGGGCGGGCGGGAAGGCGTGCAGGCCGCCCTCGCTCCCTTCCTTGGCGCCGAACGGGCCCAACGGGTCCATGCTCTCGACCAGCGTGACGTCGATCGGGGGCGATTCGGCGATGGTGGGGATGCGGTAATCCACCAGGTTGGCGCGCAGGTGCAGGCCTTCGTGGTACTGGGTTTCCTCCTGCAGCGCCTGGCCCATGCCCATCCACACCGCCCCTTGCACCTGGCCTTCGACGGCCAGCGGGTTCAGGGCGCGGCCGCAGTCGTGCGCGACCCACACCTGCTCCACGCGCACGGCGCCCGTGTCTTCGTCCACCTGCACTTCAACTACTTGCGCGGCATAACTGAAGCCCGCGGTGGCGCCGACGGCGGCCCCACGGAACTTGCCGCCCTGCGTTTCGAGCGGCGTCGACCAGGTGCCCTTGACGGTCAGCGTGCCGCTCTCGGCGAGGGCCGCCTGCACGCAGTGCGCGAAACCCAGCTGGCGATCCGTGCCGCGAACCCAGCAGCATTCGCCGCCCCATTCGATGTCGTCAATCGATGCTTCCAGCTTCTTCGCCGCCGCTTCGACCAGCACGCGCCTGAGTGCCTCGGCCGCGCGCAGCGCTGCGTTGCCGACCATGAACGAGACCCGCGACGAATACGATCCGTTGTCCTTCGGCGTGAGCGCACTGTCGGCCGACACCACGCGGATGCGCGCCATCGGCAGCAGCAATACTTCCGCCACCACCTGCGTGAGCAGGGTGCTGGAACCTTGCCCGATGTCGGAGGCGCCGGTGAGCAGCGTGATGCCGCCGTCGAAGTCGAGCTTGAGGTTGACCACCGCGTGCGGCTCGCCGCTCCAGTGCACCGGCTTGGCCGAACCGCTGACGTAATGAGAGCAGGCCATGCCCAGGCCGCGTCCGAGCGGCAGCTTGCCGCGCCGCTCGTGCCAGCCCGACTTGCGCTCGACGGCGTCAAGGCATTCCGGCAGCCCATAGGAATTTACGACCAAGTCGTTGAGCGTGCGGTACGGCGCCTCGATCAGGTTGGCGCGGCGCAGCGCGAACGGGTCCAGCCCGAGCTGCGGCGCCATTTCGTCCAGCAGCGACTCGATCGCGAAGCGCACATTCACCGCGCCGTGGCCGCGCATCGCGCCGCAAGGCGGCAGGTTGGCGTAGACGCGGAACCCCCGGTAGCGCACCGCGCCGATCTTGTAGAGCGCGTGCAGCAGCGCGCCCGCATACAGGATCGTGACCAGGCCGTAGCCGCCGTAGGCGCCGCCGCGCTGCACCACCTCGGCCTGCAGCGCCGTGATCTCGCCGCTGCGCTTGGCGCCGATCTTCATGCGGATCTCGCTGTGCGGCCGGCCCCGGTGCGTGAGGAACACCTCCTCGCGCGTCAGCTCCAGCTTCACGGTGCCGCCCGCCGCGCGGGCCAGCGCTGCCGTGATCATTTCGAAATTGAGCGGCTCGACCCGATGGCCGAAGCCGCCGCCGACGAAGGGCTTCACCACCCGCACCTGCGAGCCGTCGATGCCGAGCGTCTGCGCCAGCATCAGGTGCAGGTAGTACGGGACCTGGGTCACGGAATGCACGGTGAGCCGCTCGCGCTCCGGCTCCCACTGCGCCACCGTGGCGTTCAACTCGATCTGGCCATGCGCCACCTCGGCGCACTCGTAGCGGCGCTCCATCACGACATCGGCCGCGGCGAACCCCGCATCGACGTCACCGAAGTCCTGCTCGACCTGGCGCTCCAGGTTGCCGGGCTTGTCGTCGTGCAGCAGCACGGCGCCTTCGGCGCGTGCATCGGTGGCGCTGAAAAACGCGGGCAGCTCATCGAACTCGACTTCGACCGCTGCAAGCGCTGCGCGCGCGGCCTCCTCGGTCTCAGCGGCGACTGCGAACAGAGGCTCGCCCCGATAGCGCACCTTGCCGCGCGCCAGCGGCCATTCGTTCTGGGCGATCGGGATCACGCCATACGGCGCCGAGAACTCCTCGCCCGTGATCACGGCGCGAACGCCGGGCAGCGCCAGTGCCCGCCGCGTGTCGATGGAGCGGATGAACGCATGCGCAACGCGGCTGCGGCCAATCAGCCCGACCAGGGTCGTCCCCAACGGCAGGTCCGCGGTGTAGAGCGCGCGCCCCGTCACCTTTTCAATGCCGTCGACCAGCGGCGTGCGCTTGCCGATCGAATGCGTCGGCGGCGCAGGGGGGCGCTCCAGCGCGTGCGGATCACGCTTCATCGCGAAGCTCCCGCAGCGGCCTGCACCGACTCGATGATCTTGACGTAACCCGTGCAGCGGCACAGGTTGCCCGCCAGGGCCTCGCGGATCTGCGCTTCGCGCGGCTGCGGCACGCGGCGCAACAGGGCCTCAGCGGCCATCACCATTCCCGGTGTGCAGAAGCCGCATTGCGTTCCGAGCTTTTCGTGGAAGGCCTGCTGCAGCCGGCTCATGCGGCCGGCCCGCGCCAGGCCTTCGATGGTTTCGACACGCTTGCCCTCGACGCTCGCGGCCAGGGTGATGCAGGCCAGCCGAGGCTGGCCGTCCACCAGCACCGTGCACGCGCCGCATTCGCCGCCGTCGCAGCCCTGCTTGGTGCCCGTCAGCGCCAGCGTGTCGCGCAGCACCTCCAGCAGCAAGGCGCTGCCCGGTGCGGCCACTTCGTGCAGCCGCCCGTTGACCTCCAGGCGCAGCAGTTGGGACATCTCAGTTGCCCTTCGGTCGCAGGTCGCACACGCGCACCGCCTTGCCCTGCGAGCGCGGGATCGTTCCCATGGGCTGCACCGCCACGTCGGTCGAGATGCCGATCATCGACTTGATGTGGTGGGCCACGTCGCGCGCGATCGCGCCGTACTCGCTGGCCACCACACCCGGCAGCGCCTCGACCTCCACGCGCACCTGATCCAGGATGCCCTTGCGCTCGATCACCAGCTGGTAATGCGGCGCGAGGTTCGGCCGCGTCAGCAGCACCGCCTCGATCTGCGAGGGGTACACGTTCACGCCGCGGATGATCAGCATGTCGTCGTTGCGGCCGGTAATGCGCAGGATGCGCACATGGGTGCGGCCGCAGTCGCAGGGCTGCGTGGTGAGGCGGGTGATGTCGCGCGTGCGGTAGCGGATCATCGGCAGGGCCTGCTTGGTGAGCGTTGTGATCACCAGCTCGCCGGCCTCGCCCTCGGGCAGCGGCTTGCCCGTGTCCGGATCGATCACCTCGAACAGGAAGTGGTCCTCCCAGCCGTGCAGGCCGTCCTGGCACTCGCACTCGCAGGCGACGCCCGGGCCCATGATCTCCGACAGTCCGTAGATGTCGACCGCCTTCACGCCGATGCGCGACTCGATCTCGCGGCGCATCGCGGCGCTCCAGGGCTCGGCGCCGAACAGCCCGATGCGCAGCGCGCTCGTGCGCAGGTCAACGCCCTGCTGTTCCGCCAGTTCGGCGATGGCCAGCGCGTAGGACGGCGTGGCGCACAGCACGCGCGCCTGGAAGTCCATGATCAGCGCGACCTGGCGTTCGGTCGATCCCCCCGACATCGGCACCACCACCGCGCCCAGGCGCTCGGCGCCGTAGTGGGCCCCAAGCCCCCCGGTGAACAGGCCATAGCCATAGGCGTTGTGCACGACGTCGCCCGGGCGCACCCCCGCCGCGTACATCGAACGCGCCATCAGGTCCGACCAATTGGACAGATCCTCGCGCGTGTAGCCGACCACCGTTGGCTTGCCGGTGGTCCCGGACGACGCGTGCAGGCGGGCCAGCTGGTTCTGCGGGCGGGCGAACAGGCCGAAGGGATAGTGGTCACGCAGGTCGGTCTTCACCGTGAAGGGCAACTGCGCGACGTCGTCGAGCGTGCGGATGTCGGCGGGCCGGATGCCCCTGTCATGCAGCCGCTGGCGCGCGACCGGGACGTTGTCGCAGGCGTTCTGCAGCATCGCGCGCAGGCGCTCCAATTGCAGCCGCGCCAACTGCTGGCGCGGCAGGGTTTCCTGCGGCGCATGCAGGAAGCTGCGTTCCCGCGTGCCGGCGCGTCGCCCGGTTTCCGCTATCGAGATGGCACCCATGGGACCTCCGTGTCTGGAAAGGAATGTCAGCGGCGCACGCCGCGCACCGGCATCCGCGCCAGGACAAACCCCTGGTAGAACCCGCCGCGCGTGACCAGTGCGAACTTGAAGTACGCGCCGGTGACCGCGACGGCGGCCCCGGCGGCGGTGAGCAGGCTCGCGCTCCAGGGGCCTGGGGCTGCTGCGAAACTCGCAGCCACGATCAGGGCCAGCGGCGCGGCGGTGCCTGCCCAGTGCAGCGCGACGTCGGCGCGGTCGATGGCGGCCAGCGCAGGAACGGGTGCTCCCGCGATGCTCGCGCGCCAGGCCCGCCAGACCAGCCAGCGGATGAGCACCAGCACGCCGAACAGCGCGACCAGCGCGCCACTGGCAAATTGCCACGCCGCCACCATCCAGAACAGGCCCGCGCCTTCGGCCAGGCCGGTGGCCACCAGCAACGGGATCGTCAGGGGCGCGCGCCACGTCGGGATGCCCTTGGCCCCTTGCACGATGCGCGCCTGGCAGTAGAGAAACGCCAGCGCGGCGATGGCCAGCGGCGCGGCCCAGGCATCCACGCCGGCCAGCAAGCCCAGGCCGAGCCCGAATACCACGATCGAAACCAGGGCTTCACGCGACATCCATGATGTGCGCGCGTTGAGGAAGACGTTCATCGCCCGCAACGGCCGCCCGATCTCCAGCCATACGCACAACAGCCCCAGGCCGACCAGGCCCAGGCCGCCCAGCGCGAGCACGATCGCGGCAGCCCCCTCGACGCCCGACAGCTGGGTGAACAACAGCAGGCCCGCGCCCGCGCCACCGCCCATGAAGTTGCCGGCGGCGCGCCAGTCCCACTGGTATTGCTGCCGCGGCGCCGGTCCGACGCTGAGGTTCTTCTGTGCGCTCATGTCACCTCCCTCTTGTCCCAGAGGTAGTAGAAGCCGGGGCCGGTGCCCAGTTCTTCATGCATCCGGAAATGCTCGTTCTTCGCGAGCAACTGCGAGACGTTGCTCTGCGGGTCGTCGATGTCGCCGAAAGCCATCGCGTCGGCGATGCACGAATTGACGCAAGCCGGCGTCGCCTCCGGGTCGACGCCCGGCACCTGGCCCTTGGCGAGACCGGCGTCGATGCGATCCACGCAGAAGGTGCACTTGGTCGCGACCGAGCGCTTGGCGTCGTCGTGCCGGTATTCCTCGTTGATGGTGGGTTTGGCGCCGTAAGCGAAAGCCGCAAGGTCGGTCTTGTAGCGCGCCTGGTAGGGACACGCCACCGCGCAGTAGGCGCAGCCGATGCACAGGTCGTAGTCGATGGTGACGATGCCGTCGTCGCGCTTCTTCGTCGCCGTCGTCGGGCACACCGGCAGGCAGGCCGGTTCGTCGCAGTGCTGGCAGCCGATGGGGATGAAAGCCCGCTGCACGTCGGGGTACTCGCCCACCTCGATGTCGAGCACGCGCCGCCACTGCACGCCCGGCGGCGTCGCGTTGGCGTGCTTGCAGGAGGCCGTGCACGACTGGCAGCCGACGCAGCGCCGCAAGTCCGCGACCATGACGTAGCGCGTCATGGCCTTGCCTCCGCCTTCGCCTTGCCGATCTTGACGCGCACGATGTCGGCGCCCGAGCCGGTGGCGTCCGTGAGGTCGATCGACATGGTGGCCAGCGTGTTGAGGCTGGGCACACCGAAGTCCTTGGCCAGCGGTGTCGCCCAATGGTCGAACTGGCCGATCAAGAGCAGCGTGTCGGGTCGAATGCCCTGGCGCAGCACGGCGCTGCCGCGCACGCTGCGCGCAGGCGTGGCGATCTCGATCTCGTCGCCCTCGGCAATGCCCAGCTGGCGAGCAGCTTCGGTATTCATGATCACGCCGCGGTGGCCGGCGATGTTGTCGGCCACTTCCCTGATCATCTGCACGCCGACGTTGCCGCCCCAGGCGTACTGCATGCTGCGCGCCGTGAGCAGCCAGAACGGGTAGTCGTGCGGCTGGCCACCGGCCTTGACCACCGCCGCCTGCCAGGCCGCGCCGAAATCCTTGCACACAGGCAACGCCTGGTATTCCTCCAGCTGCGTGTCCCACCAGTGCATGTCGTTCTCGTGCAGGCGCCGTCCCAGCTCAACGCCCACGCGTGCCAACCGCTCCTGGTAGGGCAGCTCGAAGCGCAGGCCGCGCTCCTTGACCACGGGGAACAGGTACCAGTCGCTCTGCGGGAAGGGGCGGGTCGCAAGGCCCTTCTCTTTCCACCAGTCCAGCCCATGGATCTCGGCGCCTTCGGTCAGCTCGGCGCTGGCCGCGCGGCAGACCGCGTCCCAGATCCTTTCGCAGCTGTGCACTTCGCGCGTGTCCAGCGAGAAGTCGCCGTGTGGATTCTTCAGCGGCACGCCGCCCGCGCCCTTGTTGATGTAGGCGTTGTATTTCTCGGTGAGGCCCATGCGTTGCGCGAGTTCGGTGGCGATGTCGGTGAAGTCGCGTGCCTCGCCGCGAACCGCCACCGCCGGCTGGCGCAAGGCGAAGCCCTGGTGGTTCCAGAACTGCTCAACGTACTTGGTGCCGCCGATGCGAATCAGCTGCAGGCTTTCGAGGTCGGTGGCCTCGGGCAGCAGGATGTCGGCGAAGTGGTTGGTCTCGTCGCGCGTGTAGGCGAAAGCCACCACGAACGGGAAGCGCGCCATCTTCGCGCCCACCGCCGCGGTGTCCCAGAACGAGATCGCCGGATTGGTGCGGTAGACGAACCACACGTCCGGCAAAGTGACGCGCGGTAGGCCCTTGGGCGTTTCGTCCAGGAACATCCACGAAAAATGCGTCGGGCCCAGCGCCTGGCTCCAGGGGCCGTCGGCAGCCAGCGGCACCATGGTGCGGTAGGCATTGCGGATGTTGGGCTTGGGCGACCAGTGCGCCTTGTCGGTCGGGTTCAGCGGGTAATGCATGAACCCGTCAGGGCCGGGCTGGACGCTCTCCAGTCGCTCGGACATCGGGCGGTTCAGCCGCACGGTGGTGCCGATCGTTCCGCCCGGCACCTCCAGCGCGCCGACCAGCGTGGCCAGCATGGTGCGCGCCCAGCAGCATTCGAAGCCGCCCCAGCCGTTGTTCACGGTCTTGCCCAGCGACACGGCCACTGGCCGATAGGGCATGGTCTTGCCGTCGATCTCGATCGTCTGGCCGACGCATGCGTGTTCCGAAAACTCCTGGGCGATCTTGCGGATGACGTCCGCCTTCACGTCGCAGATGCTGGCGGCCCACTCGGGCGAGTAGGGCTTCATGTGGACGACAAGCTTGTCGAACGCCGTCTCGCCGGCCAGCAGGCCGTCGCCCAGCAGGTCGCCGTCGGCGCCGATCTCCACGGCGTCGGCCTCGCAATAACCCTCCAGCGCCTCGTTGAGGCCGGGCGTGTCATGCGCGCGCGCCAGGCCGCTGGCCGCGTCACGCACCAGCGGCTTGCGCGTCGCGCGGTCGCGCAGGTAGGTGCCCGAGGGGCCGACAAGATAAGGCGAAGCCGTGTGGCGCGCGAGGAATTCCAGGTCGAGCTTCTCGCGCGGAAGTTCGTGCAGCAGCACGTGGATCAGCGCGTAGAGGAAGGCCGCGTCGGTCTTGGGCTTGATCGGCACCCATTGCGCAGAACACGCGCCGGTGACCGACAGGTGCGGCTCGACCTGCACGCGCTTCATGCCACGCACGCGCGCGTCGGCGTGACGCCAGACGCCGACCACGCCACCTGCGGCCTCGATGTTGTTGCCGCAGGAGATCAGGTAGTTGCACGATGGCGTGTCGGCCGCGACGATGAACGCGCGGTGCCAGAGTTCGCCGTACAGGTGCTCCGAGTGATAGCACTTGACGCCCTGTCCCGAGCCGAAGCCCATGTCGACCGGGCCCCAGGCGGCGAGGAAGGCCGGAAAGGTGCCCATGTAGAACTGCGGCGTGCCGCCGCCGCCGAAGCTGGCTGCCAGCCGCGGGTAGCCCGATGCGTCGGTCAGACCTTCGGCGCGCAGCTGGTTGAGCCGCTCGGCGATGGTCGTCATCGCCTCGTCCCAGGAGATCGGCACGAAGCCCGG
>JBKJOM010000042.1:0-2885 GCA_046595775.1 Ramlibacter sp. | reverse complement strand
CATGAAGAACAACTTGACGCCCGGCATCTCGGCGGCCACCTGTTCAACATACCGGCGCAGGATGGGGGACAGGTAGGCATCGACCACCGTCGTGTCGTCTCGGTTGACGAACTTCATCATCGGGCTGGTACCGTGCGAGGTGCTCACCTGCGCAAAGCCGGCCTCGCGGGCGAGTGTCGCGGCCTTCTTCTCGTGGTGGGTGAAACGGTAGCCGTGCATGAACACGATCGCGACGCTGCGCAGCCCAAGCCGGTAGGCAGCGTCCAGCTCGTCGCGCAGTGCGCCCTCGTCCAGCGGCAGGATCACCTCGCCCTGCGCGCCGACACGTTCCTGCGCCTCGATCACCGAGGCGTACAGCAGCTCCGGCAGCACGACATGGCGATCGAACAGGCGCGGCCGGTTCTGGTAGGCAATGCGCAGCGCATCGCGAAAACCCCGGGTGGTGACCAGCAGCGTGGGCTCGCCCTTGCGTTCGAGCAGCGCATTGGTGGCGACAGTGGTCCCCATCTTCACGCACTCGACTTGCTGCGGCGTCACCGGCTCCCCCTGCTTGAGGCCGAGCAGGTGACGAATGCCCGCCACCGCCGCGTCGCGGTACTGCTCGGGGTTCTCGGAGAGCAACTTGTGCGTCACCAGGCAACCGTCCGGGCGCTTGGCTACGATGTCGGTGAACGTGCCTCCGCGGTCAATCCAGAATTGCCAGCGCGCTGCCATGGGTGTGCCTGTGTCTTGCATGGGAAATGATGCCTCTAGCGGTCAATGTACAGCGGGCTGCCCCGCCTGTGTTTTACTGGGTGTAGTACGGCACGAAGATCTGGTTGGCCTCGTTGCCGACAGATCGGATCCACTCGCGGGAGAACTTCTCGCCCAGGCGCTTGATCTCGTTGTCGAATTCGCGCGAGACGCGTTCAACCTTGACGCCGTGTGCGCGAAGCTCGTTGGTCGAGTCGAGCATCACGGCCTGGCTCTTTGCCCAGCCGCGGGTCTCAGCGGTGCTTGCGGCCTTCAGCACAGCCTTCTGCACCGCAGGCTTCAGGGCGTTGAAGGCCTTCTGGTTGACGAACACGATGTTCTTGGGGAACCACGCGTTGATCTCGTAGTAGTGCTTGATCGGCCCCCAGACCTGGTTCTCCACGCCGGTCACGGCGGACGTGATCATGTTGTCCATGCGGTCCTCGGCCAGCGCCTTCTTCACATCGACCATCGCCACGTCCACCGGCGTGGCCTTCATGTACTCGGCTATGCGCACCGTCGTCTGGTTGTAGGTGCGCATCTTGGTACCGGCGAAGTCGGCGGAGCCGGTGATCGGCCTGTTGGCGAACAGGCCCTGCGGTGGCCACGGCACCGCGTACAGCACCTTCATGCCGCGCGCGGCGAAATGCTTCTCGATGATGGGCCGCTGCAGCGACCACAGGCGCTGCGCGTCGGAGTAGCTGCTGACCACGAAGGGGATCGAGTCGGCACCGGCGATCGGCATGTCCTTGACCAGGCTGGACATGATGGTCTCGCCCGCCTCAACCTTGCCCTCACGCACCGCCTGCGCAATTTCCGCCAGCTTGGCCAGCGTGTTGTTCGGGTGCACGTCGATCTTCAACTGGCCCTGCGAGGCTTCGTTCACCTCGCGGGCAAACTCGAGCAGGTTCTGCGTGTGGAATGACTCGGCGCGGTAGCCGGTCGCAAGTTTCCATTGCACGCCTGCGGGCTGGGCATTTTGGGCGTGCGCTGTCCCCGCCGCGGCAAGCGCGGCCAAAATCAAGGCTCTCATGGGAATCTCCTAACGAGCGGAAGGTCTGTGCATTCGACCTATCCCTTCAGGTCGGTCACGAACATCTTGCCCGGCGCATGGGTGATGCACAGGGGCAAGCGGCTCTTCTGCGCCACCCACTGCGGCGTCACGCCGCAGGCCCAGAAGACAGGAACTTCGTCGTCCTCGATTCGGACGGCGTCACCGTAGTCCGGGCGCGCGAGATCGGCGATGCCGATAGCACCCGGGTTGCCGATGTGGACGGGCGCACCATGCGCCACATCGAACCGGCCGGAAATCTCCACCACCTTCGCCACGTCACGGCTCTTGATCGGCCGCATGCTGACCACCATCTCCCCCTGAAACGGGCCGGCGGGTTGACACGGCAGGCTGGTGCGGTACATCGCCACGTTGCAGCCCTGCTCCACATGCCGCAGCGGGATGCCGGCCTGGGCCACTGCATCTTCGAATGAGAAGCTGCAGCCGATCAGGAAGCTGACGAAGTCGCCCTGCCACAAGTCGAGTACGTTGTCTCGCTCGCCGGCCAGCTCGCCATCGCGATAGATGCGGTAACCCGGGATGTCGGTGGCGATGTTCGCGCCGGGCGCGCACTTCGGCTCCATCGCGCCGGGTTCCAGCACTTCGATCAACGGACATGGCTTGGGATTGCGCTGGCAGAACAGCAGGAAGTCGAAGGCGTGCGACTGCGGCACGATCATCAGGTTGGCCTGCAGGAATCCCGCAGCGTGGCCCGAGGTAGGCCCATTGAAGCGGCCTTCACGGGCCGAGAGGCGAAGCGCCTGGGGTTGGATGTAAGTCGAACTCATGTCAGTGTCAATCGGGTTCACAGGCCCAGGTAGGCCTTCTTCACTCGCTCGTCGTGCAGCAGGTCCATGCCCTTGCCCTGCATGACGATTCGCCCTGTCTGAATCACGTAGCCCTGGTGCGCGATGGAGAGCGCCTTGGTCAGGTTCTGCTCGACCAGCAGGATCGACACGCCGGTGGCATTGACCTGCTGGATCACTTCCATCACCTTGGCCACGAACTTCGGCGCGATGCCCCACGAGGGTTCGTCGAGCATCAGCAATTTGGGGCGCGCCATCAGCCCGCGTGCGATAGCCAGCATCTGCTGCTCGCCGCC
>JBKJOM010000294.1:0-24176 GCA_046595775.1 Ramlibacter sp. | reverse complement strand
GCGGCCACCGTGGCGGCTGCTCGCGGTGCATTCCCGGGGCGGCGTCTGGTGCTGGCCTTTCAGCCGCACCGCTTTACCCGCACGCGGGATTGTTTTGAAGATTTCGTCAAGGTCATGGGCCAAGCCGATTCGGTGCTGCTGGCCGAGGTGTATGCCGCTGGGGAGGCTCCCATCGTGGCGGCGGATGGCCGTGCGCTGGCACGCGCGCTGCGCATCGCCGGCAAGGTGGAGCCGATATTTGTCGACGACATAGCCGACATGCCCCAGGCCATTGTGGACAACGCGCTGGCGGGTGATGTGGTGCTGTGTATGGGCGCCGGATCCATCGGTGCAGTGCCAGGCAAGGTGGTTGATTTGCTACAAATAAATGAGCAAAGTGTGCAGGAGGGACGGGGGCCATGAGTCAATTCGGTAAAGTAGCGGTGCTGATGGGCGGTGACTCCAGTGAGCGTGAGGTCTCGTTGATGTCGGGCGCGGGCGTCTTACAAGCTCTGTTGTCCAAGGGCGTTGACGCCCATGCCTTCGACCCTGCCGAACGTGATTTGTCGGAACTGAAGCGCGAAGGCTTTGTGCGCTGCTTCATCGCGCTGCACGGACGCCTGGGCGAAGGCGGCGCAGTACAAGGCGCGCTGGAGCTGCTGGGCATTCCCTATACGGGCTCCGGCATCATGGCCTCCAGCATTGCGATGGACAAGGTCATGACCAAGCGCATCTGGCTGTCGGAAGGTATCCCCACTCCGCGCTACCAGTTGTTGCGCCAGGGCGCATTCGACCGACGCCAAGTCATCGAGGTGCCGGACACGCTGGGCCTGCCGGTCATCGTCAAACCCGCACGTGAAGGTTCTTCCTTCGGCGTAACCAAAGTACTGGGCTATTCGGGCATGACAGTTGCGGTGGACGCCGCAGCGCAATTGGATTCGAGCATCCTGTGTGAGGAATGCATTGAAGGTGACGAGGTGACCTGCCCCGTGCTGGGCACTGGTGAAGACGCACGTGCGTTGCCGGTTATCCGCATCGTTGCACCCGATGGCAACTACGACTACCAGAACAAATACTTCACCGACACCACGCAATACCTGGTGCCCTGTGGATTGCCAACCGGGGAAGAAGAGGCCATCCAAGCCCTGGTGCTCAAGGCCTACCGCGTGTTGGACTGCCGTGGCTGGGGCCGGGTGGATGTGATGATCGACGGCAAGACCCGCAAGCCCTATTTGCTGGAGGTCAACACCTCGCCCGGCATGACCAGCCACTCCCTGGTGCCCAAGTCGGCCCAGGCGGCGGGCATCAGTTACGAAGACCTGTGTGTGCAGTTGCTAGCTAGCGCCGCGCTGGACGTGGGAGCGCCTGCATGAATCCCGCTGTGGCTGCGCCCTTGGACGTCAGGCTGATGAACATGACCGCTACGGTCTTGTTCCTGGCTGCGCTCGTCCTCGTGGGCCTGGCTACGGCGCGTTGGGCTTCGCGCTTGTCCATGTTTGATATCAAAGGCATCGTGGTGAGCGGTGATGTCACCCACAACAATGCCGTCACGCTGCGCGCCAATGTGGCGCCCCGCATGTCCGGTACTTTTTTAAGTGTCGATTTGCCGCGCGTGCGGGCTGCGTTTGAGGCTGTACCCTGGGTGCGCCATGCAACGGTGCGCCGCGAGTTCCCGAATCGTCTGCAGGTGACGTTGCAGGAACACCAGGCCGTGGCCTATTGGGGTAGTGAAGGCGAAATGCGGTTGATCAACAGCTTTGGCGAAGTGTTCGAGGCCAATACGGGCGAGATCGATCAAGAGATGTTGCCGCGCCTCAACGGTCCACAGGGCCAAAGTGCAGAGGTGTTAGCCGTGTACCGCGCCGTAGCGCCCCTCTTTGAACAGATGGATATGCCTGTTGACGAGTTAGGACTGTCGGTCGGTGGCAGTTGGCGGGCGCAGTTGGAGAGCGGTGCTGGCATCGAAATGGGACGTGGCGGTGTGGCCGATTTATCGGAGCGCGTGCGCCGCTTCCTCGCCACCCTGACACAGGTCACATCGCAGTATGCGCGCCAGCCCAGTGCCGTGGAGTCAGTCGATTTGCGGCATGAGAACGGTTATGCCATCAAGCTGCGCGGTGTCAGCACGGTGGTGGCAACGGTTCCTAAGAAGTAACAAGCAGTGTCAGTAGAACTCAGCAGGTAACCCATATGGCAAAAGAATACAAAGACCTGGTCGTAGGACTGGACATCGGCACCGCCAAGGTCATGGTGGTGGTGGCCGAGGTGATGCCCGGCGGCGAGCTCAAACTGGCAGGGCTGGGTATCTCGGCATCCAATGGCTTGAAGCGCGGCGTGGTGGTGAACATCGACGCCACCGTGCAGAGCATCCAGCAGGCGCTCAAGGAAGCCGAGCTGATGGCCGACTGCAAGATCACGCGTGTCTACACCGGCATCACCGGCAGCCACATCCGCGGCATCAATTCCAGCGGCATGGTCGCGATCAAGGACCGTGAAGTGACGGCCGCCGACGTGGCCCGCGTGGTGGAAACGGCCCGCGCCATCAACATCTCCACCGACCAGCGCCTGTTGCTGGTCGAGCCCCAGGAGTTTGTGATCGACGGCCAGGATGTGAAAGAGCCGATCGGCATGAGCGGCATCCGGCTGGAAGCCAAGGTGCACATCGTGACTGGCGCTCAGAGCGCTGCCGAGAACATCATCAAGTGCGTGCGCCGGTGCGGCCTGGAAGTGGAACAACTGATGCTCAACCCACTGGCCTCGAGCCATGCCGTGCTGACCGACGACGAGCGCGAACTCGGCGTGGCGGTGGTGGACATCGGCGCCGGCACCACCGACGTGGCGATCTTCACCAATGGCGCGATCCGTCACACGGCGGTGATCCCGATCGCCGGCGACCTGATCACCAGCGACATCGCAATGGCCCTACGCACCCCGACCAAGGACGCCGAGGACATCAAGGTGGAGTCGGGTTACGCCAAGCAGTTGCTCGCAGACCCCGACCAGCAGGTGGAAGTGCCTGGCCTGGGCGATCGCGGCCCGCGCATGTTGTCCCGGCAGGCGCTCGCGGGCGTGATCGAGCCTCGCATCGAAGAGATCTATTCGCTGGTGCAACAGGTGATCCGCGAGTCGGGCTACGAGGAAGTGCTCTCATCGGGAATCGTCATCACCGGCGGCAGCGCCGTGATGCCGGGCATGGTGGAACTGGGCGAGGACATCTTCCTGAAACCCGTGCGCCGCGGCGTGCCGAAGTACCGTGGCGCACTTTCCGACATGGTGGCCCAGGCCCGCGCTTCGACCGTGATGGGCCTGCTTGAGGAAGCGCGCCTGGCACGCCTGCGCGGCCTGAAGGTGGCGCAGAAGAACGGTTCGATGAAGACGGCCATGGGCCGCTTCAAGGATTTCATCGTGGGGAATTTCTGATGAACAACCAATGCGGACTTCAAGGACGCAGAGGTCGCAAAGTGTCCGCAGAGGACGCGAAAGGAAACCAATGAAATTTGAATTCACTTTTGCGTCCTCTGCGAATCCTTCGCGTCCTCTGCGTCCGGCTGTTGAAGAAATTCTTCGCAAGCCCAAACGACGATGGCGGTGCACCGATCCGCCGGGGTAGACGGTCATGACACACACAACAACGATCTTTCAAATTGGCAACTGCAGATTCAGGAGAAAAGTATGAGCATCGAAATGATTGAAGTGGAAGAGTTCCACGCGGGCACGCAGATCAAGGTCATCGGTGTCGGTGGCGGCGGCGGCAATGCGGTCGAGCACATGATTTCCCGCGCCGTGCAGGGCGTGGAGTTCATCTGCGCGAACACGGACGCGCAGGCCCTGTCGCGCAGCGCCGCGCACAAGTCGATCCAGCTGGGCGGCAGCGGCCTGGGCGCCGGCAGCAAGCCCGAGAAAGGGCGCGAGGCGGCGCTGGCGGCGGAGGACAGCATTCGCGAGGCGATCGCAGGCGCGCACATGCTCTTCATTACCGCGGGCATGGGCGGCGGCACCGGCACGGGCGCAGCGCCGGTGATCGCTCGCGTGGCCAAGGAGATGGGAATCCTCACGGTGGGGGTGGTCACCAAGCCCTTCGACTGGGAAGGCGGGCGCCGCATGACCAACGCCGACCAGGGCCTGGCCGAACTCGAAGCCAATGTCGATTCGCTGATCGTGGTTCTTAACGAAAAGCTGCTCGACGTGCTGGGCGACGACATCACGCAGGACGAAGCCTTCGCGCACGCCAACGACGTGCTGAAGAACGCCGTGGGCGGCATCGCTGAAATCATCAACGTGCCGGGTCATGTGAACGTCGACTTCGAAGACGTGCGTACGGTGATGGGCGAGCCGGGCAAGGCGATGATGGGCACCGCCGTGGCTTGCGGCCCGGACCGCGCGCGGATCGCTGCGGAACAGGCGGTGGCCTGCCCGCTGCTGGAAGGCATCGACCTCTCGGGCGCCAAGGGCGTGCTGGTGCTGATCACCGCGGCCAAGGGCAGCCTGAAGCTGTCGGAGTCCAAGCTGGCGATGAACACGATCCGCGCCTATGCCTCGCCGGACGCGCACGTGATCTACGGCACGGCCTACGACGATAGCCTGGGCGACGAAATCCGCGTGACGGTGGTGGCGACGGGACTGTCGCGCCAGGGCCAGCAGCAGCGCCGCACGGCGCCCCCGCTGCAGGTGCTGCGCACTGGCACCGACAACGTGCCGTTCAACGTGCCGACGGTGAGCAATGCGGTGGCCGGTCCCGGCGCGATCCAGACGCGCGAGACCCAGCAGCAACCCGCCCATCAGCCCGACTACGGCCACATGACTGTGCCCAGCGTGTGGCGCACCAACCGCACCCAGGCCGCCGCCAAGGTGGATGCGCTGTCTTCGGGCGGCATGGACGATTTCGAGATTCCGGCTTTCCTGCGCAAGCAAGCCGACTGATCTCTTACTGAGTGTTCTCCAAGGGAGTGCTTCGGGGTGGGCGCAGTAGGGCCCACCCCTTTTTATTGCGCCGGAACCATCAGGGTCATCAAATCAACTCAAGGCGCTGGAAAGCGCACGAAAGTAAAATCGGGCCATGGTCAAGCAACGCACCTTGAAGTCCCTGACCCGCGCCGTCGGCGTGGGGCTGCACAGCGGGCAGCGGGTGGAGCTTACGCTGAGGCCGGCCCAGCCGGATACGGGCATCGTGTTCCGGCGCGTCGACCTTCCCATCCCGGTGGATATCCCGGTCTCGGCACAGGCCGTGACCGACACGCGCATGGCGTCGACCCTCTCCAACGGCAGTGCGAAGGTGATGACCGTCGAGCATCTGATGTCCGCGTGCGCGGGCTTAGGGATCGACAATCTCTACATCGACATCACGGCCGAAGAGACGCCCATCCTCGATGGCTCCGCGGCGGCTTTCGTGTTCCTGCTGCAAAGCGCCGGGATCGAATTGCAAAATGCACCCCGCCGGTTCGTGCGCGTTCTCAAGCCAGTCGAGGTGCGCGAAGGCAGCGGCGACCACCTCAAATGGGTGCGTCTGGAGCCCTACCACGGCTTCAAGCTGGCTTTCGAGATCGACTTCGACCACCGGGTGGTGAGTTCCACCGGCCAGCGCGTGGAGTTCGACCTTTCAACCGGCAACTACGCACGCGACATCGCGCGGGCCCGCACCTTCGGCTTCACCCGTGACGTTGAAATGATGCGCGCCAATGGCTTGAGCCTCGGCGGTGGCCTGGACAACGCGGTGGTGATGGACGACTACCGCGTGCTCAACTCCGAAGGGCTGCGCTACGACGATGAGTTCGTCAAACACAAGATGCTCGACGCGATGGGTGACCTGTACCTGATAGGCAAGCCCATGCTCGCTTCGTACAGCGCCTTCCGCTCCGGCCATGCGCTGAACAACAAACTGCTGCGCGAGCTGTTGTCGCAACCGGGTGCATTCGATGTCGTCACCTTCGACGATGAGAAGCTGGCGCCGGTGGGTTTCGCGCAGCCGGCGCGGGCCTGGTAAGTCCCGATGATCGTCGTGCGCTGGGTGGTGCTGCTGATGCTGCTGGCATCAGCCGTGTCGTTTGCGTTCTATGCGGGCACGGGACAGGTGCGGTTTCGCGCGCTGGGCCTGAAGATGCTCAGGTGGACGCTCGCCGCGGGCTTCCTGTTCTTCGCGGTGCTGATCCTCGAGCGCGTGGTCTGACTTCGCAGCCCGGGGCGCGCGAGTTGCGGCATTAATACGTCCGGCCCTTGCGGTACATCCCGCTGGTCTTGCGCGACAGCGCGGCAGCTTCTGCAAGCCGGCTCATCGCCGACCCCACGTGGGCATGCGTGATCGCCAGGCCCAGTGCGTCGGCGGCATCCTTGCCGGGCAGGCCAGGCAATTTGAGCAGGCGCTTCACCATCTCCTGAACCTGCGCCTTGGCCGCCTTGCCATGGCCGGCCACCGCCTGCTTCATCTGCAGCGCGGTGTACTCCGCGACGCTCAAGTTGCATGAGACCAGCGCAGTGACGCACGCACCGCGCGCCTGGCCCAGCAACAGCGTGGCCTGTGGGTTGACGTTGACGAAAACGATCTCGACCGCGGCGACGTCCGGTTGGTAACGCGTCTTGACTTCCGCGATGCCGTCAAAGAGAACTTTCAGCCGCGCGGGCAGATCGCCCCGCTCGACATGCATCGTGCTAATGGTGCCGCTGGCAACGTAATGAAGGGCGTGGCCTGTGGCGTCGATGACGCCGAACCCCGTGGTCTGCAGGCCGGGATCGATGCCGAGGATACGCATGTAGGGAGTCTAGCGGTACCGGGGCCTGCGGCAATGAGGTACAAACTCGCCTTCACCCCAAATTGAACCGCATGAACTTCTTCCAGAAGATGGGCGCCTTGCTCCTGTGTCCGTTGGCCGTGGGCTGCGCCACATTGGCCCCCGGCGAACCCGCCCCTCCCACCTTGCGCCTGGGCGATTCGGTTCGTCCCCTGGCTTACGAGCTTTCGCTCAAGGTCGATCCGCAGCAGGACGGGTTCACCGGCCGCGTCGAGATCGACGTCGACATCCAGCGGCCGCTCGACTTTTTCTGGATGCATGGCATCGGGCTCAACGTGCAGTCCGCAGTGCTCACTTCGCAAGGTGTCACGTATACCGCGCAACCGGTGACGGCCAAGGACCGCTATGTCGGGCTGCGCTTTGCGCGCGCCTTGCCGGCAGGGCCTGCTCGCCTGTCGATCGCCTACAGCGGGCAGATGTCCCTGAAGCAGACCGTGGGCATGTTCAGGCAACAGGACCTGGGGGAGTGGTACGCGTACACGCAGTTCGAATCGACTTACGCTCGCCGCGCGATCCCGTCCTTCGACGAACCGGGCTGGAAGACGCCCTGGACGTTGACGCTCACGGTTCGCAAGGACCACAAGGCCGTGTCCAACACTCCGATGGAGTCGGAGCGTGATGTGGGCGGCGGATTCAAGGAAGTGCGTTTTGCAAAATCGAAGCCGCTGCCGACCTACCTGGTGGCCTTCGGCGTTGGCCCGTTCGATATCGTGGACGCCGGCACGGCGGGGATGAAGAAGACGCCCATTCGCATCATCGTGCCCAAGGGGCGCGCGGCGGGGCTGGATTACGCCAAGCAGACGATGGGGCGCATCCTGGAGCTGACCGAAAACTATTTCGGCATGCCGTACCCCTTCGAGAAACTCGACAGCCTGGGCATCCCGATCACGGTTGCTTTTGGCGCGATGGAAAACCCCGGGCTCATTACCTACCGCACGTCGCTCCTGGTGGCGCGGCAAGGGCTGGATGACGAGCGCTTCCGCCAACGACTGGCTTTCGTGGCCGCTCACGAAATCGCGCACCAGTGGTTCGGCGACCTGGTCACCATGCAATGGTGGGACGACATCTGGCTCAACGAGTCATTCGCCAACTGGATGGAGCGCAAGACCATCCAGCAATTCAACCCGTCCTGGGAATCGATCGAGCCTCGCGAGCGCGACCGCCAGCGGGCCTTCCGTTCCGACCGGCTGGCCACAGCGCGCCAGATACGCAACCCGGTCGAGTTCGACGAAGAGATCGAGAATGCCTTCGACGGCATCACGTACGCCAAGGGCGGGGCCGTGCTGTCGATGTTCGAGAACTGGTTGGGTGAGGACAAGTTCCGCGAGGGCGTGCGGGCGTACATGAAGAAGCACGCGTACGGCAACGCCAACGCCTACGACTTCTTCGAGGCCGTATCCGGCACGGACCCCCAGGTGGCCCAGGGCTTTGCGAGCTTCGTCATGCAGCCGGGCCTGCCGGTTGTCGACTTCGAACTCGATTGCACGACACCCAAGCCTTCCGTGTTGCTGCGCCAGCAGCGTTTCGCCCCGGCACTGCCGCAGCCCGGCACCCAGTCGTGGACCATCCCGGTCTGCGTTCGCCATGAGGGTTCGGATACGCCAACCTGCACGATGATGCGAGAGCGCGAACAGCGCATGACACTGGACAAGGCCGCGCAATGCCCGGCGTGGATCGTGCCCAATCCGGGCGGCTCGGGTTACTACCTGTCCAGGCTGGGTCCGAACGCATCGCGCGGCCTGGCCCGCGCTCCCTTGCAGGTGCCGGACGCGCTGGCGATGGTTGGCGAGCGTTCGTTGTTGGCCAACTCCGCTTCACTGCCAGTTCAGCAACTGCTGGACCTGTTGACGGTTCTCTCCAGGGACCCGCGGCCGCAAGTCGTCGCCGCGGCCGCCGGGGCCGCTGCAGCGGTGGATCCGGCGCGTTTCGATGAAACGTCACGAGCGGCCTTCCGCGCGTGGGTCCGCACGCAGTTCGGGCCGCGGGCGCGTGAGCTCGGCTGGATCGCGAAGCCGGGCGAAAGCGATGCCGTCCACAAGGAACGTGCCGCGGTCGTGCGACTGGTTGCAGACGTGGGTCTGGATGCGGACTTGCAGGCGCAGGCTCGCACGCTCGCCGCGGCCTGGCTCGCGGGCGATCACCGCACGCTGGGCGCGGGCCATGGCGAAGTGCTCACCAGCGCCGCAAGAAGTGCCGACACGCCGATGTTCGAGACATTCGTGAAAGCCGCGCGAGAGTCGCAGGATGGTTCCACCCGCACCGAGATCTACCGGGCGCTCGGCCATGTGCGCAACCCGGCGCTGCGCGAGCGTGCTTTCTCCATGGCGCTGGCCGGTCCCGGCGACCAGCGCGAACTGCGCGAGATCTTCGACGCAGCCGGATTCGAGGCGGAAGGCGCCGAGCCGCTGCTCGCTTTCGTCCGCCAGCACCACCCGGAGCTCCTGGCGCGGCTGCCCCAGGAGAACATCATCCGCATGCCGCGCTGGCACGTGCGCCTTTGCTCACGTGAGTCGGGCGACGCGGTGCGCTCGCTCTATGCGCAGCAGATCGTCCAGTCGCCAGCCACCAAGCGGACTTTGGACCAGGCGCTCGAGTCGATCGAGATCTGCGCGAAGGGGCGCGCAGCTTCCTAACCGCTCAGACGCCGAAGTACCAGCGCGCAGAGTGGAAGAAGATCGGCGCCGCGAAGCACAGGGCGTCGACGCGATCGAGCAGTCCGTTCGCGCCAGTCACCGACATGCCGCGCTGGCCCCAGGCGGTGACGCCGCGATCACGCTTGAGCGCCTTCATCACCAGGTGGCCCATCGAGCCTGCTACACAAGCGATGAAGGCCATCACCACGGCCTGGCCCGGCTTGAAGGGCGTGATGAATGACAGCAGGCCGCCGACGAAGCTGCCCAGGATCATGCCCAGCAGCCAGCTGTACCAGTTGAAGCTGCTGCTGATAGCCGGGTGGCTCGGCGGGCGGCCCAGCCGTCGCGTCAGCAGGTGCTGCACCACCATGCAGGTCTGCACCACGAACGCCAGGAAGAACACCAGGAAGGCGCCCTTGCCCTCGTGGTTGGGAAAGTCCAGTTGCAGCAGCGCGGGCACGTGGCTCATGCCATAGACGCAGACCATGATTCCCCATTGCAGCTTCGCGTTGCGCTCCAGGAAGCGTTGCGTGTCGCCGGACAGCGCGCTCACCACCGGGATGGCGAGAAACACATAGACCGGGATGAACACCGTGAAGAGGTCGAAGTGTTCGGTGCCGACCAGCCAGAACTGGATCGGCAGCACGATGAAGAAAGCCAGGATCAGGCTGGGGTGGTCGCCGCGTCGCGTCGGCGAGAGCGTGATGAATTCGCGCAACGCGAAGAATGATATGAAGGCGAAGAGGATGGTCGCTATCGCCTCGCCGGTTGCCCAGGAAAGCCAGAACACGATCACCATGAACCACGAGGTGCCCAGCAGCTTGCGAAAGTTCTTCAGCTCGGCATGCCACTCGTCGCTGCGCGCCGCACCGCGTTGGCGGAACGACATCAGGAAGGCCGTGACGCTCACGATCACCAGCAGGCCGAAGACCGTGAGGAACAGCGCCGCGACTTGCTGCGTCGAGTTGAGATTGCGCAGGAAGTGGTTCATGGCTCAGACCTCGCGCAGCGCGATCACCGCATTGCGCGCGCGGTCGAGGAAGTGGCGGCGCTCTTCGCCTGGCTCGACCTGCATCGGCGTGCCGAACGTGACCGAGCAGAGGATCGGCACGGGCACCACTTCGCCCTTGGGCATCACACGCTGGATGTTGTCGATCCAGGCCGGCACCAGCACGACCGAAGGAAAGCGCAGCGCGAGGTTGTAGAGGCCCGACTTGAAGGGCTGCGGCTCCTCTGCGTGGCCGCGCGTGCCTTCAGGGAAGACGATCAGCGAATCGCCGTTTTCCAACGCATCGACCAGCGGCTGCAGCGGGTCTTCGTCGCCCTGGCGCTCGCGTTCGACGTACACCGCGTTGAAGACGGCGGTGGTGATCCACTGCTTGAACGGCGTCTTGGTCCAGTAGTCCTTGGCCGCGATCGGGCGAGTGATGCTGCGAAGCTCCTCGGGCAATGCCGCCCAGATCATCACCAGGTCGGCATGGCTCTGGTGGTTGGCGAAATAAATGCGCTGCTCGGCCTTGGGCGGGCAGCCGTACCAGCGGGCCTGTGCGCCGGTGAGCACACGCACGATTCCCAGCAGAATCCAACTCATCAATTTCGCGAGCATGGGCGCGATGATAGGGCCGGGCTGGTTGGCCTCGATGGGTGGATGCCCGGCACGGACCTACTACGCCACGGCGCGTTTGGCTGGCGGGCGCGATGGGCGGACTCGCAGCGCGGTCCCACTACGCCGCCTGACACCTGTCGCGTCAGGTCCCTCCTGCTTCGCACTTGGCTGCGGCCTCGGCGCAGAAACTAGCCCGCTGGCGCGGTCGTCGAACACCTGCACCGGGAAATTGATTTTCAATCAATTCCTGCGCCTCGCCAAGCGCTCGCCGTCGCGTCGCAGAAGGCCCGCACTGCGAGTCCGCCCATCGTTGTACAGCTGTGTGCGCATAACGGTTCTCGGGGTCCGGACCCAACCCGAGCGCAGCGATGGGTGGATGCCCGGCACGGGCCTTCTGCGACGCGAGAGCGAGTGTGAGGCGAGGGAAGTTGCCCCCGCGCAAGCGGTGCAACCCGGTGCAGATGTTCGACGGCTGCGAAGCAGACTAGTTTCTGCGCCGATGCCGAAGCAGAACGCTAGAGCACGAGGACCCTGACGCGACAAGCGTCAGGCGGCGCAGTAGGACCGTGCCGGGCATCCACCCATCGCGGAAAACAGCACAAAGCGATCAGGGCAACTCCGCCCCACGCATGCGCGCCGCAATCGTGCCGGCGCGGCTGGCAAGGTAACCCGAGTTGGGCAGCTTCTCGAAATACTTCGGACGCGGCAACATCACCGCAAGGCGTGCTGCTTCGTACGCGGTAAGCTCCGCCGCGCTCTTGCGGTAGTAGTGGCGCGCTGCCGCTTCGGCGCCGAACACGCCTTCGCCCCATTCGACGCTGTTGAGGTAGATCTCGAGGATGCGCTCTTTCGAGAGCATCTTCTCCAGTGCGAACGTGAGGATGATTTCCTGGCCCTTGCGCAGCAGCGTGCGTTCGCCCGAGAGCAACAGGTTCTTGGCGAGCTGCTGGGTGATGGTGGAACCCCCGACGATCTTCACCGCCTTGGCGGGGGGCGGCGCTGCAGCGGCGCGTGACGGAGCGCGGGGTTTCAGTTTCGCGGCGCGCTCCTGCGCCTGTTCGTTGCGCTGCCAGGCTTTCTCCAGCGCTTCCCAGTCCACGCCGTCGTGGTTGGTGAAACTCCCATCCTCCGAAGCGATGACGGCCCGCTTGAGGTTGTCGGAGATCCTTGAATAGGGCACCCATTGCTGAGACCAGCGCAATTGGCCCTTGTTCGTCGCGACGCGCCAGGCTTCGGAGCGCTGGAAGGTCGTGGAATGAGGATCCACCGTGGCGGCCAGCGCGATGCGCGCGATGAAGAAAATCTGCAGCACGCATCCCGCGAGCAAGAGCAATACCATCCAGCGCGCCAGTGCCTTCATGCCAGCGTCGCGCGCAGTTCGGCCAGCACGCTTGCCGAGGGCGGGCGCACGCCACGCCAGACGAGGAAAGCCTCAGCGGCTTGCTCCACCAACATACCGAGGCCGTCGCGGCCCTGCGCGCCGTGTTCGCGCGCCCATGTGAGGAAGCCCTCGGTCGATGGGCCGTACATCAGGTCGCAGGCCAGTGCGCCGCGCTTGATGGCTCGGGCGGGCACCGGCACCGCGCCGCCGGTCATGCTGCTGGCCGTGGCGTTGATCACGACATCGAAGTCGCCGGTGATTGAGTCAAGCGCGGCGGCTTCCAGTTCCACACCGTGCTCCACTGCGAGCGAGTGGTGACGGTCCATGAGCAGCGAAGCCCTTTGCTGGGTGCGGTTGGCCACGACGATGCGTCGCGGCCCCGCCTCGATCATCGGGCCCAGCAGGCCGGCCGCCGCACCCCCGGCACCCACCACCAGCACGTCGCGTCCTGAAAGGTCCACGCCCGCGTTCTGCAGGATGTCCTTGACCAGGCCCACGCCGTCGGTGTTGTCGGCCAACACCTGGTCACTATCGAAGCGCAGCGTGTTGCTTGCCTGGGCCAGGCGCGCGCGAGGCGTCAGCTGCGTGGCAAGCGCAGGCGACTCAAACTTGAAAGGCACCGTGACGTTGCAGCCCTTGCCGCCCTCAGTGCGGAACGCCTGCACGCCGGCCGCGAAACCATCGAGCTCGATCAGCCGCTTTTCGTAGCTCAGTGACTGCCCGGTGATTTCGGCAAAGCGCTCGTGAATCCACGGCGACTTGCTGTGGGCCACCGGGTTGCCAATGACGCAGTACAGGTCCATGGGCGATCAGCGGTCCACGAGCTTGGTTTCGAGCGTCCCGTCGCGCGCGAAGGTGAAAGTCTGGATGAACGCCAGCCGGTTGTAGCCGGCCTTGACCAGGCGCGCCTGCACCTTTTGCGGCACTGTGCCGAAAGGCCCGGCGCCCTTGGCGATGGCCTGCGCCCGCCTGTCCAGGATCGGATTGCCGGAAGCGCGCTCGATCACGGCGTCCGTCACCTGCCCGTCGAAGGCCACGGTGACCTGCACGACGAGCTGGCCGTACAGGCGCTTGCCGGCCGCCTCGGGAAAGTTGCGTGTTCCCTTGTCCTCGATCTTGCGGCGCAGCACGTCGTAGTAGATGGCGAAGACTTCCTCGCGCGTGGACGGCGTGACATAGCGTTTGCGGGGCCGGGCGTTCTCTTCCTGGATGCGGCGCTCGATCTCGGCGAGGATCTTCAATTGCTGGCGGCGCTTCTCCTCGAAAGCCTCACGCTCGGCCTTGGCTGTGAGCGAAACTTCCGGTGGCTTGAGCGCCAGCACTTCATTGCGCTTTTGCGCGAGCAACACGGTCTGCTGCTGCAGCAACTGCATCTCGGCCACCCGCTGCATGTCCTCGGCCGAATCGCCGACCTCTGTCAGGGCCGAAGGTGGCAGGGGCGAAGTCGCGCGGCCCTTGAGTGCTTCACCGCCGCCCGCAAGCGATGCCTGTGCGATGGCCTGCGCCTTGTCGGGGCGCTCGTTCGCGTTGGCGTTGACCAGGATCACTTCGAGCGGCGTGTCCTCGAAGACCCGGTTGAAGCCTTCGGGGTCGATGAAACGAAATGTGAGAAGGACGCCGTGCACGGCGATCGAGATGCCGAGCGCGAGCTGCAGGGTACTGACGGAGCGCAGTTTCACGAGGCCGGGTTGTCGCTGGTGGCAGCGGAAGTTTCCTCAGTGTCGTTGACATCGACCGCGATGGCAATCGGTCCGGCCACGGGTTCGTCTTCAGCTTCGTCTTCCGATTCGACCGGCGCCGGTGGCGCATCCAGCCGCTCGGCCACCGTTCCCGTGACGTCCAGGGTGATCAGGTCGACTTCGCCGAGCTTGACCCGAACGCGGGCGCCGCGCGGCAAGTCGGCGCCCCCGAGCACCGGCAACACCAGGGGCAGCGCGTCGGCGCGCACGAGGCCTTCACGGAACTGCGCGCCTTCGATCTCCGAAAGACCCTGCTGCTGCAGGTATTTCAAGGTCCAGAACCGCTCCATCGCCGCCTGGTGACCGTTGTATGCGGCATACGCGCCGTCGAACGCGGAGATGATCGAGAACAGCTCGGTGTCCTTGGGCTTGAACGGCGCGGCCAATGCGGCCGTGCGACCGTGGCGCGCCGCCGCAATGATTTGCCATTGGTTCACAAGGTCGGTGTACCGGCGCAGCGGTGAGGTGCTCCAGGCATAGCTTTTGACGCCGATGCCGGCATGCGGCGCCGACTTGGTGCCCATGCGCACCTTGACGCCCGGCGCCAGGCTGGCCTGGCTGCGGTAGATCGCGGGCACGCCCAGTTCGGCCAGCCAGCTGCCCCAGCTGCTGTTGGCCAGGATCATCGCTTCCGCCACGATCAGGTCCAGCGGCGCGCCACGGCGCCGGATCGAAATCTCGACCTGTTCTTCGCCCGTCGGTTCCGCGCCGTCATTGCCCACGAGGCGGAAGTTGTAGTCGGGCCGGTTGAAGTTCTCGGGCTTGCCGCGCACGATCTCACGTTGCGCCTTGAGCTGTCGCGCAAGCCGGTGCAGGAACGACAGCTCGGGGTGCAGGCCCGCGACCGGGTGGTCCGCGTCGCCGCCCGATTGCAGCCACTGCTCGGTGACGAAGGCATCGAGCTGGTCGTGGCGCAGGTTGCGGCTGATGGACACACGTTCGACCCTGGTTTCCACGCCGCTCAGCGCCAGCGATTCTTCGTCGAACGTTGCGTAGAGCGACACGGCGGGGCAATCGCGCCCTTCGAGCAAGGTGTACGACTGCACCACATCGTCGGGCAACATGGTGATCTTGTAGCCCGGCATGTAGACGGTGGAAAGGCGCTGGCGCGCCACCATGTCGAGCGCGCCGCCCGGCTGCAGGGCCAGGCCCGGCGCAGCAATGTGGACACCGACCGTGACGGTGCCAGTGCCCAGGCCCTGCACCGACAACGCATCGTCGATCTCGGTCGTGCTCGAGTCGTCGATCGAGAACGCCTGCACGGAGGCAAGCGGCAGTTCGTCCTTGATCTCCGGCGCGGCCAGCGGCGGGAAGGCCGTGCCCTTGGGGAAGTTGTCGAAGAGGAATCTCTTCCAGTGGAACTGGTAGGGGCTGCTGATCGCGCCCGATCGCTGCAGCAGCGCAAGGGGCGCCGTCTGCGCGGCTCGCGAAGCCTCCACCACGGCCTTGTATTCGGGCGCGTTCTTGTCGGGCTTGAACAGGATCCTGAAAAGCTGCGCCTTGATCGGCTCGGGGCAATCGCCGGCCGCGAGCTCCTGTGCCCATTGCGTGATCTGCGCCTGGACCTGCTTCTTCTTCTCGATGGCCAGCAGCGCCTGCTGCAGGATCTCGGCGGGGGCTTTGCGGAACCGGCCCTTGCCGGCGCGGCGGAAGTAATGCGGCGCCTCGAACAGGCGCAGCAAAGTGGCGGCCTGTTCCAGCACCGTGGCCTTGTCGCTGAAATAGTCGCGCGCGAGTTGGGCGAAACCGAACTCTTCTTCGGGTGCGAATTCCCAGGCGAGCTCCAGTTCGATGGTGGCGGCGAGCGCCTGTGCCTCGCGCAGGAACTCGGCGGGCGAGGGCTTCTCGAACTTCAGCAGCAGGTTGGCCGCCTTGGCCTTGACGCGCTTTCCGCTGTCCAACTCCACCTGGGCTGACGATTCGGCCTCGGATAGCACGCGGCCGGCGAGGAACTTGCCGGCATCTTCGAACAAAACAAACATGGGTGCAATTGTCCCATGCGGATGTTTCAGGCCAGGTCGAGGAAATCGAACACTTCGTCGATGTGCGCATCGAAATCCGAGAGGGCGTGGTCGCTGCCTTCCAGCAGTTTGATACGCGCGCCGGGATACCGTGCCATCATCTCCCGCCAATCCAGCACTTCGTCACCTTTTGCGATGATCGCGAAAAATGTCCGACCCTCGGTGACCGGTCCCGGCTCGAGCATCAGCAATTCATCCACATAGCCGGGCGCGAAGAAAAAGCGCTGGTCGGGATCGTGCCAGGACGTCTGCTCGCCGATGTACTTGGCCAGGTCGCGCGCGGGTTGCACCGCGGGGTTCAGCAGGACCGCCTTGCAGCCCAGGACCTGAGCCAGATGCGTGGCGTAGAAACCCCCGAGGGACGAACCGACCACCGCCATCCGCTCGCGCGGCCAGTCGGCAACACCGTCCATCACCATGTGCATCGCCGACATCGGCGATGGCGGAAGTTGGGGGCACCACCAGGTGACGGAGCGGTGCTGTCGCAGCACCTTCGCAGCCACTTGGCGCGCCTTGTTCGACTGCGGCGAGGAGCGGAAGCCGTGTAGGTAAAGCAGGTGGGTGATGGACATGCGTGGCCATGATAGTGCGCTCCCTCACCCGTTCGGGGGAGACCGGCGCACGCAACTTGTGCAAAATGGCCTGGCCGGAACGAGGAGGGGCCATGCGCACCACGATCAGTGACCTTGCGGGTTTGAACCAGACCGAAGTGGCTGCAATGCCGATCATGGGGTCCGAAGCGGATGTGCAAGCCACCTGGGCCCGCCTGGAGGCGCATCCCGGTTCGCGCGCTTCCCTCGCGGGTATGCGATGCAGCCAGGGCGGGCACACCGCGCTGGCGGGCGCCGAGATGCTGCTGATGGAGGGTTTCAACCGCCCGATCGAAGTGGACCGCGGCGGCTACGACCCGGCAAAGCCGGGTGAGCCAGGCCATACGCCGAACGTGACAGTCTCGGCCGGCGCCACGTGGTCCGAGGTCCACCACGCGCTCAAGGGCCATGGCCTCGCGTGCCTGGTGCACCAGAGCTCGCCGCACTTTACGGTGGGGGGCGGACTGAGCGTGAACTGCCACGGACGCGACCCGCGCCAGGGCCCGCTGTCTAGCACCGTGAACTGGATCGATGTAGCGACGCGCGAGGGCGTGACACGCACTTCACCCACGCAGGACCCGGTGCTGTTCAAGGCTGTCCTGGGCGGCTACGGATCATGCGGGCCAATCCTGCACGCGAACCTGCGGCTCGGGGCCAACATCATGTTGGGGCAGACCGGCTACAAGGCCTCGCCCGAGAAATATGCAGCTCACCTGGCCAAACTGGCTAACCCGCCGGACGATTACTACCGAAAAATTCACCTGCATTACGGATGGCTCCAGTGCCTGGCTCCCGATCGGCTCTTCGACGAAATCCTGAGTGTCGATTACCTCGACCAGGGCATGCCCACCGCCGCCATCGACGGCGACCTGAAGGTGGAGGATTGGGGTGACACCGAACTGCTGCGCGCGGCCTGGGCTGCGGCGCGCCTGGGCGACCCCAAGCTGCGCAAGTCGGTCTGGGAAACCCTGAGCCGCGCACTGGAGTCGGGGACCAGCTCGCGCCTGAACTGGATGCGCGCCTCGATCAGCTTCACATCGCATCGCGGCCCGGCGGAAACCGACATCCTGCAGGAGTACTTCGTGCCAGTCGCCCGCTTCGATGACTTGAGGCTGCGCCTGAAGGCGATTTTCGCCAATGCGCGGGTGAATGTGCTCAGTGCCACCGTGCGCGTGGTGCAGCGGGACACATTGCCTGTCAACCTCTCGTATTGCGCGGGTGGCCCGATGGTGTGCATTGCCGTCGATGCTTCGGTGCCGGTCGCCGGCACACCGCGGGCGCCCACGGACGAAGTGAAAGTCTGGGTCAACCAGGCCGTCGACGCGGCCGTGGGCCTGGGGGGCACTTTCTATCTTCCGTACTTCCGCTTTGTGGACCACGCCCGCTTCCGTGAGATCTACAGCACGTGGACGCTGCAGCGCGACACCATCCAGCTGCGCAACGAAGGAAGGCGCTGGAGCAACGCCTTCGTGGAAGACTACTTCAGGGATTAGGCGTATTCGGCCCCATCGGGCTTGAGCAGCGCGCCCAGGCGGGCACTGCGCCACAGCATCTGAACCGTCAACAGGAAGAACGGGCGGGCGATGACCTTGTCGTACAACCCGCCCACCTGCAAGTCGTGTTCGAGTTCGTTCTTGAAGGCACCGGGGGGCAGGTTGTCGAGCAGCCAGCGCCACCACCGGTGGTCGTCCACGTTCAGGTCCATGCCGGCACTGCTCACCGCACGGAAGACCGACAGCACGAACTCACTGCAGTACAGCCGGTCGGTCTCGCCGAGCGAAGGGTGATCGAAGAATCCGTAGGGCCGGCCCAATAGCGACTTGGCCTCACGGATGATTGCCATCCGGGTGCGTTTTGCCTGGTCCGCGCCGGCCGCAGCGAGCGATAGCGGCCTGGCAGCCCACACCTTTTGTCCCATCGCGGCGCGGTAGTTGACCCAACCGCGCTTGCGCGCACTGTCCGGCCCTGTGTTCGCGTCGGTCGCTTCATCGTGGTAGGGGTGGATCGACACGCGGTACCGGGAGAAGTCGGTGATGTTCGCCTCGATGACCCACGGCCGGCCGTCGTCCGCGTGCTCACCGTCCTTCTCGCGCATCACCATCGCGACATGGCCAACGAAGAAGCCGTCGCCCAGGTCCTTGTTGATCGCGCCGATCAGGATGCGTGAAATTGGATGCTTGATGAATTCGTTGACCGTCATGGACAGCCAATCGACCAGGAGGTCGTTGAAGGTGGCCCGCAGGATGCGCAGCAACAGGTACAGGTGCGCCGGGTCGGACGGATCGAACAGGCTGCGCCCGCCGGCCTCCATGAGGATTGAATTCTTCTGTGGGGGCAGGGCCGCGTAACCCGGCGTGCTGTGTGCATCCACCACCTCCAACCAATCCGGCCCGAGCGCATCGCGCAGCGTCTTGTTCCCGCCCGCGAAGGCCATCGCGTGGGAAAACGCTTCCAACATCTGCAGGTGGGTCACCGCGGCGGGGCGCGGGAACAACAGGTCACCGGTCTGCAACTTGTCCGGATCGGGATGGTCCACGTCCCACTTGATCGGAATGTCCATGAATAAGCCTCCTCAATTCGTTCGGTCGTGCTCGATGCTGGTCGATGGGGTCCTGCTTGCGCATCACCCATACGGGTGAGAGCCGGTGCCTCGGGGGATGGCGCCGCCATGGCACCCGAGGGTATGCTGAGGCGCATGACCAGCAGTTCCCCGCCGAGTCCCTGGAAGATCCTTGTGGTCGAAGACGATGCACGCACGCGCCGGTTTTTCGCTGCCTGCGTGGAAGCTTCGCCCCAACTGGCTTTGGCGGGCCTTTGCTCGTCGGTGGCGGAGGCACGCATCTGGCTCGGCGAAGCACAAGAAGCGCCGGATGCGCTGCTGACCGACCTGGGCTTGCCCGATGGCAGCGGCGTCGACGTGATCCGCGAGACGCTCGCGAAGTTCCCGGGATGCGAGGCGCTTGTCGTGTCGATGTTCGGCGACGAGGAACACGTGATGGCGGCGATCGAGGCAGGAGCGCTTGGTTACGTCCACAAGGACTCGCTGCCCGAGTCGGTGGCGCAAACCATCATCGACCTGAAAAACGGGGCCTCGCCCATCTCGCCGGGCATCGCGCGACGGTTGCTGACGCGCCTGGGAGGCGGGGCAAGCCCGGCCGCGCGTGCCGATGCTGCGGCCGGCGAAGCAGGGCTCACTGCCCGCGAAACGGAGATCCTCGATTTCCTGGCCCGCGGCTTCTCCTATGCGGAGATCGCGCATCTGTGCAACGTCAAGCGCAACACCGTCGCCACGCACGTCAAGAGCCTCTATCGAAAGATGCATGTGGGCTCCCGCGCCGAAGCGGTCTTCGAAGGGCTGCAGTCGGGCGTCATTCGGCCGCTGGGTGTACGTTGAAGGGCAAGCTGGCCTCGCTCTCCGCCGCCTGTACACGAAGCATCAACGCGACGCAGGCCCCTGCATAGCCCGGAACGCCCCCACTGGCAAGCGTCAGTTCCGCGCCCAGGCGCTGGGCCCGTGCACGCATCGACGCGAGCCCGTTGCCCACCCCGGGATCGCCGTCCGGGCGCAGGCCGCGCCCGTTGTCGGCCAGCGTGACGCGCAACACACCCGCACCGGGATCGAAAGAGGCCTCGAAGTAGGCGCGATCCGCGTGCGAGTGGACCAGCAGGTTGGTGAAGGCCTCGTAGGCCAGCAGCTGAAGGTCGCGGGCCTTGCGTGTGTCCCAGTCCTTGAGCGCCGGGATCGGTGCCACCCGCCACTCCATGGCCAGGCCGGCGGACTGCAGCCGGGGCGCCAGGCGGTAGCGAAGGAGGCCCAGCACCGTGCCTACGTCCTGCGCGCCATCCTGCAAGGCATCGACCGTCAGTTTCAAGTGGTCCATCGCCCTCTGGATCTGCCCGGCCACTTCCTGCGCTGACGCATGCGGCTCCTGAGCCACCTGGAGCGCGCCCAGCAACTCGTGGCCGACGCCGTCGTGCATGTCCTGCAGCACGCGGCGGCGCTCTTCCTGCGCGGCTTGCATGTCCGAGCTATGGCGTTGGGCCGCGAAGGCCCGGCCCAGTTCCACTTCCTGCGATGCCAGCCGCGCGGCCATGTCGACCGCGTGCCTGGCCTGCGCCTGGGTCGCCACGCGCAGCCGGTTGGCCAGCAGCCAGGCCATTGCGCAGCCGAACAGCAGCCACGCATAGGTCACCCAGGGGAGCGTCGTGTAATAGGAGCGCTGGATGGTGATCACCCACCAGTCACGGATGCCCGCCGACAGGCCCAGCAGGAACACGATCGCCAGCACCATGGGCTCGACTGCGCGCGTGCGCCACGCGGTGCGAAACACGATCACCGCGCAGGTTCCGCACACGGCGATGATGACCAGCCGCCAGGAGCGCCACCATTCGTGCAAGGTGAATCCGTGGGCAACGACGATCATCAGGCCCGACGCGACCGAGAAGCCGGTCACCAGCCGCGACCAACGCCGGTTCTCGCGCACCAGCGTGAGGCCGAACATGCACATGGAGGCGAAGGCGCCGCAATACAGCACCAGCAAGAGCGCGCCCCACCAGGGCCAGGGCAGCCACATGGATTCGCCCAGGTATTGCCCGGCAGTGCGCAGACTCCAGAGCACTTCAGCCAGTGCATACCAGAGGTAGAGTCTGTCGCGCTGGTTGAACCACACCAGCAGGGCCAACGCGCCCAGGATCATGCTGATTGCGGCGACCGCCACCGCGCCGCCCGTACGCCATCGCGAGACGCTGCCATGAGCGCGGGAGAGTTCGTCCCAGGGTCCTTGCAGCACACCTGACAGTCCTGCGTCGGCGCCGGGCAGGGCGACGATGTCGATCTCCAGGCTGTCGCCCTCGCGTGCCGACGCAGGCAGCAGCACCAGGCGCGGCGACTGGGTGGTGTTGGTCCAGCGCGGATCGTCGCTCATCGTGTCGGCCAGCAATTGGCCGCCCAGCCGGACGCGATAGGAGTTGCCCAAGCGAGGCAGGTAGATGCCTTGGGGGCCAGGCGGCACTTGCGCTGCAAGCCGGAATTCGAAAGTGGCCTTGCCACCGAAACGGTGGCGCGCGTCCCAGGGGTAGGGCAGTGCCGACGGAGGCTCCTCGCGTGCGCTGGTCCCGTCATCCACCAAGATCCGGACAGGCTGAAGTTCGACCGTCGCGGCTGCGGGCAGGCAGCACACCAAAGTGAAAGCGACACCCAGCCACCGCAAACAGGTTAGTGCCTGTCGCCACTGGCCGCGTGCAAGCTTCACGTTGTCCCAAGCGGTTTCCACTGATGCCTTCCTGCCGATCAACAAATTGTTGCAGAGGCACCGGGTCTGCGCAATGCGCAGCCGCCAGGGCAGGCGGACCGATAATGCTGGCCCATGTCCGCAGTATTCGACAAGCCGTCCGTTCGCCATCGCCTTGCGCCCATGCTCGAAGGCTTTGACGGGCCGCTGGCTTTCGCGGTGTTTCTGCTCGCTTGCGCTGGCCTGCTCACGATGTACTCGTCGGGCTTTGACCACGGCACCAGGTTCGTGGACCACAGCCGCAACATGGTCCTGGCCGGCGTCATCATGTTCATCGTCGCCCAGATTCCGCCGCAGCGTCTCGCCACGTTGGCCGTGCCGCTCTATGTGCTGGGAGTCGGCTTGCTGATCGCGGTGGCTGTATTCGGCGTCACCAAGAAGGGCGCAAAGCGCTGGGTCAATGTCGGCATCGTCATCCAGCCCAGCGAGATCCTGAAGATCGCGATGCCGCTGATGCTGGCATGGTGGTTCCAGAAGCGCGAAGGCCAGATGCGCCCGCTCGACTTCGTCGTGGCCACGGTGCTGCTCGTGATTCCCGTCGGGTTGATCGTCAAGCAACCCGACCTGGGCACGGCGATCCTGGTGCTGGTGGCCGGTATCTCGGTGATCTTTTTCGCGGGCCTGTCGTGGAAGCTGATCATGCCGCCCGTGGTGATCGGCCTCACATTGGCAGTGCTGCTGGTGGTGTTCGAGGGACGCCTTTGCGCGGATGGCGTGCGCTGGCCCGTGCTTCACGATTACCAGCAGCAGCGCATCTGCACGCTGCTCGACCCCGGCAAGGACCCACTGGGCAAGGGCTTCCACATCATCCAGGGAATGATCGCCATCGGCTCCGGGGGCTTTCTCGGCAAGGGCTTCATGCAGGGCACGCAGACCCACCTGGAGTTCATTCCCGAGCGCACCACCGACTTCATCTTCGCGGCGTTCTCCGAGGAATTCGGCCTGCTGGGCAACCTGCTGCTGATCGTCGGATTCGCTTTCCTGGTCCTGCGGGGACTGGCGATCGCGCTGGAGGCGTCGACAGCCTTCACGCGCCTGCTGGCGGGCTCGATCACGATGATCTTCTTCACCTACGCGTTCGTGAACATGGGGATGGTCAGCGGCATCCTGCCGGTGGTGGGCGTGCCCCTGCCGTTCATCAGCTACGGTGGAACAGCGATGGTCACGCTCGGCATGGGCCTGGGCATCCTCATGTCGATCTCCCGCACGAAGCGGCTGGTTCAGAGCTGAAGCCATGGCAGCGAAGTCCACCATCGGCATCGTCGGCGTGGGCAACATGGGTGGCGCAATGGCGGCCCGACTGCTGGACCAGGGCTGGGCAGTGCGCGTTCGCGACATCGACCCGGCAAAGGTCGATGCATTGGTTGCCCTGGGCGCAGTGGGCTGCCGTACTGCGGCCGAGGCCGCGCGCGGATGCGGAGTGCTGGTGGTCTGCGTGGTGGATGCCGCCCAGACCGCGGATGTCCTGTTCGGCCCGGGGGGTGCAGTGGAGTTCCTCGAACCGGGCCAGGCGGTGATGCTGTGTCCGACCATCGCCCCCGCCGATGTCGAGGCGTTCGCGGCCCGGTTGGCCGAGAAGGGCGTGGCCGCCATCGACGCGCCGATGTCCGGCGGCCCTGCGCGAGCCCGCGACGGGACGATGAGCCTCATGGTGGCCAGCGCGCCGGAAGTCTTTGAGCAGTGCCGCCATCTGCTCGATGCACTGAGCACGAAAGTGTTCCGTATCGGCGCGCGTCCGGGGGATGGCGCGCGGACCAAGCTGGTCAACAACCTGTTGGCCGGGATCAACCTGGCCGGCGCTGCCGAAGCCCTGGCGCTGGCGCAGCGCATGGGGCTGGACCTGCGCACCACGCTCGATGTCGTTGAACAATCCAGTGGCCAGAGCTGGATTGGCTCTGACCGCATGCGTCGGGCGATTGCCGGCGACTACAAGCCGCGCGCCCACGTCACGCTGCTGCAGAAAGACACGCGGCTGGCCGTCGAAGCGGCCGCGGCTGTGGGTTTCATCGGCCCGCTGGGCCCGGCCGCGCGCGATGTTTTCGAGCAAGCTGCGCGAGCGGGACTCGCGCAACTGGACGACGCAGCCCTGTTCAAGTTACTGTCCACATCATGACGCGAATCCTGATCGTCGAAGACGACGACGCCATCCGCAAC
>JBKJOM010000013.1:0-15872 GCA_046595775.1 Ramlibacter sp. | reverse complement strand
CAGGCGCAGGCTGTCGTTGATCTGGGCGGTGGTGCTCATGTCCAGCATCGCCTGGGCCACGTGGGTATCCTGGGAGCGGACATTGACGCCCCCGATCAGGTCGGCCTTGTTTTCCTTGTCGGCCATCCACCGTGCGGCCGTGCTGGAGGCACCGCCCTGGCTCAGGGCAAATACGCTGGCGCCACGCGCCGCCGGCGTCATGAAGGCGTCGGCATGGATGCTCACGAACAGGTCGGCCTGCACCCGTCGTGCCTTTTGTACGCGCACATGGAGCGGCACGAAGAAGTCGGCGTCGCGCGTAAGGTAGGCGCGCAGCGGGCTGCCGTTGATCGAACTGGCGTTGATGCGCTCCTTCAGGCGGTGCGCGATCTGCAGCACCACGTCCTTCTCGCGCGTGCCACTGGGCCCGACCGCGCCGGGGTCCTCGCCGCCATGCCCCGGGTCCAGCGCAATGATGATCAGGCGGTCGGTCTTCTGCGGTTTCGTAGTCGGCGCCGGATCGAACGGTGTGGCCGGAGGTGTTTTGCGCTCAAGCTGCCGAGTGATCAGTTCGCCCAGCGGGTCGGGGGCCGGCGCGGCCACAGGCGGGGGCATGGGCCGGTCCTTCATGCGCTCGGCAATCAGCGCTTCGAGCGGGTCGACCGTCTTCACCGGGTAGAAGTCGAACACCAACCGGTGCTTGTACGCCGCCACCGGTTGGAGTGTGAACACCTGTGGCGCGGCGGGCTGCTTCAGGTCGACCAGCAGCCGCAACACGCCGGGCCCATGTTGCGAAACGCGGATGCCGGCGATGAACGGGTCATCGGCGCGCACCTTGCCCACCAGCTCGCGCAACTCCGGGCTCAGCTCCAGCCCCTGGATGTCCACCGCCAGCCGCGGCGGCAACTGCAGCAGCGTATGCGTGGCCTGCAGCGGCGTGTCGGATTCGAGCGTGACGCGCGAGTATTCCGGCGCGGGCCACACGCGCACCGCAACCAGCGTCGCACCGCGGGCGATCTGCGAGGAGCCGAGCACCAGCGCCAGCGACCCTCGCTTGAGCAAGTCGCGGCGCTTCATCGCAGCAGTTCCTGGCCGAGCGGCGTGTTCGCGTGCAGCGTGACTTGCCGCGTCTCGTCGGCTTGCACTTCGATGCGGATCGCGAGGTCGGCCACCGGCAACAGGCCTTCAGCCTTCTCCGGCCATTCGGCGACCTTGAGGCCCGGCCCGGCGAAGACATCGCGAAAGCCCGCGTCTTCCCACTCGCGTGGGTCGTTGAAGCGGTAGAAGTCGAAGTGGTAGATCGCGATGCCGCCCGCTTCGTGCGGCTCCATCACCGTGTACGTGGGACTCTTGACGCGCTCGGATACGCCCAGCGCGCGCAACAAGTGCCGCACGAACGTCGTCTTGCCCGCGCCCAGATCGCCATGCAGTTCGATGAACGCATTGGCAATGGCCGGGTGCGACGCGAGTTGCGCCGCATAGGCGCGCGTGGCTTCTTCCGTCGGCCAGGCCACGGCTTTGCCCGTGGTTCCTAGAATCGGCGGGTGGCGTTCAACATCGGTCAGATCGACGGTCCTCAGTTGGTGGCAGATATCCAGGCCTGGGCCCGAGAACTGGGATTTTCCCAAATCGGGGTGGCAGGCGTCGATCTCTCGTCCGCCGAACCGGGCCTGGCCGCCTGGTTATCCAACGGATTTCACGGCGAAATGGCCTACATGGAAGCCCACGGCCTCAAACGGGCACGTCCGGCGGAACTGGTCCCCGGCACCGTGAGCGTGATCACCGCCCGCATGGACTACCTGCCGCAGGATACGCCCGAGGGCTGGCAGGCGGTGGAATTCGACCGCCTGTGGCACCCGGCCGAGGCAGTGATCTCGACTTATGCACGGGGCCGCGACTATCACAAGGTGCTTCGCGCGCGCCTGCAAGCCCTGAGCGAGCGCATCGCGGCGCAGGTGGGGCCGTTCGGCCACCGGGTGTTCACGGACTCGGCGCCGGTGCTGGAGGCGGAACTGGCGGTGCGCAGCGGCCAAGGCTGGCGCGGCAAGCACACGCTGGTGCTCAGTCGCGAAGCCGGCTCGATGTTCTTCCTGGGCGAAATCTTCGTCGACCTCGCTTTGCCCGAGAGCTTGCCGGTCACGGAACATTGCGGCACCTGCGCGGCCTGCATTGACATCTGCCCTACCGCGGCGATCGTCGCGCCCCACAAGCTTGACGCGCGCCGCTGCATCTCGTACTTGACGATTGAGCACCATGGCCCGATCCCGTTGGAGCTGCGGCCGCTGATGGGCAACCGCATTTACGGCTGCGACGACTGCCAGTTGATCTGCCCCTGGAACAAGTTCGCGCGGCGCAGTGCCTTGCCCGACTTCGATCCGCGCGAGGGCCTCGCAGGCGCGCACCTGGTGGTGCTGTTTGCCTGGACCGAAGAAGAGTTTCTGCGATTCACCGAAGGCAACCCGATCCGCCGCATCGGGCATGAAAGGTGGTTGCGAAATATCGCGGTGGCGTTGGGCAATGCGTGGCGTGAGACGGGGGACGGGTCGCTGCGCGATGCGTTGCGGTCGCGTGAGGCGCATCCGGGTGAATTGGTGCGGGACCATGTGGCCTGGGCGTTAGCGCAACGCCCCTAACGCGAACGGCAGGCTCGCCAGCCCCAGCAACGTCGACAGCGTGACCAGCCCGGCGACGAAGGCCCCGTTGTAGCCCATGCGCGCTGCCAGCACGTAGGCGCTCGAAGCCGTCGGCAAAGCGGAGAACGCCAGCAGCACGGCGGTCTGGGTCGGGTCGAGCTTCAGGGCCAGCGCCAGTCCGGCGGCGATCAGCGGCGTGAAGAAGTGGCGGATCGCCAGCACCGAAACCGTCAGCACCTTGTTGGTCGCGAGGCTGGAGAGCTGCATGCCCGCGCCCGCCGCCATCAAGCCCAGTGCCAACGATGCCGCGCCGATGCGGCTGACCGTCGGCTCCAGCCACACCGGGATCAAAAAGCCCGCGACGTTGGCCGCGAGGCCTGCGGCGGTCGCAATGATCAGCGGGTTGCGCACCAGCGCGCCGAGGAACCCGGTGTTGCCATGACGCGCCATCGGCCATACCGCGCCGACGTTGACCAGGGGCACACACACGCCGATCAGCACCGCGATCAGTTGCAGCCCCAACGGCCCGGCCAGGCGTTCGGACAGGGCCAGTGCGATGAAGGAGTTGAAACGGAACGAGACCTGGGCCGCCGCGGCGTGGTCGCGCCGGTCGATGTACCTGCCCAGGACCGGCAGGTAAGGCAGCGAATAGGAGAGCGCGATCGCGGCCACGCCCATCAGCAGGCCCGCAACGATCAGCCCCGATGTCGCGCGGAAGTCCAGGGGGCTGCGCACGATCGACTGGAAGAGCAGCACCGGGAAGAGCAGGTAGTAAACCAGGCTCTCGACCTGCTCCCACACGGCGCGATTGAGCGCGGTGTAGCGGCAGACCAGAAACCCGCACAGGATGAGCGAAAAATCGGGGAAAAGCAGCTGCGCGAAGTTCACCCCGCCGAGAATAACCGGCCCGGATTTACCCTTATGTGTAATCCACAAAGAGCCGCCCGCGTTCAGCACTTAGCATGTCGGGCATTCCGCTATCCCGACCCTCAAGGAGAATTTCCATGAAACGCCGCCAATGGCTCGCGCTCACCGCGATCGCTGCCAGCACCTTCGCAACTTCCGGCGCAATGGCGCAGGCCTATCCCAGCAAGGTGATCAGGCTGGTCGTGCCCTTCGCCCCCGGCGGCACCACCGACATCATTGCGCGCGTGATCGCCGAGCCGCTGGGCAAGGCCCTCGGCCAGACGGTGATCGTCGAGAACAAGGCCGGTGGCGGCGGTGTGATCGGCGCCCTGGAGACGGCGCGTTCTGCGCCTGATGGCTATTCGCTGGGCATGGCCACGGTGTCGACCACAGCCGCCAACCCGGCCATCAACCCCAAGACGCCGTACAACCCGACGACGGACTTCACGCCCATCGCCAACATCGCGGCCACGCCGAACATCATCGCGGTGCATCCCAGCTTTCCCGCGAAGGACTACAAGGCCTTCGTCGCCGAGCTCAAGCGCGCACCCGGCCGCTATTCGTATTCGTCTTCCGGCACGGGCGGCATCGGCCACCTGCAGATGGAGCTGTACAAGAACCTGTCGGGCACCTTCGTCACGCACATCCCGTATCGCGGTGCAGGCCCCGCGCTCAACGACACGGTGGCCGGCCAGGTTCCCATGATCTTCGACAACATCCCGTCCGCGCTGCCCTTCATCAAGGACAACCGCCTGGTCCCGATCGTCGTGGCCGCCCCGCAACGCCTGAAGGAACTGCCCAACGTCCCGACCTTCAAGGAAGTGGGCCTGGAGCCGGTGAACCGCATGGCCTATTACGGCATCTACGGCCCCAAGGGCCTGCCGCCAGAAGTCGTCGCCAAGATCCACGAAGGCTTGCTCAAGGCCCTGCAGGACCCGGCCGTGCGCAAGCGCATCGAGGACACTGGCTCGATCATCGTGGGCAACACGCCGCAGCAGTTCGCCGACCAGATCAAGGCCGAGTACGCGGTCTACAAGAAGGTCGTCGAGACGGCCAAGCTCAAGCTCGACTGACGTTCTCGAGGCCCCGGGCCGCGATTCTGTCAGCCCCGGCCGCGACTTTGTTATCTTGGCGGCCATATGACGGCCGCCAGCGTATCGAGCATCGACGCCTTCATCGACGCCATCTGGCTCGAGGAAGGCCTGTCGAAGAACACGCTGGACGCCTACCGGCGCGACCTCTCGCTGTATGGCCAGTGGCTGGCTGAGCAGGGCCGCACGATCGACAGCACGGCCGAAGCCGACCTCAACGGGTACTTCTCGGCGAAGCACGCGGCCACCAAGGCGACCACCGCCAATCGCCGCTTGACAGTGTTCAAGCGCTACTTCCGCTGGGCCCTGCGCGAACGCCTGATCAACGCCGACCCCACACTGCGCCTGCAGGCCGCCAAGCAACCGTTGCGCGTGCCCAAGACCCTGACCGAAGCGCAAGTCGAAGCGCTGCTCGAAGCGCCGGACGTCGGCACACCCCTGGGCCTGCGCGACCGCGCCATGCTCGAGGTGATCTACGCCAGTGGTTTGCGCGTGAGCGAGCTGGTTACGCTGCGCACCTTCCACGTCAGCATGAACGAAGGCGTGCTTCGCGTGACCGGCAAGGGCGACAAAGAGCGGCTGGTGCCCTTCGGCGCGGTGGCGCGCGACTGGATCACGCGCTACCTGCGCGAGGCGCGGGCGGTGATCCTGGGCGCGCAGCAGACCGAAGACCTGTTCGTGACCGCGCGCGGCGAAGGCATGACGCGCGCGATGTTCTGGCTGGTCGTGAAGAAGAACGCCCGTACCGCAGGCATCACGGCGCCGCTGTCGCCGCACACCTTGCGCCATGCTTTCGCGACGCACTTGCTCAACCACGGCGCCGACCTGCGCGCGGTGCAGATGTTGCTGGGACATGCCGACATCTCCACCACCACCATCTACACGCACGTCGCGCGCGAGCGACTGAAGCAACTCCACGCGCAACACCATCCGCGCGGCTAAAGCACAACTGCCTGGTCGTGGCATATCCGCCGGGCGGCGGCTGACTGGCCGAGCCTGCAGATGTCGGGTCTTGCGCGGCGATAAACCGCTCGAGGTTGAAGCTGTCCGTGTTCAAGTGCCTGGGCAACGTCAGCGCGGCGCGACCGTGCCCCGTACCGCGTTGGCTCGCGCCTTGACGAGCATCAGCCCGTCAGCCGCAGGAGCCAGCTTCGCGCGATAGCGCTGCTGCAAGTCCGCCGCAGCTTCTGGTGACTGCGCCTTCACCGTCGCGCCCAGGCTAGGGCTGTCCGCCGCGCCTTTCCACAATTCGTCGAAGGAGAGCTGCCGCTCCAGCTCGATCGTGCGGGTCTGAACTTCCACAAGCCCCGCGCTCATCCAGAGCGCGGCCAGCGCGTCGATCGTCGACGCATCGCTGCGCGGCGGGCGCGGCGGGTTCAGGCCCATCTCGCGCATGGACTCGATCAACGCACTGAGCGGAAAGCCGCCGCCCAACATGTCCCACGCATAGGAAGCAACGAGGCCGCCAGGCCGCACCACGCGCGCCATCTCGGCGACGCCGCGTTCGGGCTCGGGCACAAAGAAGATCACCAGCGCCATCGCGGCCGCGTCGAAACTGTCGTCAGGGTAGGGCGCTGCCATCGCGTCGCCGGAGCGCACCGTGGCGCGGCCTTCGAGCCGCTTTCGCGCATAGGCAAGGAGCCCCTCCGAAGGATCGAAACCGTCAACGCTGGCCGGTGCGCAGCGCCGCAAAACAAGGTCAGAGAAAGCGCCGGTGCCGCACCCCACGTCGACCCAACGCAAGCCTTGGGGCGGCGCGAGCCAGTCGATGAAAATGTCACCGGCCAGGCGGCTCCAGGCGCCCATCATCCGTTCATAGGCTTCGCCGTCTTCGAAGCGGATCGTTGCCTGTTCGGCCATGGCTCCTCCAAAAAGTGCCGATGCTACGCCGATGCCGGCATTCCGCTGCGTTTCAGCTGGGCCGCAACCGCACGCGCAGACGATTGCGCAGGTCGTCAAGAAGCGTCCGCGCTGGAAGCGATAGTGCACGATCCTGCCGCCAGACGAGGTACCACTGCCTGCGCAGCGGAAAGCCTGCCACCGGCAGGACGGTCAGGCCTTCCGACGCGGGATCCGCGGCCAAAGTGTGCCTGGACAACACAGCCAGACCCAGACCGGCTCGCACGGCATGCTTGATCGCTTCATTGCTGCCAAGGGCCATGCGGGGTGGCCAGGAGATGCCCTTTTCCGCAAAGGCCTCTTCGGCAGCTGCGCGCGTTCCCGAGCCCTCCTCGCGTGACAGCAATGGCTCCTTGATCAGATCCGACAGCTTCAGTCGTTGTCGGCTTGCCAAGGGGTGATCGAGAGGCGCAATCAGCACCAGTGGGTTCTGCAGAAACGGCCAGCGGGCCAGGGGCAGGTGCGCCGGTGGGCGCATCATCGCTGCCAGCTCGTCCTGCCCGCGCTCAAGCCGCGCCACGACGGCGGCGCGATTCTCCACCGCAAGCTCAATCTGGATGCCGGGGTACAGGCGCGCGAACGGACCCAGCAGGTCGGGCAGAAAATACTCGGTGGTCGTCACGGCAGCGATCCGCAAGCGGCCGCGCTTCAAGCCCTGCAGCGCCGCGGCGTCGTCCTCAAACTGCTGCCAGCTCACGCCCATCTCACGAACCGCCTCGGCCAGCCGCTCCCCCACCGCCGTGGGCACCAGGCCGCGGCCACGCGGCTTAAACAGCACCAGGCCCAGCGCGGCCGCCAGCTCCTTGAGCTGGGTCGACACCGTGGGCTGCGCCAGATGCAGTGCCTGCGCCGCAAGACCCACCCCGCCCAGCCGCACGGCGGCCTCAAAGCTGCGCAGTTGCACAAGGCTGGCGCGTGGTGCGCGTTCAAGTCCGGGTGGGGCGTTATAAGTCATCACGTTTTCCGATATGTCGGATTGAAACATATCAATTGTGTTGAAGGCCTGGTTTGTCGAAGATGGCCCCAACATGCAAAACTTTCTTGATCCCGCCATCCTGTTCTTTGTCTTCGGCATCTTCGCCGCCACGGTGCGTTCCAACCTGGAGATTCCGGCCCAGATCGCCCGGTTTCTCTCGCTGTACCTGCTGATGGCGCTGGGCCTGAAGGGAGGATTCGCGCTGGCAAAGTCCGGCCTCACCGCCGAGGTTGCAATCAGTCTGGGCTGCGCCATCCTGCTGGCGACCGTCGTGCCGGCGATCGGCTACCTGCTGCTCAAGCGGCGCCTCTCGCGCTTCGATGCTGCCGCGGTGGCAGCAACCTACGGTTCGGTCAGCGCTGTCACTTTCATCACGGCGGTGCAGTACCTGGACATGCGTGGCCTGGGCTACGGCGGCCACATGGCGGCGGCCATGGCACTGATGGAGTCGCCGGCCATCGTGATGGCGGTGGTGCTGGCGAACATGGCCCGCAGGCGCGAAGGCACCGCAGCGGCGACCCCAAAGCACGGCGTCGGCAAGATCCTTCATGAATCATTCACGGACGGTGCCCAATTGCTGTTGCTGGGGGCCATGGTGGTCGGCCTCGTCACGGGCGAATCGGGACAGAAGGCCATGCAGCCTTTCTCGGGCGACCTGTTCAAGGGCATGCTCGCCTTCTTCCTGCTCGACATGGGCCTCATTGCGGCGCGCAACTTTGGCGCATTGAAGGGGCGTTCGCCCTGGCTGTTGGGCTATGCCATCGGCGGCCCACTGGTCCATGCCGGCCTGGCGCTCGGGTTGGCTGCCGCGGCCGGGCTGTCGCCGGGCAACGGGGCGCTGCTGATGGTGCTGGCGGCCAGCGCCTCGTACATTGCGGTCCCGGCGGTCATTCGCGAATCGATTCCCGAGGCGAGCCCTTCGCTCTACTTCGGCATGTCACTCGGGCTCACGTTCCCGTTCAACATCCTGATTGGCATACCGCTTTATGTGTCGATTGCACATCGGGTGCTTTGACCCTGGCGTCGTCGAAGCAGTCTTCCGCCATCGCAACGGGCATCACCGCCAAAGCACACGTCCCGACAAGCATCCTCAGGCCATGCCAGATGCGCGCTGCATAAACCAGAACAAACCCATGGACACGGCCATCAACGCGCCCAGGCGAGCGACCAGATCCGGTGCGACAGCTCCGTGAAGGCGGCGCAAGCCCACCAACACCAAGGCGGCAAACAGCGCTACGCCGGCTTGCGCGGCCTCAACGCCCAGGTTGAAGCCCGCCAGGCTCCATAGCCGATGGTGGGTGTCGAGCCCCAGATCGCTCAAGGCGCCCGCCAATCCCAGACCGTGAACGAGCGCGCAGCCAAACACCAGCGCGTACCGCAGGCCCGGTGGCAACGCAGCAGCGCCGGAACGCTGTCGGCGCTGCGCCCAGCGGTCGAACAGGGCCATGGCGACGATGGTCAGCGCGATCGCAGGCTCGACCACCGCCGCCGGAACGGTCAGCCCGCCGATCACACTGGCCGCCAGCGTGATCGCGTGGCCGAGGGTGAAGCAGGTGAGGGCGAGCAGCGCCTGCCGCAAACCCCAACCCGAGGCCAGCGCCACCAGCAGGAACAGCAGATGGTCCAGGCCCCCCAGGACATGCGTGACGCCCTCCATCGCGTGGCTTGCCAACGTGGACCAGGCGCTGGGAAACAAGTCGCCTGCAGGGTGCTCGGGCGTCAGCAGCATGCGCCGGGCCTGGTCGCCGCGGCTGACGGTGACTTCTTGCGCGCGTTCATCGGGCCGTGTGCCGAACAGGCTCAGCTCGAGCTGCAGGCGCGAGCGCTCATCGCCCAGCGCGAAGCGGCCGAGCACCACGACCTGACGGGCTGTGCCCTGCGCGGTGTGATCGCCTGGCGACAGCTGCAGCATCACACCTTGCAACGGCAACGCACGGCCCCAGTCGAGCAACTGCACGCCGCGCTGCACCTGCGCTTTGATGGCCGCTTCATGCGCGCTGAACTCGGCGGGCGACCACTGCCCATCGTGGTCGTCGTCGACGCCGACGAAAGCCGTCACCGGCAGCGACAGCACCATGAACGCGCCGTCACCCACCACGTTGAGCGTGCCACGCTGCGCCACCATCAGGTGCGCCTGTGCTGGCGGCAGCAGGGCCACGCCGAGCAGGCTGGCGAGCAGCGCGCGCTGCCCCCTTTGCAACCAGGCCCGCAGGCTCACAACTTGCCCTTTACGCAGCGTTGCAGGAAGGGATAGGTGTCGGTTGCGTAGTAGTGGTAGATCCCATTTGGAAACTCCGGCGTCACGCCGGTGCGGCCGTTGCATTCGTCGAGGTCGCCCAGGCCGGCCACGTACTCGTAGTCCTGCCTGAAGGCGCCCATCGCGTAGAGCGTGGTGGCGGGCCGGTTGGCGTCGGGTGTGGTCTTCAGGCGGTAGCTGCCGCTGATCACTTTGATGGCCGAGGCGGCATTGGTGGCGCTGGTGTAGCCGTAGCGCGCGTAGATCGGAAAGCCGTCTGCGGCCCAGCCCGTCAGGGTCATTGCCTGGCCCTTGTTCTGCCTGGCGACGAAGCCCTCGGGTATGCCGTGGTAGTGGTAGGCGCCACCGGGTTGCACATGGGCGTTGCTGCTGTCGGTGCCGAACCTGAAGCTGCTCTGCCCCAGCGCTTCGATGCTCCACTGGCCTGCGGGTGCAGCGAGGCTGCAGCTGCTGCCACTGTCGTTGCAGCCCCCGGCGGTGCCGGCGTCGATCTTTACGCCGTTGAGCACATAGCCGGTGGTGCCTTGGGGGCCGCCGAGCGCGGTGACGGTGCTGGTCGCGGTGGGCGTCAACGTGAAGCTGGCGGCGATGGCCTGCGCACTGATGGTGTTGGGGTTGTCGGCATTGGGAAAGGTGCCGGTTGCGTGGTCGGGCAGGCCGTTGGCCGCCAGCGTGCGTACCGTGCTCGTGCAACTCCAGGCCGAGGTGCTGGTGGCGTTGACCGACGGCGTGCTGTTGAAGACGCTGACGTTGTAGGCGCACTGCACGCCCGCGGTGCCACCGGTTGCGATGCTGGTGCCAGTGCTGTCGGACGAACTGGTGCTCGTGCTGTCGCCGCCACCGCCACAGGCGATCAACACCGATGCCGCGCACAGCGTGAGGCCCAGCGTGGGATGAATCTTTGTCATGGATTTGCCTTTCAGGGGTGGGTGCATCTAGGGTCTGATTCGGTTCGCGGTTGAACCCCAGGGTGAAAGCCTGAGGTGCCAACAATGTGGCCGACAACTGTGGAAGCAATGCGGCCTTTTCTCCATGGGTTCTCCACAATCTGGCGGCATACTCACGCGCTGATGCGTTCGCGATTGGCCTACACACTGTCGTTCTGGCTGCTCGGTGCGGTTGCCTTGAGCGTGCTGGCCATGGGCGGCTTGACCGCGTGGAACCTGCGCCTGGGTTTCAGTGCCTACCTGCAGGCGCGAGACCTGGAACGCTTCGACAAATTCGTCGATCTGGTGCAGGTGCGCATGTCTCTGGGACAGGCGCCGCTCGGGGGCGCGTTGTCCGAGCCGCCACGGCCCCCTGACATGTCTGGGCTTCTGCGCGAACTGGCCGTGCTGGAAGGCGTAGCCCTGCCATCGCGGCGGCCGCCACCCGGGAATGGACCGCCGCCGGGCGGTGGCCTGCCCGCCGGCGGTGGCGATGGCTTCGGCGCGCGTGTTGCCTTGGCCCGGCCGGATGGCCGGCACTGGGCCGGTCCCCCTATCGCCGCCCACGAGCCCGGGGTGATCCAGCGGGCCATCCAGGTCGGTGGTGCATCGGTTGCACTGGCGCTGCTGCGACCGCGGCAGCGTGCGCCGGAGGCCCACGAGACACAGTTCCTGCGTTCGCAATACCTGGGCATCGCGGGCGTGGCCTCGGCCCTGTTGTTGCTGGCGCTGGCGTGCGCGGTGTGGTTGGCCCGGCAGTGGGTTCGGCCGCTGGCTGCCGTGCAGGCGGCCACGGCGCGCATCGCGCAGGGCGAGCTCGACGTGCGCATTCCCATCGAGCGCAGCGACGAAATCGGCGACGTGGTGCGCAACGTCAATGCCATGGCCGAAAGCCTTCAACGCATCGAGGGTTCGCGGCGGCGCTGGCTGGCTGACCTGTCGCACGAACTGCGCACGCCGCTGGCGGTGCTGCGGGGAGAGATCGAAGCCCTCGTTGATGGCGTGCGGCCACTCAATGCGGCCGCAATGCGTTCCTTGCGCGACGATGTACTGCGGCTGGGTGCGCTCGTCGACGACCTGCACTCCCTGGCCATCGCCGACCTGAACGCGCTGCCTTGCCACTTCGCCAATATGGATGCCTTGCAGACGGTTCGTGGTGTGCTCGAACGCCACGCCGGCATGGCGGCGAAGGCCGGCCTGGCACTGCACGCGATTGCAGGGGAACCGGTTGCGATGCCAGTGCATTGGGATGCTGCGCGCATCGAACAGCTGCTGGGCAACCTGCTGCAAAACAGTCTGCGCTACACCGACGCGCCGGGCACCATCAAGGTGGCGTGGCGCGCGGAGCATGGGCATGTGCATCTCACCGTGGAAGACACTGCACCGGGGGTGCCCGATGCCGACCTGGCACGACTGTTCGAGCCGCTCTACCGCGCCGACGCTGCACGCAGTCGCGAGCGTGGCGGCAGCGGCCTGGGCCTGGCCATCTGCGAGGCCATCGCGCAGGCACATGGCGGCCGCATCATGGCCCGCAAGTCGACGCTGGGGGGGCTGTGCATTGAGGTGGTGCTGCCTTGCGTGGCGCAGGGGGCACGGAGATGAGTGCAGCCATCGACTCTCATGTGCTGGTCGTCGAAGACGACCCGAAGCTGGCCCGGCTGCTGCTCGACTACCTTCAGGCCGAGGGGCTGGTTGCGCGCGCGGTGGCCAATGGGCTGACTGCGGTAGATGAAATCACGCGCGAACGACCGTCGCTGGTGCTGCTCGACCTGATGCTGCCGGGGCTAGACGGCATCGGCGTGTGCCGCGAAGTGCGCCGGTTCAGCGACGTGCCGATCATCATGCTCACCGCGCGCGTCGATGAGCTCGACCGCCTGCTCGGCCTGGAGACCGGCGCCGACGACTATGTGTGCAAGCCCTTCAGCCCGCGTGAGGTGATGGCACGCGTGCGGGCCCAGTTGCGGCGCGCCCAGGGGCGCCTGGCCAACACGTCGCCGCTCTGGCAGGTTGACGACGACAAGCTGCGCATCCGATGGCGCGCCCAGTGGCTGCCGCTGACGGTGCTCGAATTTCGCATGCTGCGCCTGATGCTGCAGCAGCCCGGCCGCGTGTTTTCGCGCGCAAAGTTGCTTGATAGCATGCGTGCCGACGAGCGTGACGTCAGTGACCGGGCGATTGACAGCCATATCAAGAACCTGCGCCGCAAGCTCCAGTTGAGCGACCCGCAATTCAATTGCATCACGTCGGTCTATGGCGTCGGGTATTGCTTCGACGCACCGCACGCGGCCCCGGGGTCAAGCGGCGGTGATCAACCGGTTACCGCTGCATGAGTCGGCGGCGTCCGATCGCATTGGGGAGGCGCGCGCAAATGTGAGCATTGGGGTTTCCGGTTCTGGTTGTCGTGGCCCGCAGGCGCTACCATTTGCTTCCAACCTGAACCATGGAGGCCCGGATGTCCGAGATGACCACTGCCCACAAGGAAAAGCTGATGAGCGATCTCAAGCTGGTGATCGCCGATGCGGAGGAACTGCTCAAGCTCACCGCCGGCGAGGTCGGCGACAAGGCAGCCGAGATGCGCAAGCGGATGCAGTCGCGCATGGAGCAGGCCAAGGCCGACCTCGCCAGCCTGCAGGAAATGGCGATCACCAGGGCCAAGGACGCCGGCAAGGCCGCCGACGCCTATGTGCACGAGAACCCCTGGCAGGCCGTCGGCATCGCCGCCGGCGCCGGGCTCGTCATTGGCTTGTTGATCAGCCGCCGCTAGGGCGGGCGATGAGCGAATCGGAATCGCCTGGCGGGCTGTTCGCGTCGCTGCGCCGGTTGCTGGGCACGATGCTGGAGATCGCGCAGGTGCGCCTGCAGCTGTTCGGCAATGAGCTGGAGCAGGAAAAGCTGCGCATCTTCGATGGCCTGCTGTTGGCCGGCATCGGTCTCATGCTGCTGTCCGTCGGCACGGTGCTGCTGTGCGCCCTGGTGGTCATGTTGTTCGCCGAGGGCTATCGGGTCGCGGCCCTGGCGGTGCTTACAGTCGCCTTCCTTGCGGTCGGCATGCTCACGATGCGCGCCGGCGGGCGCCGGCTGCACAGCCCGGGCGGCGTCTTCCCGGCCACGCTGGCCGAGCTTGCGCGCGACCGCGCCGATCTGGCGCCGCGCGAGTAGGAAGCCCCAACATGTGGAGTGATCGCCGCGCCACCCTGCAGGCCCGCCAAGGCCAGCTGGTCGCGCGCAGCCACGCGTTGCGGGAACGGCTGGCGCATGAGGCGCAGCCGCTGGAGCGCCCGTTTCTCATCGCCGACCAGGTGCGCGGCGGCGTACGCTGGCTGGTCGCGCATCCGCTGTGGATTGCCGGCGCAGTGGCGCTGCCCCTCATTTGGCGGCCACGCCTCGCGGCCGCCTGGGGTGTAAAGCTGTGGTGGGGCTGGCAGATGTGGCGGCGGGTACAGCCTTATCTGGCACACCTTGGCCGACGCTCTTCGCCCACTGCCGACCTGGAATCCGCCCGCTCGCAGGGCACTGCCGCCTGAATGTGACCTCATCTTGGTCGTGCGCCGATCACGAGTTAACTTGGGAAACGGCTAAGTGGGAAAGCACGGCCGTGTCGCGGTAAGCACGTGGCACGGTGTTTGCTCGCATGTTGAAATGATGTTCAACTCGCTTGCACAACGCTTTGCACGCCTTCCACACTGATCACTTTCGTTGCCAACATTCGTATCATCCCTCACCTTTCATTTGCAGGAGCGCTCCCATGACCACTTTCTCAACCCTTCGTCGTTGGTGGGCAGCGCCTCTGTTCGCGGCGCTGCTGGCCAGCCCCCATGCGCAAGGCAAGGACACGGTCAAGATTGCCTTCATCGGCCCTTTGACCGGTGGTGTCGCCGCCAACGGAATTGGCGGCCGCAATTCGGCCGACCTCGCGGTGAAGATGCGCAACGAAGACCCGAAGTCCAAGTACAAGTACGAACTGGTGGTGCTTGACGACGAATGCAAGCCCAACGTCGGCGTGCAGGTGGCCACCAAGGCCGCGGCCGACAACAGCATCGTTGCCGGCGTCACGCACTACTGCTCGGCCGTGGCGATGAGCACCACCGAGGTCTATCACAAGTTCGGCATGCCGGTAATTGTGTGGGGCGCTGTGCTCCCCGAGATCACTTACGGCAACGACTTCAAGGAAATCCACCGTGTCAACGGGACGATGATCAACCAGAACGAGGTGGCCTCGAAGTTCATGACCGGCCTGGGCTACAAGAAGTGGGTGGTGATCCACGACACCACCGACTACGGCAAGGGCCACAACAAGTATTTCAGCCAGTTCCTGGCCAAGAGCGGCGGACAGATCATCGGCACTTTCGGCGTCACCGCCGACCAGCAAGACTTCACCGCCGAACTGACCAAGGTGAAGGAACTCAAGCCCGACGTCGTCTACTTCGGCGGCCTCACGCCCATCGGTATCCGCATCAAGAGCCAGATGGACAAGCTGGGCATCAAGGCGGTGTTCGAAGGCACCTCGGGCATCAAGAGCGCGGCCTATCACGACGGCCTGGGCAAGGAACTCGCCGAAGGCTCGCTCAGCTTCATCGAGGGCGCGCCCTGGGAGAAGTTGCCAGGCGGGCTGAACTTCATCGCCAAGTACAACCAGGCCAAGTACGCCGAGCCAGCGGAGGCCTACGGTCCCTTTGCCTTCTCGGCCGCGACGCTGATCATGGACGCGATCGAGAAGGTCGGCCCTGATCGCAAGAAGGTGCGCGCTGCGCTCAATTCCACCAAAGACGCGGACACCATCATCGGCAAGGTCACCTTGGACGACCACCGCCAGAACATTGTGCCGCTGATCAGCAAATACGTTGTTCAGGACAACAAGTGGGTGTTGTGGGAAGACAGCGAGTACGCCACCAAGAAGCGGAAGCTGCCGGGCCAGTGAGGCTGCGGTGAGCATCGAAGTCCTCAGCCAGTACCTTGTCAACACGCTCATGCTGGGCGTGATCTACGCGATGGTGGCCGTGGGCTTCACGCTTTTTTTCGGCGTGCTGGACGTCATCAAGTTCAGCCACGGCGACGTGCTGATGCTGGGCGGCTTTACTGCGCTTGCCACCTACGCCGCCACCACGGCGGCGGGCATCGTGAACCCGGCGCTGCAGTTGGCTCTGATGTTGCTGGCAGCCGTTGCGGTCACTGCAGTCACGGGCGCCTTCGTCGCGCGCTTTCTCG
>JBKJOM010000282.1:0-3922 GCA_046595775.1 Ramlibacter sp. | reverse complement strand
ATGACGGCCAACCTCCTCGACTTCGACCTCGAAGGGTTGGCTGCGTTCTGCGAACGCCTGGGCGAAAAGCGTTTTCGCGCAACGCAACTCTTCCGCTGGATCCACCAGCGTGGCGCTGCCGACTTCGACCAGATGAGTGACCTGGCGAAGTCGCTGCGCGAAAAACTCAAGACAACGGCCCGCGTCGAGGGTCTCTCAGTCATCACCCAGCACGAATCCGCCGACGGCACCATCAAGTGGTTGTTCGACGTGGGGCAGGGCGACGCCGTCGAGGCGGTATTTATCCCCGAAGACGATCGCGGCACGCTCTGCGTTTCATCGCAGGCTGGCTGCGCGGTCGGCTGCCGTTTCTGTTCTACCGGTCACCAGGGATTCTCCCGCAACCTCGGCACCGGCGAGATCGTCGCGCAACTCTGGTTCGCCGAGCACTATCTGCGCAAGCACCTGAAGACCTCAGAGCGCGTCATCTCCAACGTGGTGATGATGGGCATGGGCGAGCCGTTGCAGAACTACTCGGCGCTGGTGCCCGCGTTGAAGACAATGCTCGACGACCACGGCTACGGCCTGTCGCGCCGCCGCGTGACCGTCTCGACTTCCGGGGTCGTGCCGATGATGGACCGCCTCGGCGAAGACTGCCCGGTGGCCCTGGCTGTGTCGCTGCACGCACCCAACGACGAACTGCGCGACAACCTCGTTCCGCTTAATCGCAAGTACCCGCTCGCCGAGCTGCTCGATGCCTGCAACCGCTATCTCGAGCATGCGCCGCGCGACTTCATCACGTTCGAGTACTGCATGCTCGATGGCGTGAACGACCAGCCCGAACACGCGAAGCAACTCGTGCAACTGGTGAAGCACCACTCGGGCCGGGGCGTCTCCTGCAAGCTCAATCTCATTCCTTTCAACCCCTTCCCCCAATCGGGGCTGACGCGTTCTCCCCACACGCAGGTGCTCGGGTTCGCGAAAATCCTGGGTGATGCTGGTATCGTCACCACTGTGCGCAAGACAAGAGGGGACGACATCGACGCCGCCTGCGGACAGCTCGCCGGTGACGTCAAGGACAGAACCCGGGTGGGCGAAAGAATGGCCCGCCAGCGTACCGTGATGCTGAAGCCGGTGCCGGCAATCGCGCCGGCCGCGAAGGAGACCTGAACATGACGAGCGCGGCGGGGAAATGGGACCCGAGGCGATGCCTTGGCTGGGTGGGACTGGCGGGCGTGTTGCTGCTGGCCCTGGGCGGTTGCGCAATGGGTTCTTCGCAGGGCGACGCGCCGCGCGACAAGCTCACCGAGTCCGATGAGGGCGAGGTCCGTAAGCGGGCCCGCATCCGCATGGAACTCGCTGTGGGCTACTTCGAACAGGGCAAGACCGACATCGCGCTGGACGAGGTCAAGCAGGTGCTTTCGTCGGATCCGAATTTCCCTGACGCCTATACCTTGCGCGGCCTGATCTACATGCGCCTGAACGACATGCGACAGGCCGAAGACAGTTTCCGCCGGGCGGTGGCGCTGGACGCGCGCGATGCCAATGCGCAGCACAACTACGGCTGGCTGCAGTGCCAGACCGGGCGCTACGCCGAGGCGCAGCGCTCCTTCGAAGCCGCGATGGCTTCGCCCGGCTATTCAGGCCAGGCGAAGACGCTGCTCGCGCAAGGCGTCTGCCAAGCGCGCGCCGGCCGCAACGAGGATGCGGAGCGATCCCTGGCGCGGTCCTATGAGCTCGACCCGGCCAACCCGGTGACCGCCTACAACCTCGCCAGCCTGCTGTTTCGCCGCGGCGAAAACGCGCGCTCGCAATTCATCGTCCGCCGCCTGAACAACAGCGACCTGGCCAACGCCGAGACACTCTGGCTCGGTATCAAGATCGAGCGCAAGCAGAACGACATGATCGCGGCGCGCCAGCTTGGCGAGGTGCTGCGCAAGCGCTTCGCGCAAAGCCGGGAAGCGGGGGCATTTGAGAGGGGCGCATTCGATGAGTGAGGCGCAGGAATGGCAGCCCGCGCCGGCGACGGACGGCGTCACTGCAGGCATGTTGTTGCGCCGCGCGCGCGAAGCCAGCGGCCTTCACGTCGCGGCCCTGGCTGTTTCGCTCAAGGTTCCGGTGCGCAAGCTCGAGGCGCTGGAAGATGACCGCTACCAGGACATGCCCGATGTGGTGTTCATCCGCGGGCTGGCGTCGAGCGTGTGCCGTGCGCTCAAGATCGATCCGCAACCTGTGCTCGAGCGCTTGCCGCAGAGCACTGCGCCGCGCCTGGTTCGCGTCTCGGACGGCCTGAACGAACCGTTCCGTGCGCCCAGCGACGGTGAGCCGCCCAGCTGGGTCGACCAGCTCACCCAACCGGTCTTTCTCGCAGTCTTCGCATTGCTGCTTGGCGCGTTGGTGCTGATCCTTTTGCCTGCCGCACAGAAGGAAGAAAAGAGCACTCAAGTTGTCCAGCCGGTGACGCCTTCCCTCCAGGACAAGCCGACTGCCACGGCGCCAGTCTTTGTTGCACCGGCGCCCAGTCAAGTGCCCGCCGACGGCGTTCCTGCGCAACCTCCGCCCAGGACCGGGGCGTCCGTGCCGATAGCTGCAGCTGCGGTGGTGCCCGTCACCGCGGCGTCCGTTGCGCCCGCACCGGCGAATGGCACCCTCGTGTTCCGCGCCAAGGCTGAGTCGTGGGTCGAGGTGATCGATGCGAAGGGTGCAGTCCCCGTGCGCAAGATCCTCGTGGCTGGCGAGGTCGCCGCCGCATCCGGCGCCATGCCCCTGCAAGTGACCATCGGCCGGGTCGACGCCATCGACGTGCAAGTGCGCGGCAGGCCGTTCGACCTGCGCCCGGTATCGCGCGACAACGTCGCCCGCTTTGAAGTGAAGTAGTACCGACATGCAAGCCCCCTGCCTACCGATCGATGCGGCCGCGCCGCTGCCCCGCCGTTCCCGACAGGCCCGCGCCGTCTGGGGCGATCGCGTGGTCACGATCGGCGGCGATGCACCGGTGCGCGTGCAGTCGATGACCAACACGGATACGGTCGATGCGATCGGCACGGCGATCCAGGTGAAGGAACTCGCGATCGCGGGCTCGGAGCTGGTACGCATCACGGTCAACACGCCCGAGGCCGCTGCGCAGGTGCCGTACATCCGCGAGCAGCTCGATCGCATGGGCATTGATGTGCCGCTGGTCGGCGACTTCCACTACAACGGACATCGCCTGCTCACCGACTACCCCGACTGTGCGAAGGCGTTGTCCAAGTACCGCATCAATCCTGGCAACGTGGGCAAAGGCGACAAGCGCGACCGCCAGTTCGGCCAGATGATCGAAGCCGCGATGAAGTACGACAAGTGCGTGCGCATCGGCGTGAACTGGGGCAGCCTCGACCAGGAGCTGCTCGCGCAAATGATGGACGAGAACAGCCGTCGCGCGCAGCCGTGGGACGCGAAGCCGGTCATGTATGAGGCGCTGATCACATCGGCCATCGAGTCGGCCAAGCGCGCCGAGGCGATGGGCATGGATGGCAACCAGATCATCCTGTCGTGCAAGGTGAGCGGCGTGCAGGACCTGATCTCGGTCTACCGCGAGCTCTCCAAGCGCTGCGATTACTCGCTGCACCTGGGACTGACTGAAGCCGGCATGGGCACGAAGGGCACGGTCGCGTCCAGCGTGGCCCTTGGCATCCTGCTGCAGGAAGGCATCGGCGACACGATTCGCGTCTCGCTCACGCCGCAGCCGGGCGAGTCGCGCACGCAAGAGGTGGTGATCGCTTCCGAAATCCTGCAGTCCCTTGGCCTGCGCAGTTTCGTCCCGAGCGTCACAGCCTGCCCGGGTTGCGGTCGCACGACGAGCACGACGTTCCAGGTTCTCGCCAAGGAGATCGACGACTACCTGCGTGCGCAGATGCCGGTGTGGAAGGCGCGCTATCCCGGCGTCGAGACGATGAAGGTCGCC
>JBKJOM010000024.1:0-9952 GCA_046595775.1 Ramlibacter sp. | reverse complement strand
TTGCTCGTTGCTGCGCATGCGCTCAACATCCCCGTGGTGATGCGCGGCGAGGCAAACGCGCTGCGCCCACGACGCTTCGCAGTCCGGCTGTGGCACCGCTGGCTGCTTGGTCGCTGCGCCGCCTTCCTGCCGATCGGTCGAGCCAGCCGCGATTTTTATCGTGGCTATGGCATTGCACCGGGAAAGCTTTTCGACGCGCCCTATTTCATCGACAACGAGCGTTTCGGACAGGGCGCCCGCGACGCCGCACCGCAGCGCGCCCAGCGGCGCGCCCAATGGGACATCCCGGAAAACGCCGTCTGCTTTTGCTACGCAGGAAAACTCGAACCCAAGAAGCGAATCCTCGATCTGCTCGAAGCATTGCGGCTTGCACGCGATGGTGGCAGCACTGCGCACTTGCTTGTCATCGGCACGGGCGAACTCGAGAAGGAGGCGCGTCGATACGTGGCCGAACACGGGCTGCTGGTGAGCTTCGCGGGTTTCCTGAACCAATCGGAAATCCCTGCTGCCTACGCGTGCGCCGACGCGCTGGTACTGCCCTCCGACCATGGCGAGACATGGGGCCTGGTTGTCAACGAAGCCATGGCTTGCGGATTGCCGGCGCTCGTGAGCGACCGCGTCGGCTGCGGCCCCGACCTGGTGACCCCTGGTGAGACAGGCGAAATCTTTCCCTTCGGCGATGTACAAGCACTCGCCGCGATCCTGGTGAAGTGGGCCGCTCAACCGCAGCAGTTGGCCCCCATGGGCCGGCTGGCCCGCGAGCGTGTGCGCAGCCAGTACAGCATCGAGCGTGCAACCGCGGCAACCCTGACCGCCATCCATCACGTCCTGGAGCCGAAGTGAAGGTGCTTCACGTGATTCCCTCCCTCTGGCGCGGCGATGGTGGCCCGACTCACGCACTGCTTGCCATCGAAAAGGCCTTGACTGCGCGTGGCGTCAATGTGGAAACGGCAACCACAGACGACGCAGGACCCGGCAAGCGCAACGGCAAGCAGTGCGGGCAGCCCTTGCTGGAAGGAGGCGCCACCCATTGGTACTTCCGGAAGCGAGCGGACTTCTACAAACCTGCCCCCTCGCTGTTGCGGTGGTTGTCGCGCGAAGTCACGCGCTTCGACATCGTCCACATCCACGCGTTATTCTCGTTCACGACAACGGCAGCGGCGCGCGCCGCACACATGGCAGGCGTGCCCTACATCGTGCGCCCTATGGGGAGCCTGGATCGGTGGGGCCTGCAACAGCGCAGGCCCCTGTTCAAACAGCTTTCGCTGTCCCTGATCGAACGGCCGGTGCTGGAGCGGGCGGCTGCCGTTCACTTCACCAGCGAGTCCGAGGCGCAGCACGCGGCAGCGCTTGGCCTGAAGATAAAACCGGTCATCATTCCATTGGCGGTGGACACCGAAGCGCCGGGTCTCCGCACCCCGAGCGACAAGGTGCGCCTGCTTTTTCTGTCGCGCCTGGACCCCAAGAAAAATGTTGAAGGCTTGCTCGCGGCGCTGGCGCTCTTGCTCGATGAACCTGTCCGCTGGGAAGCATTTCTAGCCGGCGACGGTGATCCCGTCCATGTTGATTTTCTGAAAGCCATCGCCCGCCGCTTGCAACTCGACGAGCGGGTGCACTGGCTGGGGCGCGTCGAGGGCGAGGCGAAGGCGCGCGCCTTCACGAACGCCGACGTCTTCGTGCTGCCTTCGCACTCAGAGAATTTCGGCATTGCAGCCGCCGAGGCCCTGGCGGCGGGCCTGCCCTGCGTGCTCGGAGAAGGCGTAGCCATCGCGGCTGACGTTTCAGCAGCAGGAGCGGGCGTCGCCGTCAGCCCCACGCCTGCGGCCATCGCAGCGGGCTTGCGCCTTATCATGGACTCGGAGACCCGCGAGCGCATGTCGCTCGCAGCGCGGCAACTGGCGCAGGAACGCTACTCGATGCCGGCCCTGGGTGCCAACCTCGCGCGGCTGTACACCGACCTTCTTTTCGAACACGAGCATGGATTTCCTGGATCACGTTGACGTGCTGGTCCTGGCCTGGAACGAAGAGGCCAACCTGGCACGCACGCTGGATGAGCTCAAGCGATTTCCGCGCGTGGTCGTGCTCGACAGCGGCAGCACGGACGCGACCCTTGCGATCGCTCGAGAATTCCCCAATGTGCGCGTCTGCACGCGCAGCTTCGACGCCCATGCGAACCAATGGAACCATGGCCTGCATGATTGCGGGCTGCAAGCCGAATGGGTGCTGGCCCTGGATGCGGACTATGTCCTCGATGTCGGCCTGGTGGACGAAATTGCGGCGCTCAAGCCCGACGCGCCCGTTCAGGGCTATCGCGCGCGGTTCCGCTACTGCATCCAGGGTCGCCCGTTGACGGCGTCGCTGTATCCACCTGTGGTGGTCTTGTTCCGCCGGCTGGCGGGCACCTATGTGCAGGAGGGTCATACCCAGCGACTGCAGATCGGAGGCCGGGTCGCGGAGTTCGGCGGCCTGGTATCGCACGACGACCGCAAACCGCTGGCCGCGTGGCTGGCCGCGCAAGACCGCTACGCCCGGCTTGAGTGCGAGCTTCTCCTGGGCACGCGCTGGTCGCTGTTGGGTTGGCGCGATCGGCTGCGAAGGTTGTGGGTCGTGACGCCCTGGCTGGTGCCGCTGTATTGCCTGACGGTGGGCCGCGGATTGCTTGATGGGCGCGCCGGCCTGTTCTACGCGCTCCAGCGGGGGATTGCCGAGGCCATCCTGAGCCTGCGGTTGATCCAGGCGGCAATGGCAGGGTGAGCGACGCGGTGACCACGATCCTCGGCCTCAACGCCTTCCACGGCGATGCCTCCGCGTGCATCCTGCGCGACGGCCTGATGATCGCGGCGGCGGAGGAAGAGCGCTTTCGCCGCATCAAGCACTGGGCAGGCTTCCCCACCGAAGCGATCCGCTACTGTCTCGAGGAAGCCGGCATCGGCATCGAGGGCGTCGATCACGTGGCGTTGAACCAGGATGCACGAGCCCACTTCGGGCGCAAGGTCGCCTACACCTTGCGCAATCGACCCGAGCCGCGGTTGTTGTGGGACCGTCTGCGCAACAAGCGCGCGCGCGCCGGCACCCTGGACCTGTTGCGCGAAGCTTTTCCGGGCACATCGGTGCGAGCGCGGCTCCATCCCGTCGAGCATCATGTCGCGCACCTGTCGTCGGCATTTCATGTGTCGCCCTTCGACGAGGCGGTGGTCGTTTCGGTCGACGGCTTCGGCGACTTTGCCAGCGCCGCCTGGGGCGTAGGGCGGGGCACGCGGATCGACGTCGAAGGCCGCGTTCTCTTTCCCCATTCGCTGGGCGTCTTCTACCAGGCGATCACGCAGTTCATCGGCTTCCCGAACTACGGCGACGAATACAAGGTCATGGGCCTGGCCCCCTATGGTCAGCCCACCTATCTGCCCCAGATGCGAAAGATCGTGCTTCTGCAGGACGACGGCAGCTTTCGGCTGGACCTGAATTACTTTCGCCATCACCGCGAGAAGGTCGACTACGAATGGAGCGGCGGCAGCCCCAGCGTGGGCACTCTGTTCTCGGAGGCGCTTGCCGAACTTCTGGGGCCGGTGCGAGGACCCCAGGCGCTTGAGCAGCGCCACAAGGACATCGCGCGGTCGGCGCAGGCCATGTACGAGGAAGCCTTCTTCCACTTGCTCAACGCAATGCACGCGCGCCATCCGCTGAAGTGCGTCGCCATCGCTGGCGGGTGTGGCATGAACTCCGTGGCCAATGGAAAGGTTACGTTGCGCACGCCGTTCCGCGAGGTCTACGTGCAGTCCGCAGCAGGGGATGCCGGCGGAGCGGTCGGCGCCGCGTACAGCGTCTGGCACCAGTTGGGCGGTGCGCGCGGGCCGGCGCATCAGCACGCCTATTGGGGCCCGCACTTCGGCAGTGATGCCATCGCCGATCTGCTGCGCGAACGCGCGGGTGAACTGGCCGCGCAATCCTGCACCGTCCGCGTCGCCGGAGACGAAGATGCGCTCTCGCGCGAAGCAGCGGCCGCGATCGCCGAAGGCCTGGTGGTCGGATGGTTCCAGGGCCGCATGGAGTGGGGTCCGCGCGCACTGGGCAATCGTTCCATCCTCGGCGACCCGAGGCGCGCCGACATGAAAGATGTCCTCAATCTCAAGATCAAGCGCCGGGAGTCATTCCGGCCCTTCGCGCCCTCCATCCTGCGCGAGTCAACCAGTGAGTGGTTCGAGCTCGATGGCGACGTGCCTTTCATGATGCAGGTCTTTCCCGTCCGCATCGCTAAACGCGCTGCCATTCCCGCTGTCACGCATGTGGACGGTTCGGGCCGGCTACAAACTGTCGATGCATCCACCAATCCGCGATACCACCGGCTGATCAGTGCCTTTCGCGACCTTACGGGCGTGCCCATGGTGCTCAACACATCGTTCAACGAGAACGAGCCCGTGGTGTGCACGCCCAATGAAGCACTCGACTGCTTCCTGCGCACCCGCATGGATGTCCTGGTGCTGGGCGACCATGTAGTTCGGCGGACGGGCTGAGCGCGATGTGGCAGGAGTGGGCGTTCTATTGGTTGTCGCCATTCACGCTGGCGATGGTGGCCTGGCTCATGGCCGGCGTGTGCCTTGCATGGCGGCGGCGCAAGTTCGCGGTGTGGCTGGCTGCACTCGCGTTCTGTGGCCTGTGGATTGGCTCCATGCCGATAGTGGCGAACCGCATGCTCGACTTGCTCGAAGGCGACTATGAGGCGCTCACGCCGCAAGCCACGCCGCAGGCCGATGCCATCGTGGTCCTGGGCGGCGCGCTGGTGGCAGCGCATCCGCCATACCGGCCGACCTTTCTGCTCGGCCCCGCGTCTTCGCGCGTCTGGCACGCTGCAGCGCTCTACCGGGCGGGCAAGGCAAAGTGGGTGGTCGTCGCGGCCGGCAACCGGCCGGCCCTGGCAAATCACCAGGTCGAGGCCGACGCCATCAAGGAGATGCTGCTCGAATTGCGCGTGCCCCCCGAAGCGATCGTGACCGAAGGCAAAAGTCGCAACACACGGGAGAACGCCGCCAACATCAAGCCGCTGCTGATCCAACTGGGCGCGCGACGCGTATTACTGGTGACTTCGGCACAGCACATGACCCGCGCAATGAAAACTTTTGGACTAGTATGGAGCGATGCTTCCTTCCAGCTCATTCCTGCGGTGACCGACCGTCGGGGAGGGGGAGACGAAGATGGAGGCGCAAAAGTGTGGCTTCCTTCACTGGATGCATTAATAACTGTAACCAAATCATTGAAAGAGTTTGCAGGCTTGGCTGCCCTTGCGATAATTGGTGACACAAGCTGATATATTTTTCACATGCTGTTACAGATATCGTTGGTTACGGCAGTCAAGAACCGGGTAGCGACGCTCGGGGGTTGCCTGCGGTCGATTCACGCACAGAGCTGGCCCAACATTGAACATATCGTTGTGGACGGCGGCTCCACCGACGGCTCGCAGGCCATCCTGAAGCAATACCGCAGTCACATCGCAAAGCTCATCAGCGAGCCGGACCAAGGCGTCTATGACGCGCTCAACAAGGGCATTCGCGCAGCCACCGGCGACATCGTGGGCTTCATGCATGCCGACGATGAATTCGCCGGACCTGATGTCCTCAGCCGCGTGGCTGATGCCTTTGACGACAGTTCTGTCGACGCGGTCTATGGCGACCTGGTCTACGTTCGCAAGAACGATGTCACACGCGTGGTGCGCTACTGGAAAGCCGGCGATTACACGCGCGAGCAACTGGCGCGTGGCTGGATGCCCCCGCATCCCACTTTCTATGTTCGGCGCGAGGTCTACAATCGATTCGGCAGCTTCAACACCGGTTACCGAATTGCCGCCGATTATGAAAGCATGTTGCGCATCCTCTGGCGCGGTGGCGTCCAGGCCCGATACATCCCTGAAGTGCTGGTCAGGATGCGGGCTGGCGGCATCAGCAACCAGGTGTTCAACATGCTGCGCAAGTCGCGTGAAGATTACGCGGCCATGCGTGAAAACGGCATCGACGCTGTCCATGCGTTGCTGCTTAAAAATGTTACCAAGCTTCCGCAATTTGTGGTCAAGACTTCGGTGGCCCAATGATGGGTTACCTGCCATGACTAACCGCATCACTGCACTCTTGCTCGGCCTTGCCGCTTCCGCATCGGCGCCCGCCATTGCCCAGACCGCAGACACGGCCCCAGCGACGCGTCCCGCCTATAACAGCACACTTGACCTGCGGGTAGGCGTGGCCCGGCCCATCTACAGCTCAGACGTTTTGACCGATGGCGGCCTGCGCACCGCGGGTAGCCAGACACTGGCCGCGCCACTGGCGCTAGGCAAGGATTACCGAGTAGGCCCGAACGACCTGATCGACATTGAGGTGATGGACGCCGACAACCTCAAGAGAACGGTGCGGGTGAATGGAGCGGGTAATATTTCGCTGCCCCTGATCGGCCAGATCATGATCGCAGGCCTCACCGCCCCGGAAGTGGAAGAGCGAATCGCCCATCGATATGCAGAAAAGTACTTGCAGAATCCGCAAGTTTCGATCTTCATCAAGGAATTTACGGCGGATCGCGTCACCATCGAAGGCGCCGTTGCACGCCCCGGCATCATTCCGCTGACGGGCCAAATGACTCTGCTGCGCGTGCTGGCGGTCGCCGGCGGCTTCGGGCCCATTGCCAACAGCTCGGAGGTCATGCTCTACCGTGTCAATGACCAACACGTCCGCCAGGTTGCTGTCTACGACGTCGATCAGATCCGCGCGGGCAAGGCAGACGATCCCGTTATCAGGGGCGACGACCTGATCGTCGTACAGCGCAACGCGACTCGCGCGCTGCTGAAGGACTCGCTGTTCCGCGACGTGCTCGACTCGATTAACCCCTTCTCGGTGCTCGTTCCCAAGTAGCGCGACAGTCTGGCGCCTGAAACGCGCAGGCATGCCCCATGGCTCCTGAACATCTTCCCTCTTCACTGCAGCATCCGAACCGCACGGAACTCGCGCTGCGCCATCCTTATATGGTGCAACCCGCCCTCACGCGACACGGCGAGGACGAGGACGACGCCAGTGCCCTGACGCTTAGCGACTTGCTGGGGATGGTGCTCAAACACAAATGGACGCTGCTGCTCGTTGTCATCGTCGCCACATCGATCGCAGGCATCAACACATTCCTGTTGCGCCCGACCTATCGGGCGACTGCAGTCATCCAAATAGAAAGGGCACCCGCGCGAATCGTCGATTTCCGCACTGCCGATCCCGACCAGGCTTCTGTTGACGAATTCTTGGGCCTGAAAACACAGTACGAACTGTTGCGCAGCCGATCACTGGCAGAACGCGTGATCGACGAGCTTCAGTTGGACCGCTCCAAAGCAATGGCCAGCCGGGCCCCGGCTGCACCAGCGAAAGCCGACGCCTCGAGCGCGGCACCGGAAGGATTCGTGGGCCGGGTAGTTTCCGGCTATCGCAAGCTGTCGACGCCCTCGATCACCGATCCCGAGATACTTGGCCGTGAAGCTGTCGTCGGCGCCTTCCTTGGCGCGCTCGCCATCGAACCCGTCCAGAATTCCCGTCTTGTGCGAGTCTCGGTGGACAACGTGGACCCCTCGCTCGCTGCCAAGATCGCCAATACGACGGCTCAGACATTCGTGTCGTTGGGACAAGAGCGCCGGATCGACTCATCCGCATATGCGAAGACATTCCTGGAAGACCAGATCAAGCAGATGAAGTCCCGACTCGAGGACTCGGAACGCAAGCTCAATGCGTACGCACAGCAAAAGCAGATCCTCACGCTGGACGAGAAAACCAGCGCCATCAACCAGACTTACATCGAATATGCCAGCGCCTTGTCGAAAGCCGAACAGGAACGCATCAAGGCAGAGTCTTTCTACAACCAAGTCAAGAACAACCCTGAGCGCGCACCCGCAGCGTTGGAAAGCCGGCTGCTCACCAGCCTGAAGGAACAGAAGTCGAAACTCGAACTGGAATACCAGCAGAACCTGCGCGTCTTCAAGCCCGAGTTTCCGAAGATGCTGCAGATCAAGGCGCAGATCGACGAGCTGGACACCACCATCAAGAAAGAGCTGTCAGGCATGGGGGCGGTGGCCAAGTCGCAATACGACGCCGCCGTTGCCCAGGAAAACCAGTTGCGCGAACGCCTGAACTCCACGCGCAAACAGGTGCTCACCACGCAGGACAACAGTATCGACCTGAACTTACTCAAACGCGAAGCCGATACGAACCGCCAGCTGTACGACAGTCTGCTGGAGCGCCTGAAGCAGGTCAACATCTCGAGCAACCTGACCACCAACAACCTGTCAATCGTCGATTCGGCCAACGTGCCGCTGTTTCCCTACAAGCCGAATCTGCAATCCAACCTGCTGGGCGGCCTGGGCATTGGATTGTTCCTCGGCCTGTGCCTGGTATTCCTGCTGGAATACCTCGACGATTCGATCCGCTTCCCTGAAATGGTGGAACGTGTGCTGGGCGTTCCTTTAATGGGCGTCGTTCCCGTTGGCGACAAGAAACGCAGCGACGCCAATTCCATCGCGCTCGAAGTGCATAGCGATCCGCGCTCGTCGATGGCGGAGGCCTACCGATCGGTGCGCACCGCACTGCAGTTCTCAACGTCACACGGCGCCCCGAAGCGCCTGCTGGTCACCAGCACCACGCGCGACGAAGGCAAAAGCACCACGGCCCTCGCGCTCGCGATCAACTTCGCACAGATGGGCCATCAAGTCCTGCTGATCGATGGCGATATGCGCAATCCGTCGGTCCACAAGATGCTGGGCATCCCGAATGAACTGGGCTTGTCCAACTTGCTGTCCGACGATGCACGAGGCGAGACGCTGATCCAGCCCACGGTCGTACCCAACCTGTCCGTTCTCACGGCCGGCCCGTCGCCGCCAAACCCGGTCGACCTCCTGATGGGTCCCAAGCTGATGCAGCTCCTGGACAAGGCATCGAGCGTCGGGATCACCCATGTCATCGTCGACGGCCCGCCCATCCTGGGGATCGCCGACTCGATCGTGCTGGGCAACCAGATCGAAGACACCTTGTTCATCGTGCGTGCCGCCAGCACCCGCAAGGCCAACATCCGCGACGCACTGCGCCGCCTGCGCATGTCCGGTGTGTGGCCGCGCGGCGCGGTGCTCACCTTCGCGCCCGCCCGTGCGCTGCAGGGCTACGGCGCCTACTACGGCTACGGCCCCGTCCCGGCCAACGCCCTGCCGGGCCGCGACCGCACCTGAGAGGCGCCGGCTCCATGACCGGCGCACCCGTCTCTCACGAGGGTCTCGAAAGCACGTTGCTGGACTTTCACCGCGCACCGGGACGGCACCCGGTCGCCCTGCGGCAACCCGCGCTGCTTTTCGGGTCGATCCGCGAAGTGGTCCTGATCGCCGGGGAACGCAGCACCGAGGCGTCAGGTGCCGCCCGAACAGCACCCGTCGTCGCCGCCGCACGCTTCTTTATCCGAAGCGCACTCCTGAGGCCAGGCACCGACCACTACGGCATGCTGGGGCTGGCGGACAGCGCCGATGCAGGTGCCATCAAGGATCGCTACCGATCGCTGATGCGGCTGCTGCATCCCGACTTCGCACAGGGACAGGAGACCATTTGGCCCGCCGATGCGGCGACACGGCTGAACCAGGCTTATGAGGTGCTCTCCGATCCTGACCGCCGCAAGGCCTACGACGAGCAGTTGCGCGGCCGCCCGGAGGCACCGGCGCAAGCATCGGCATCGGCATCGAGCTCCCCCCGCAGGCCCGGCGCGCTTCGCACCGGCCCCTCTGTCGTGCGGCAGGAAGCCTATGCCGACCCGCGGCAGCGCCTTCGAAAGCTGGCGGCGGGCTTCGGTTTTGTAGGAGCAGTTGCGGGCATCGCTTTCTGGCTGGTCAACGGACAGCCGGAGAAAGAGACCCTTGTGCAGCGACTGCGCGTCGAGCCATCCTCAGCGTGTCGGGCGAGGAAGGCTGAGC
>JBKJOM010000156.1:0-9350 GCA_046595775.1 Ramlibacter sp. | reverse complement strand
GTGTCAGGTCGTCCGCATCGCGGCGGTCGATGGCCTGCTGCAGGTGCGCCAGCGGCTGCAGGTCGGCATCGATACGGCGCCGCAACCACCAGGCCAGCACCAGCAGGAGCCCCAGCTGAGGAAGGGCGGAGAACAGCAGCAATTGGCGCAACAACCGGTTTCGGCTGGCGGTGGTCTGTCCCATCACCACGGTGAACGGGGCCGGCCGGTCGCGCCTGAGCGTGACCGATCGCAGGAGCTTGCCGTCGAAGGTGATGTTGTCGAACTCATAGTCGGTCTCTGCCCCGGGCGTTCCGGCACGCAGTCTGGCGTGCCCGGCCACCAGTTCGCCGCGCGGGCCACGCACGGCGAAGTACATCGACTCGGTCTGGTCGAACAGCAGCGTGCCAAGCTCCCGGCTGGTCAACGCAACCGTGAGTCGGCCGCCCTCGTTGCGCACGTGCGAGGCCAGCGCATAGGCGTCGTCCAGCAACGAACGGTCGAAGGCCTGCGCGGCGAAGTGCTCAGCGATCGCCGCGGCCAGCGTCGTCCCGAGCGCGGTGGCCAGCACCAGCGGCACCAGGACATGCCGTGACAGGCGCGTACGCAGGCTCGGTTTGGTGCTGCTCAGGCGGCCTCCTCGAGCACATAGCCCAGGCCCCGCAGGGTGCGGATGGCGGCGCCGCTGCCCGCGAGCTTGCGGCGAAGGCGCGAGATGAATGCTTCCAGCGCGTTGTCGCCCAGCACGTCGTCGGTGCGGGAGAGCTTGGCCGAGAGCTCTCGCTTGCTGACCACTCGGCCCGGTGGCGAAATCAGTGCGGCCAGCACTTCAAACTCGCGGGCCGGCAAGTCCCAGGCCTGCCCCGCCAGGAAGAAGCGGCCCGCCTTGCGGTCGAGCGTCATCTGACCCACCGCGACACGGTCGTCGGTCCCCGAGGTGCGGCGCGCCAGCGCGCGCAGGCGCGCTTCGACCTCGGCCAGGTCAAAGGGTTTGCCCAGGTAGTCGTCGGCACCGGCATCGAGTCCGGCGATGCGCTCTTCGGTGCGGTCGCTGGCGGTCAGCACCAGCACCGGCGTTCGGTCGCCGCGTGCCCGTGCCGCGCGCAGGACAGCCAGCCCGCTGCCCAACCCGCTGCGCGCCTGGCCGGTTTGCGGCAGGTTGAGGTCAAGCAGCACGGCGTCAAAGGACTGCACCCGCCACCAGTGGTTGGCCTCTTCGAGGTTGCCCGCGCGGTCCACCCGGTGACCGGCGCGCGTGAGGCTGCGCACCATCAAGTCACTGAGCACGGTGTCGTCTTCAACCAGCAGGATTCGCATGGCGCTACGGGGTATTACGCAGCCCGCGGGTCAGGGGGCGGTCAGGCGCTGCGTGGGATAAACGTCGCATGAGGATACGACAGTTGTTGCTGGCATCGATGGGCGTGGGCTGGGCCTGCGTCATTGCGCAGCCTGCGGGGCTGACGCTGGCGCAAGCGCAGCGGGCCGCAGCGGCCAACATCGAGGTGTCGCTGGCCCGGCGCTCGCTGGCCGCGGCCCGCGCCGACGTGCTGGCGGCCGACCACGCGCCGGCGCCGGTGCTCTCGGCCAAGGCCAGCTCGATCGACCTGCAGAACGGCCCCGGGCCGGGCAATGTGCTGCGGGACAAGCGCATCGACAAATCCATCGGCATCGACTGGACCCTGGAGCGCGGCGACAAGCGCGGCCTGCGAACACGCGCCGCGCAATTCAACGCCGATGCCGCGCGCGCCGACCTGCAGGAGACAATGGTGCAGCAGCAGATGGCCGCGTCCGCGGCGTGGTACGACCTGATGGCCGCGCAGGAACGCGTGACGCTGGTCGACGCGATCCAGAAGAGCGGCGCCCAGCTGGCCGTCAATGCGCAGCGGCGGCTCAGTGCCGGTGACCTGTCGCGGCAGGACACGATGCGCGTCGAGATCGAGGCTGAGCGCGCGCGCGCCGACCTGCAATCGGCACTCGCGGACCGTGTCCGGGCTGCGCTGGCACTGTCCCAGGCCACGGGCGTGCGTCAACCTGACATCGTGGCGACCGGCTCCTGGCCCGAGGTGATCGCATCGCCTCCCGGCAGCGCACCGGCGCCGGAGCGGCGTGCCGAGGTTCGTGCCGCCGGGCAGCGGGTGCTGGCCGCGCAGGCCGCAGTGGACAGCGCGTTGGCGTTGCGCAAGTCCGACTTCACGGTTGGCGCTTCCGTCGATCACTTCCCGGGCACGTCGACGCGCCAGGTCGAGTTGCGCGTGCAGGTGCCGCTGACCGGCGGATGGGCCTACGGCTTCGAAGGCGAGATCGGCCGGGCCCTCGCGCAGCTCGAACTCGCGCAGGACCAACTGGAAAAGACGCGACGTGCGGTGGCCGCCGACCTGCAACGCCTGCAAGGGGACCTCGCGGCCTCGACCGCGCGCGCGACTTCCTATGAGCGAGAGATCGTCCCACGCGCGCGCCAGGTGGCGGAAATGGCGGAGTTCGCCTACGGACGCGGCTCGATGTCGCTGGCCGACCTGGTCGATGCGCGCCGCACCTTGCGCAACGTCCTGCTCGAAGGCGTGGCCGCGCGCGCCGACCATGGCCGCGCGCTGGCAGCCTGGCACCTGCGCTCGAGCGAACCCGAACAGGTCCAGGACTGACCGAATGAACACGACCCCCGCCTTCGCGCTGCTTGCGGCGCTGCTGCTGGCCGCCTGCAGCGAAGCGCCGGCCCCCCTCGCCGAAGCGCCCGCGCCGATCATGCAGGGCGAGCAGCTGCGCTTTCCGGCCAACCACCCCCAGCTCGCCTTGGTGGGCCTGGCCACCGCGGCGCCCGGCAAGTCGGTGACCGTGGAACTGCCCGCGCGCCTGGTGTGGAACGAGGAGCGCACGCAGCGCATCTATGCCCCCTTTGCCGGCCGCGTGGTGCGGATCGTGGCCGACCTAGGCCAGACGGTGAAGCCCGGCTCCGCGCTGGCGCTGCTGGCATCGCCGGAATTCGGCAGCGCGCAGGCCGACGCTGCCAAGTCGCAGGTCGATGCGCGGCTGACCCAGAAGACGCTGCAGCGCCAGCGCGAATTGTTCGAGGCCGGCGTCGTGGCGCGCAAGGACCTCGACATTGCCGAGGCCGAGGCCGCGCGCGCGCAAGCCGAGAGCCAGCGCACGGTCGCGCGCACCCGGCTGTACGGCGGCGGCGCGGAAGCCGTGAACCAGAGCCTGTCCATCAGCGCCGGCATCAGCGGCGTCGTGGTGGAGCGCAATCTCACGCCCAGCCAGGAACTGCGGCCCGACCAGTCGGGCCCCGGCGTGCCGCCGCTCTTCGTGCTGAGTGATCCGACCTCGCTGTGGGTGCAGATCGATGCGCGCGAGACCGAGGCCGCCACGCTGCGGCCCGGCGCCACGTTCGAGCTCGTCGTGCCTGCGCTCGGGGGCGAGAAGTTCGTGGGCAAGGTCACGGCGAGCTCCGACGCGATCGACCCGGCGACACGGACTATCAAGGTGCGCGGCGTCGTCGCCAATCCCGAGCGGCGCCTGAAGGCCGAGATGCTGGCCACCGCGCGGGTCGAGCGCATGCTGGGATCGGGCGTGATCGTCCCGGCGCAGGCGGTCAGCCTCCGGGGCGCGAAGCACTACGTGATCGTGCAGCCGCAGCCTGGCGTGTTCGAGTGGCGCGAGGTGGGCATCGGCTACCAGGACCCGCGCATCGCCGTGGTGTCGCGCGGGCTCGAGGCGGGCGAGAAGGTCGCCGACCAGAACATGTTGCTGCTGGCACGCCAGTTCCGCATCGCGCAGGACGCGCCGGCGCGATGAAGCGTCTGATCCAGTTCGCGCTGCACCAGCCCCTGTTCGTGGTGCTCGGCACGCTGGTGTTCACGTTGGCCGGCATCGTCGCCTTCAGCAACCTCTCGGTGGAAGCCTTTCCCGATGTCACCGACACGCAAGTCACGGTGATCGCGCTTTATCCCGGCCGCGCCGCCGAGGAAGTGGAGAAGCAGGTAACGCTGCCGATCGAAGTGGCGCTGTCGGGCCTGCCCAATTCCATCCGCGTGTTCTCGCACACGCAGTTCGGGCTGTCGTTCACCGTGGTCACCTACGACGACAAGGCCGACGTGCTGGCGGTACGCGCGCAGGTCAATGAGCGCCTGCGCGGGATCGACCTGCCGCCGGGCGTCGAGGCCAGCATCGCGCCCAACGCCACGCCGGTCGGCGAAATCATGCGCTATCGTGTCAAAGGGGACGGCCATTCCACCACCGAGCTGCGCGGTGTCGAGGATTGGGTGATCGAGCGCGCACTGCGCCAGGAGCCGGGCGTGGCCGACGTCGTGGCGATGGGTGGCTTCATCAAGCAGTACGAGGTGCAGCCCGACCTGGACAAGCTGCGCGCGTTCAAGCTCACTTTCCAGAACCTGCTGGACGCCCTCGCCCGCGGCAACGGCAACGCCGGTGGGAGCTACGTGGCGCAGGGCGCGCAGCAATATGCGATCCGCGGCATCGGCCTGCTGCAATCGGCCGACGACATCGGCCGCATCGTGGTGGCCGCCCGCAACGGCACGCCCGTGCTGGTGCGCGATATCGCCGAGGTCAAGATCGGCGCTGTTCCACGGCTGGGCACCGTGGGCCAGGACCTGGACGACGACGTGGTCACCGGCATCGTGATCATGCGCAAGGGCGAGAACCCGAGCGTGGTGCTCAAGGGCGTGAAGGACCGCATCGCGCAGCTCAACGAGCGCGGCCTGCCCAAGGGCGTGGAGATCGTGCCCTTCTACGACCGGACCTGGCTGATGGGCAAGACGCTCTCCACCGTGTTCCGCAACCTGGTGGAGGGGGCGCTGCTGGTGGCGCTGGTGCTGTACCTGTTCCTGTCGAACCTGCGCGCCAGCCTGGCGGTGGTGGTGGTGATCCCGCTCGCGCTGCTCGCCACTTTCCTCGGGCTGAAGGTCATGGGCGTGCCGGCCAACCTGTTGTCGCTGGGCGCGATGGACTTCGGCATCATCGTCGACGGCGCGGTGATCGTGATCGAGAACATCATGCACCGCCTGGCTGAAAAGGGCGAAGCGATGAACGATGACGAGCGCCGCTCGGTGATCGTCAAGGCGGCGAACGAGGTGGGCCGGCCCACGCTGTTCTCGATGCTGATCATCATCGCGGCGCACATCCCGATCTTCGCCCTGCAGCGGCACGAGGGGCGCATCTTCCAGCCGATGGCACTCTCGGTGACGACGGCCCTCGTGGGATCGCTCATCTTCTCGCTGACGCTGGTGCCCTTGCTGGGGTACTGGATGTTGCGCAAGGGGCTGCCGCACCACGACAACCGCGTGGTCGCCACCAGCAAGCGGCTGTACGAGCCGGTGCTGGAATGGGCGCTGCGGCGCAAGCGCCTGGTCATCGCGCTGGCGGCCGGTGCGTTCGCGCTGTCGCTGGTGGTCGCGTCGCGGCTCGGCTCGGAGTTCCTGCCCGAGCTCAACGAAGGCACGATCTGGATCAACCTGCGGCTGCCCGCCAGCGTGTCGAACGAGGAAGCCACCCGCATCTTGAGCAGCGTGCGCAAGGCCCTGCGCTCGGTGCCGGAGGTGAACACTGTCGTGTCGAAAGCGGGGCAGCCCGAGGACGGCACCGACCCCAAGACCATCAGCATGGCCGAAGTCTTCGTCGACTTCAAGCCGCCCGCGCAGTGGCGCAAGGATGTCACCCGCGAACGGTTGATCGACGAGATGGACCGCGCGGTGTCGGCCATCCCCGGCATGGAGCCGAGTTTCTCGCAACCGATCCGCGACAACGTGCTGGAGTCGATCTCGCAGATCGACGGCCAGATCGTGATCAAGGTGGCGGGTGACGACCTGGCCGAGTTGCGCAAGACCACCGAGGCGATCGAGCGCGAGATCAAGCAGGTGCCGGGCGTGTACCGCGCCGAGATCGACCGCCTGGGCGAGTTGCCGCAACTGGTGATCGACATCGACCGCGACCGCGCCGCCCGCCTGGGCCTGAACGTGCAGGACGTGCAGGACGTGATCGAGGCCGCGCTGGCAGGCAAAGCCGCGACGCAATTGTGGGAGGGCGAGCGCAAGTACGCCGTGACGGTGCGCCTGGCCGAGAGCCGGCGCGTGATCTCGGCGCTGCCGCAGACGCTGATCCCCACGCCTGATGGCGGCTACGCTCAACTGGGCAGCGTGGCCACCATCCGCGAGACCAGCGGCGCGATGAACATCGCGCGCGAGAAGGGCCGCCGCATGATGGCGATCGGCATCTTCATCAAGGACCGCGACATGGGCTCGGTGGTCAAGGACATGCAGGAGCGCGTCGCCGCGAAAGTGAAGCTGCCGCCCAGCTATACGTTGACCTGGTCGGGCGAGTTCGAGAACCAGGAGCGCGCGATGAAACGCCTCTCGGTGGTGGTGCCGATCTCGCTGCTGCTGATCTTCGTGCTGCTGTTCGACGCTTTCAAGTCGCTGCGGATGGCCACGCTGATCCTGCTGAACGTGCCGCTGGCGCTGGTGGGCGGCTTTCTCGCGCTGTGGGTGTTCGGCATCCCGCTGTCTGTGTCGGCGGCCATCGGCTTCATCGCGCTGTCGGGCCAGGCGGTGCTCAACGGCGTGGTGATGCTGTCGGTGTTCCAGCAATTGCAGAACGCCGGGCATGACGTGCTCGAAGCCGTGCGGCTTGGTTCGATGCAGCGGTTGCGCACCGTGCTGATGACGGCGATGCTGGCCGCGCTCGGCCTGTTGCCGATGGCGCTGTCGCATGACATCGGTTCGGAGACGCAGCGGCCGCTGGCCATCGTCGTGATCGGCGGACTGATCACGGCGACGCTGCTCACGCTGGTGCTGTTGCCGGTGCTGTATGTGGCGTGGTTCTCGCCCAAACAGGCAACGAGGACCGCCGATGCTCATTGAACGCCTCTGGCGGGCCCGTGCGCATTTCGACGCTTCGCTGAGACTCGGGGGGCCGCGGCTCTGGCCGGGCCTGGCCTGGGCGTGGCGTCTTCTGGGCGAAGGGCTCGAGCCCCCCACTCGGCGCGCGCGCCGCTGGCGCCTCGTCCTGCGCACGCTGGCGATGCCGCTTGCCAGCGCGCGCTGGTTCAGCTTTCTCGAGCATGTTTATGGCCTGAGGTCCGGTCTCCTTGCCGGCGCGGTGTTGCAGCAGGCTCACCGGCCGTTCTACGATGCCCGGCTCACCGCCGTGCAGCGCGTTGCGCTGCTCATGGAGCACGAGCTATTCATTTCGGGCCGGCTGGCGCCAGCGGTGCGCCAGACACTGGACCAGGGTCGCACGGTGAAGATCGCGCAAGTGCACCTGAAGGCGGGCGGCGCCGCAGCACTGCAGCTTTCGCGTGAAGACCGTTTCATGAAAGAGGGCGCTCTGGTGCTGGCGCTCGAGCATGAAGGGGACGTGCTGCTGAGCCTGGCGTTCACCATCGGCAGGCGCCGGGGCCTGCATACCGCCTACGTCGGCTGCGTGCAGGCCACGCGGCGCGACACAGTCTCCGCACTGCGCGAGATGACCCGCAGCCTGCATGGCCTGCAACCGCGCATCGTGCTCGTCCACGCTTTGCGGATGCTGTGCCGGCAGTGGGGCGTGGACAGCATCGAGGCGGTCGCGGCGGAGCACCATGCATACCGCACGATCTGGCATCGCCACAAGAAGACCGTGCGGGGCGAGTACGACAAGCTCTGGGAGATGTTGCTCGGCGAGCGCAATGAAAACGGCAACTACCTGTTGCCGCGCGACCCGGTCGCCAAGCCGATCGAGGCCTATCCCGCGAACGAGCGGGCGCAACGAAGGCGTCGAGCCCAGATGCTGGAGGCGATCGAGGCCGAGTTGGCCGCGAGCCTCGGGGCGCTGTCCCCCGGGCTCGGCACTTCAGGCATAGCGCGTCCCATGATGGATGCGGGCCTGTAGGATTCGCAGCATGGACAGCCTGCCGCCCTTGCCCCGCACGCCCCCTGGCCGCTACCGCCACTACAAGGGCGGCGAGTATGAGGTGCTTGGCATTGCGCGCCACAGCGAGACGCACGAGCCACTGGTGGTGTACCGGCCGCTGTACAACGACAGCGGCTGGTGGGTGCGGCCGCACGCCATGTTCTTCGGCGAGCTGGAAGTCGATGGACGGCGGGTGCGGCGCTTCGTGTCAGTGCCGGCTCCAGGCGAGCAGGCATTCCAGGCGAACGACCCATTCGCTCCCGGACGCGGTTGATCGGCTTCCAAACCGCCATGAACATTCGCGCCCGGCTCGTGACGATTGTCGCCTATGCACGGCCGGCGCCTTGCTCCGGCGCCGGCGAAGCGCCGCGAGCCTGAAGGCCGCCGTGCCATGGCGGGGGCGAGGTCAGCGCCGCGGCGAAGACACGGTCACGCCTTGCCCGCAATCACGCCGCCACCCAAACACACTTCGCCGTCGTAGAGCACCGCCGACTGGCCCGGCGTCACCGCCCATTGCGGCTGCGGAAAATCCAGGTGAAAGCTGCCGTTGGCGCGTGGCGCCAGCGAGCACGGCGCATCGGCCTGGCGGTAGCGTGTCTTGGAGCCATAGGTGCCGGACGCAGGCGCCGCGCCCGCCACCCAGCTCGCATCGTCCGCGTCGAGCGAGAGCGCCTGCAGCCACGGATGCTCGTGGCCCTGCACCACCCACAGCGTGTTCTTCTCGATGTCCTTCTTCGCAACGAACCACGGTGCGTGTTCGCCGCCGCCGCGCTGCGCGCCCTTTTCCTTCACGCCGCCGATGCCCAGCCCCTGGCGCTGGCCGAGCGTGTAGAAGCTCAGGCCCTGATGCTGGCCGATCACCCGGCCCTTGTCGTCCTTGACCGGACCGGGTTGCTTGCTGATGTAGCGGTTGAGGAACTCGCGGAAAGGCCGCTCGCCGATGAAGCAGATGCCGGTCGAGTCTTTCTTCTTCGCGTTGGGCAGGCCAATCTCATCGGCGATGCGGCGCACTTCGGTCTTGCGCAACTCGCCCAGGGGGAACAGCGTCTTGGACAGTTGCGCCTGGTTGAGGCGGTGGAGGAAGTAGCTCTGGTCCTTGGTTTCGTCCAAGCCCTTCAGCAGCTCGAACCGGCCTTCGCGTTCGCGCACCCGCGCGTAATGGCCGGTCGCGATCTTTTCCGCGCCCAACCGCATTGCGTGGTCGAGGAAGGCCTTGAACTTGATCTCGGCGTTGCACAGCACGTCGGGGTTGGGTGTGCGGCCGGCCTGGTACTCGCGCAGGAACTCGGCGAAGACGCGGTCCCTGTATTCGGCGGCAAAGTTCACGTGCTCGATCTCAATGCCGATGACGTCGGCCACGCCCGCCGCGACGAGAAAGTCCTGGCGCGACGAGCAGAACTCGTCGTCGTCATCGTCTTCCCAGTTCTTCATGAAGATCGCGACCACGTCCCAGCCCTGCTGCTTGAGCAGGTGCG
>JBKJOM010000055.1:0-4276 GCA_046595775.1 Ramlibacter sp. | reverse complement strand
GCGATGGCCATCGGCGCCGATCGCGCGATCCTGGTGGAGACGAACGAGGAGTTGCAGCCTCTCGCCGTCGCCAAGCTGCTGAAGGCCCTGGTCGACAAGGAGCAACCGCAGCTCGTCGTGCTCGGCAAGCAGGCCATCGACGACGACTGCAACCAGACCGGCCAGATGCTAGCCGGTCTGCTGGATTGGGGGCAGGCCACCTTCGCCAGCAAGATCGAGATCGCCGACGGCAAGGCCATCGTCACGCGGGAAGTCGATGGCGGCCTGGAAACCGTCTCGATCGCGCTGCCCGCTGTGGTCACCGCCGACCTGCGGCTGAACGAGCCGCGCTACGTCACCTTGCCGAACATCATGAAGGCGAAGAAGAAGCCGTTCGAAATCATCAAGCCCGACGCGCTCGGCGTCGATGTCAGGCCGCGTATCACTACCTTGAAAGTGAGCGAACCGCCCAATCGCTCGGCCGGCATCAAGGTGCCCGACGTGGCGACGCTCGTGGCCAAGCTCAAGAACGAAGCCAAGGTGATCTGATATGACGGCTCTCGCGAACATTCTGGTGGTCGCCGAACACGATCACGGCACGCTCAAAGGCGCGACCTTGAACACCGTCACTGCGGCCGGGCAGTGCGGCGGCGAGGTGCACATTCTGGTGGCCGGCCACAATGCCCATGCTGCGGCCCAGTCCGCCGCGGCTGTCCAAGGCGTAGCCAAGGTGCTGCACGCTGACGCGCCGCAACTCGCCGAGCAATTGGCCGAGAACGTCGCCGCCCAGGTGCTCGCGCTCGCCGGCAACTACAGCCACATCCTCTTCCCGGCCACAGCGCACGGCAAGAACGTTGCGCCCCGCCTGGCCGCCAAACTCGACGTGGCACAGCTCAGCGACATCATCAAGGTCCATGCCCCCGATACCTTCGAGCGTCCGATCTATGCCGGCAACGCCATTGCCACGGTGCAGAGCCTCGACACGATCAAGGTGATCACAGTGCGCACGACTGGCTTTGACCCCGCGGCAGCCACGGGTGGCAGCGCTGCGGTCGAGTCGATCGCAGCGGTGGCCGATTCTGGCAAGAGCACCTTCGTCGGCAGCGAAATCGCGAAGAACGACCGGCCCGAGTTGACGGCGGCGAAGATCATCGTCTCGGGTGGCCGGGCGCTCGGCTCCAACGACAAGTTCAACGAGGTACTGACGCCACTGGCCGACAAACTCGGCGCGGCGCTCGGCGCCAGCCGTGCCGCGGTGGATGCGGGCTATGCGCCCAACGACTGGCAGGTCGGGCAGACGGGCAAGATAGTGGCGCCTAGCCTGTACATCGCCTGTGGCATCAGCGGCGCGATCCAGCACCTGGCGGGCATGAAGGACAGCAAGGTCATCGTGGCCATCAACAAGGATCCCGAGGCGCCTATCTTCAGCGTGGCCGACTACGGTCTCGAAGCCGATCTGTTCACGGCGGTACCAGAGTTGGTGAAAACCCTTTAGGGAAGGTCCTGTGTGGCCGCCCCGCACTATTACGTTGGTATGCGGTGGTGTTGCGTGAGACCCCGTGATACATGAAGCCGCCTTCTGCTTGTTTGAACGATAGCAAGTCTCGAGGCTCGGTGAGGTTGGATGAACCAGGGGTTTGGCCTGCCCGGAGGGAATCGAACCCCCGACAACTTGCTTAGAAGGCAAGTGCTCTATCCAACTGAGCTACGGGCAGAGGGATGGACAAAAGGCCCTGCGAAGGGCCTTAGTTGTTCTGGTCGGAGCGATAGGATTCGAACCTACGACCCTCTGGTCCCAAACCAGATGCGCTACCAGACTGCGCTACGCTCCGACGAGGGTGATTCTACCCGTCACAGCTTCACGTATTCGTATTCCACCGGCTGGGCATTGATGCCCCGGTCAGGCGGCGCGATCCAGCCGGCCATCTTGCCCGGCTCGGTCACGCGGTGCATCAGGCTCTTGACAAAAGCCTGGTCGCCCGCGCTCGGGATCCACTGGTCCTTCTTCATATCGAACTCGGCCTCGGAGATCGGCTGGCCCTCGGGCGTGGTGGTGATGCCCGCCCACATCCCGACATCGCGGCGGAACCGGCTCGACGGCAGCTTCAACTCGAAGTCGATGCCTGCGCGCTTGATGCCCATGTTCCAGCGCGTCACGCCCACCTGGCAATCCTTGATGTACTCGAGGCGCGTGACTTCGTTCATGCCGTTGCGCACAGCGATGGTCTCGTCCTTCAGGCCACCGTTGCCGTCTGGCACCTGGATCGTCATGCTCGTCTCGGCCTCGACGTGGTCGGCAAACTTCGCTTCGTCGGGCCGGCCCTTGATGCCGTTGCTGAAATAGTTGGCGGCGTTCGACGACGACTCGGAGCCAAACAGGTCGAGCGAGTCGGTAAACCAGTAGTTCAGGTAGCGCTGCAACAGCGGCAGGTCCACAACACCTGCCTTGCGCAGCGTCGCGACGTCGTCGGTATCCAGCTCCTTCATCACCTCCAGAGTGCGCCTGATGACGCGGCCGATGCCGGTCTCGCCCACGAACATGTGGTGGGCCTCTTCGGTCAACATGAAACGCGTGGTGCGCGCCAGCGGATCGAACGCACTTTCGGCGAATGACTTGAGCTGAAACTTGCCGTCGCGGTCGGTGAAGTACGTGAAGCAGAAGAACGACAGCCAGTTGTCCATCGGCTCGTTGAAGGTACTCAGGATGCGCGGCTTGTTGGGGTCGCCCGAATGGCGCTCGAGGAGTTCCTCGGCCTCCTCGCGGCCATCGCGGCCGAAGTGCGCATGGAGCAAGTACACCATCGCCCAGAGGTGGCGGCCCTCCTCCACGTTCACCTGGAACAGGTTGCGCAGGTCATACAGCGAAGGCGCCGTGTGGCCCAACATGCGTTGCTGCTCGACCGAGGCGGGCTCAGTGTCACCTTGCGTCACGATCAGGCGGCGAAATGTCGAGCGGTATTCGCCGGGCACGTCCTGCCAGACGTCCTGGCCCTTGAAGTCGCCAAAGCCGATCTTGCGGCCCTCTTCCTTGTCAGCCAGGAAGATGCCCCAACGATAGTCCGGCATGGGCGTGTAGCCGTAACTGGCCCAGCCCTGCGCGTCAACGCCGACGGCGGTGCGCAAGTACACGTCCCTCGCCTGGAAGTCGCTCGGACCCATCTCGCCCCACCAGTTGAGGAAAGCAGGCTGCCACTTTTCCAGCGCGCGCTGCAACTGACGGTTGTCGGCGAGGTCGACGTTGTTGGGGATCAGGGCCTGGAGGTCTATGGATGTCATGGGTTTGCCTTTGATTCGGGGGCGGGAGCGAGTACCGGACGCAGAGGACGCGAAGATTACGCAGAGGACGCAAAAGGAATACCAAAATTATTTTTTGAATTCACTTTTGCGTCCTCTGCGAATCCTTTGCGTCCTCTGCGTCCGGCTGCCCGCTTTCTGACTTCAGATTCGTTTCCAGTCGAACCGGGCCTTCTTGCCCGTGCCGAACAACTTCAGTGCGCCGTCTTCGCCTACTGCATTCGGGCGAATGAAAATCCAGTTTTGCCAGGCCGACAGGCGTCCGAAGATGCGGGTGGCCATCGTTTCCTTGCCGGGGAAGCGCAGCGAGGCTTCCAGGCCGGTCAGCGCATCGGGTGAGAGCGACGCGCGCTCCTCCAGCATGATGCGAATCTCTTCTTCCCAGTCGAGGTCGTCGGGTGTCAGGGTGACCAGGCCGAGCGCGAGCGCCTGGTCAGCACGCAAAGCACTGTCCTGCAAGCCCTGCAGCTGCGCGATGGTCGATGCGTCCTCGCAGAAGCGCGTCTGCAGGCGCGTCAGGTTGTTCACCTCGGGGTAGCGGCCGAAGTTGGCTGCGTTCAGGTGCAGCACCGGTGCGGCATCCGGAGCATCAGGCAGGTCCAACATGTAGATGCGGTCGCAAGCCAGCGCCAGTTCGAAGAACGTGCCCGCGAAGCACGATCCCTGGTCGACCAGGGCGATCAGCGAGCGGCTGGTGACATCCAGGCGCGCCAGTGTGCGGCGCAATAGGCCCTGCGTCTCGCGCACCAGCCAGTGCGCCTTGAGTTGCTCCAGCACTGCGTCGGCCTGCATCACGCGGTTCGCGTCGCCCTGGGTCCTGATCACCCAGGTGCCAACTTCCAGCTCGTTGGTGCGCAGGTTGAGGATGAGGTCGTCAAGTTCGCGCGCGAACTTCAGCGGCCACCACTGCGCGCCGGCAGCGACGATGGTTTCGGGTGTCGACTCAATAGCGGCCGCTGGCCCCTTGACCGTGATGGTCACGATGCGGCGGGCGCGATCGACT
>JBKJOM010000036.1:0-6099 GCA_046595775.1 Ramlibacter sp. | reverse complement strand
CGATGGCGTTGGGCACCAGCCGGTTGTTGGTGATGGAGATTTTCGAGACGTGCGTCGCCTTGGCGAACACACCATCGACCGCCGACTTGTCGCCGAGCGCCCACTTGTAGCAATGGTTGTCGCCGGCAATCTCATGCAGCGGTACGCCTTTTTTCGCGTCACGCACGTCCGCCACGGCCGTGATCGTGTCGTACTCGACGTTCACGGCTTCGGCGGCGTCCCTGGCCTGCTGCAAGGTATCGGCCACGACCATTGCGACCTGGTCACCCACGTAACGCACCTTGCCTTGTGCGAGCACCGGATGCGGCGGCTCCTTCATGGGCTGGCCATCGGTGCTGGTGATCAGCCAGCCGCATGGCAGGCCGTTCATCTTGCCTTCGGTGTCCTTGCCGGTGAACACACGCGCAACGCCGGGCATGGCCTGCGCTCGCGTGGTATCTATCGACACGATGGTGGCGTGCGGATGCGGCGAGCGCACGAACACCGCGTAGCGCTGGTTAGGCAGGTTGATGTCGTCGGTGTACTGACCGGCCCCGGTGATGAAGCGCAGGTCCTCGACGCGGCGGACGGATTCGCCGATATGCGGCAACTTGGAAAAATCGGAAGCACCCATCTCGTTCTCCTTCAGGCCGCGGACTTCATCGCGGCCTGGCCCAGCTGGACGGCACGCACGATGTTCTGGTAACCGGTGCAGCGGCACAGATTGCCGTCGAGCTGCTCACGGATCTCGGTGGCGCTGGCATCGGGGTAACGCTTGCACAGGTCCACCGCGCTCATCAGCATGCCGGGCGTACAGAAGCCGCATTGCAGGCCGTGGCACTCCTTGAACGCCGCCTGCATCGGGTGCAGCGTGCCGTCCTCGGCGGCAAGGCCTTCGACGGTAGTGATCTCCGCGCCCGGATGCTGCGCAGCGAGCGTGTTGCACGACTTGATCGAGCGGCCGTTGACCAGCACGGTGCAGGCGCCACACTGCGCGGTGTCGCAGCCGACATGCGTGCCTGTAAGACGCAGGTTTTCGCGCAGCGCCTGCACCAACAGCGTGTTGGGTGCAACGTCAACGCTCGCCGGCTTGCCGTTGACCTTGAACTGGACCAGCATGACTTCTCCTTGTGTGTTTGAAATCGGTGCCCATGCGCAATGGCTCGGGCGGAACGGCCATTGTTGAACCCGCCCTTGAGGGAGCCTCTAGGCGAAACCCTAGGTGCGGTGGGACCCGACGCGAAATTCTCAACAAGGAACAGTCAAGCCCGCAATGACGATGAGGGGCGGGGCCGCAATGCCAATGCCTTTTCCAGCATCGCCCCCGCCGCGAGGCATGCGCTGTCCTCTCCCGGCGCAGCGATCAATTGCAGCCCCATCGGCCTTCCGTTGACGCCGGTACAGCCCGGCACGTTGAGCGTTGGCGTTCCCAGCAGCGTCCACGCGCGGTTGAACGTCGATGCGCCTGTGCTGTCGTAACCTTCGGGCGGTTCGTCGGGCGCGCTGGGTGTCATCATCACGTCGATACCCGGCAACCAGTCGCGGCAGGCCCAGCGTGCGGTGCGTGCGACTCCCTGCGCCGCCGCGTAGCTGTTATCGGTGACCTTGCCCGCGCCCAGCAGGTAGTCGCGCAACAAGGGCGACAAGCGCGGCAGGCCGGTCTCCATTTCACGGGCGAGGGCCCGGGCGGCTTCCCAGCCCTGCACGGCGTCATGCGCGACGAAGGCGTCACCCGTCCATGCGGGCAGGTCGATCTCGACCACCTTCACGCCCGCAGCGCGAAGCGCGTCGACGCCATCGGCCATGGCCTTCGCTGCACTGGCTGACGCGTCGCCCCAGGGGTAGACCAGCGGCACGCCGACTGTCCACTGCCCATTGTCGCGATGCGCAGCAGCCCGAATCCGGCCCCCGCTCACCGCTTGCGCCAACTTGGCGACTTCAGGCACGCTGCGCGCGAACAGGCCAACAGTGTCAAGCGACCAGGAAAAGCACTTCATGCCCGCAGTAGGCAACACGCCGAAGCTCGGCTTGAATCCGGCGATGCCGCAGTACGATGCGGGACGCACTGTCGAGCCACCGGTCTGCGATCCGATCGCGAATTCGACCAGCCCGGCTGCGACGGCTGCGGCGGACCCGGCTGACGAGCCACCCGGCGTGCATCCCGGCGCCGCCGGATTGCGCGTCGCCGCGGGTTGCAGGAAAGCGAACTCCGTCGTCACGGCCTTGCCGATGATGAGGCCCCCCTCGTGCCGCACGATGCCCACCATCGCGGCTTCGGTCGAGGACTGGTGACCTGAGTAGATCGGCGAACCATACGCGGTGGGAAAGTCCACGGTGTCGAAGATGTCCTTGACGGCCACCAGCTTGCCGGCCAGGGGCCCCCGCAACTCGCCTGCCATGCGCTCGGCAGACGCCGCATCTCGCAACGCGACGAACGCCTTGAGGCTGGCGTTGGCCGCCTCGATCTCCATCAGCCGTTGCGTGACGGTGGTCATGGCGCCGGCGTCCAGCCGCCGCCGAGGGCCTTGTACAACTGCACCTGGTTCTGCAACTGTGCCAGCCTCGTTTGCACCAGCGCCTGCCGCGCCGCAAACAGCGAGCGTTGCGCATCGAGCAGGTCGAGGTAGCTGGCCACGCCGTTGTTATAGCGCAGTTGCGACAGCTTGAACCGGACAGCCTCGGCTTCGGCCACGCGCGTCTGCGCCTTCAGCTGGTCAACGAAAGTCGCGCGTCCGGCGAGCCCGTCCGACACCTCGCGGAAGGCGACCTGGATCGCCTTCTCGTACTGCGCGATCGCGATGTCGCGACCGGCATTGGCAGACGCCAGGCCTGCGCGATTGCGGCCCGCATCGAAGATCGGCAGCAGCAGGTTGGGCGCCACGGTCCAGCCCCAGGAGCCGCCCCGGAACAGCTCCGACAACTGGCTGCTGGCCGTGCCCACGCCGGCCGTGAGCGAAATGCGCGGGAAGAACGCTGCACGCGCCGCACCGATGTTCGCGTTGGCCGCAACAAGTTGCTGTTCCGCCTGGCGCACGTCGGGACGCGCGGTGAGCACCTCGGACGGCGTGCCCGCAGGCACGTCGGGCAGTTGTACTGTGTCGGTGGCGGCCGGTGCCTGGAAGTCGGCGGGAACAGGTTGGCCCAGTAGCAGCGCCAATGCGTTCAGGTCAAGCGCGCGCTGACGCGTCAGCTGCGCCAGCGTGGTCCGAGCGCTCTCAGCCAGCGACTCGGCCAGGCGGAAGTCGATCTCCGAGGTGACGCCATTCTCGAATCGCAGGCGCGAGAGGCGCAGCGATTCCTCGCGGGTGCCGAGCGTCTGCTGGGTGAGCTCGAACAACTCATTGTCGGCGATCAGATTCAGCCAGGTGTTGGCCACCGTCGCCACCAGGCTCATCTGCACGGCCTTGCGGCCTTCCTCGGTGCCCAGGTATTGCGCCAGCGCCGCTTCGCTCAAGGACGCCACACGGCCGAACAAGTCGATTTCCCAGGCGCTGAACGCCAGGCCCGCGGTGTAGACGCTGGTGATGCCACCGCTGCTATTGGGCGTGCGCGAGCCGCTGACCTGCGCGCCAACGGTGGGGAGACGGTCGGCGCGACGGATGTCGTACTGCGCCCTCGCCTGCTCGATGTTGAGGATGGCGACGCGCAGGTCGCGGTTATTGGCCAGCGCGATGCCGATGAGCCGCCGCAGGCGCTCGTCGGCAAAGAACGCTTCCCATGGCAGCGCTGCGGCCGGCGTGCCGCTGGAGCCCGCCGCATAGGGAAAGGCGCCCGGCACGGGGGCTCCGGGGCGCTCGTACTTCGGCGCCATCGAGCAACCGGCCAGCAGCGCTGCGGCTGCGAGTGCGATGCACTTCTTCATCATTGCGCACCTCCGGTGGGGGGTGGTGGGTCCAGCTCGTGCGCATACATTTTTCGCTGGCGTTCGCTGCCCTTGAAGATGCGCCGCACGACGACGAAGAACACCGGCACGAACAGCACCAGCAGCGACGTCGCGGTGATCATGCCGCCCATCACGCCCGTGCCAATGGCGCGCTGGCTGGCCGAGCCCGCGCCAGAGGCCAGGGCCAGCGGCAGCACGCCGAAGATGAACGCCATCGAAGTCATGATGATGGGCCGGAAGCGCAGGTGCGCCGCCTCGATCACTGCATCGACCAGGCTCTTGCCCTGTGCATGCAGGTCCTTCGCGTACTCGATGATCAGCACGGCGTTCTTGGCGGACAGGCCGATGATGGTCACCAGCGCCACCTTGAAATAGACGTCGTTCGGATAGCCGCGCAACCAGATGCCCAGCAGTGCACCGACCACTCCCAGCGGCACCACCAGCACCACCGAGATCGGGATCGACCAGCTTTCGTACAGTGCCGCGAGGCACAGGAACACCGCCAGCAGCGAGAAGCCCAGCAGGATCGCGGCCGTGGAGCCCGAGAGCTTCTCCTCGCGCGAGATGCCGCTCCATTCGTAGGCAAAGCCGGCCGGCAGTTGCGCTGCCAGTCGCTCCATCTCGTCCATCGCTTCGCCGGTGCTCTTGCCCGGGGCGGCGTCGCCGGAGATGCGCATGGCCGGGTAGCCGTTGTAGCGAACAGTCTGCATCGCCCCTGTGACCCAGCGGGTCGTGGCGAATGAGCCCAGCGGCACCGAGATGCCCTTGTTGTTGGTTGCGTTGAGCTTCAGGATGTCTTCGGGTTGCATCCGCGCCGGCGCATCGGCCTGCACCACCACGCGCTGCAGGCGTCCCCGGTTCGGGAAGTCGTTGACGTAGGAGGAGCCGATCGACGTCGACAGGGTCGAGTTGATGGCGTCGAATGACACGCCCAGGGCGCTGGCCTTGTCGCGGTCGATGTCGACCTGCAATTGCGGCGCGTCCTCCAGGCCGTCAGGTCGCAGCCCGGTCACCACCTTGCTCTGCGCGGCCAGGCCCAGCAACTGGTTGCGCGCGTTCACCAGGGCCTCGTGGCCGTGCCCGCCGCGATCTTCCAGGCGGAAGTTGAAGCCGGTCGAGGAGCCCAGCTCTGGAATGGGCGGGGGACTTACCGCGAAGATAAACGCATCTTTCACGCCCATCAGTGCGCCGAACGCGCGGCCCGCCAACGCGGCTGCCGAGTGCTCGGGGCCCTTGCGCTCGTCCCAGGGCTTGAGCGGGACGAACACCAGGCCCGCGTTCTGGCCCTGGCCGGCGAACGAGAAGCCCAGCACGCCAATGGTGTGCTCCACCTCGGGCTGCTTCAGCAGGAACGCTTCGACCTGCGCGATGGCGCGGCCGGTGCGCTCGGCCGTTGCGCCCGGGGGCAACTGCACATTGACGATGATGTAGCCCTGGTCCTCGATCGGCAGGAACGAGGCCGGCAAACGCCAGAAGAAGAAGGCAACCACCGCGATCACCACGCCATACACGACAAGCGCGCGCACGACATGGCGCAGCATCTTCCCGACGAAGGACTCATAGCCGCGCGCGGTCTGCTTGAAGCCGCGGTTGAAGCGGCCGAAGAAGCCGCGCTTCTCGAGATGATGGCCCGCGTCCACCTGTTTGAGCAGCGTGGCGCACAGCGCCGGCGTGAGCGACAGCGCCATGAAGGCCGACACGGCGATCGACGACACCATCACCGCGGAGAACTGCTTGTAGATGTTGCCGACCGAGCCCGCGAAGAAGGCTAGCGGCACGAACACCGAGATCAGTACCAGCGTCACGCCGACGATGGCTCCCTGGATTTGTCCCAGGGCCTTGACCGTGGCCTCGCGTGGCGGCAGTCCTTCTTCGCTCATGATGCGCTCGACGTTCTCGACCACCACGATTGCGTCGTCCACCACGATGCCGATCACCAGCACCATGCCGAACATCGTCAGCACGTTGATCGAGAAGCCGATGGTGTAGAGCGTCGCGAAGCTGCCGAGCAGCGCGACCGGCACCACGATCGCGGGGATCAGCGTGTAGCGCCAGTTCTGCAGGAACAGGTACATCACCAGGAATACCAGGATCATCGCCTCGATCAGCGTCTCAACCACTTGGGAGATCGAGATGCTGACAAACTTGGACGTGTCGTAGGGGATGGCCCACTTCATGCCCGGCGGGAAGAACTTCGAGAGCTCCTCCATGCGGGCGCGCACTGCCTTCGCGGTGGC
>JBKJOM010000273.1:0-19171 GCA_046595775.1 Ramlibacter sp. | reverse complement strand
CGTGTGCAGCATGGGCAGCAAGAAGGCAGCGGTCTTGCCGCTGCCGGTCTGGCTGGAGACCATCAAGTCGTTGTAGGAGGCATCGCCGGCATCGGGCAGCGCCATCGGGATGCACTGTTCCTGCACGGTGGTGGGCTGGGTGTAACCCATGTCCGCGATGGCCTGCATCAGTTCGGGCGCAAGGCCCATCTTGACGAAGCCGTTGGGCACGACTGGGGCTTGCACCGCGTCGAGCACCGTATCAAGAACGCTATCGAAGGAAGAAGAAAATTCGGCAGGCGCAAAGTCGTCGCCCCGCACGTCAAAAGAGTCGGTCATGTTCACTCGCACGCACACGCCGGCAAGGGCTGCCGGACGGTGTCGTCAATGGTTGTAAAACATCAACCATCAAACGACTGTCAGGACCGGGCCGGAACTGTTTTCCTGGCCGAGGCGCTGTGGCTCTTTATGAATGAGCCGATGTGTGTGAAGGAGGATGCACGAAGGCTGCCTTTTGCAGCCAAGCCTGCGATTGTCGCACACGCAGGGTTTTCCCGCAAGCTGCAAATCAATATCGGACGCAGAGGTCGCAAAGAATGCGTCCTCTGCGTCCGGCTGTCCGTCTTCTACGCGGGCAACTTCAGGAAATGCTCGCGGTAGTGCAACAACTCATCGATCGACTCCTGCACATCGGCCAGCGCCGTGTGCGATTGTTGCTTCTTGAACGAGCTGTACACGTCGGGCCGCCAGCGCTTGGCGAGCTCCTTCAGAGTGCTCACGTCGAGGTTGCGGTAATGGAAGAACACCTCAAGCCTAGGCATGTACTTCACGAGGAAGCGCCGGTCCTGGCCGATGGAGTTGCCGCACATGGGCGAGGTGTTCTTCGGGACGTACTTCGCAAGGAATGCGATGGTCTCTTCCTCCGCTTGCGCTTCGGTGATCGTCGAGGCCTTTACCTTGTCGATGAGCCCGCTGCGGCCATGCGTCCCCTTGTTCCACGCGTCCATCCCGTCAAGTTGCTCATCGCTTTGGTGGATCACGAACACCGGGCCTTCGATTCGGGGGGTCAGGTCGGGGCCGGTGACGATGACGGCGATCTCGATCAGGCGGTCCACTTCTGGGTCCAGGCCGGTCATCTCGCAGTCGAGCCAGACGAGGTTCTGGTCGCTTTTCTTCAGGGTGGGCTCGGGGATTGGATCGGCGCTATCAGGCATCTTGCGATTGTCGCCGATGGCCTAAACTTCCAAGGATGCCCGCCCCTTACCTGATGACGCTTGCTTTCGCTGCCTGCCTGCTGCTGGGCTTGGGCGTCAAGTTCTGGCTGGCGACCCGCCAGGTCCGGCATGTCGCCCTCCATCGCGACACGGTGCCGCCCGCGTTTGCGGACAAGGTGCCGCTCGAGGCACACCGTAAAGCTGCGGACTACACGGTTGCCAAGACGAGGTTCGGCCTGCTCGAAATGGCATTTGGTGCTGCCGTCTTGCTGGGCTGGACTTTGCTCGGCGGGCTCGACCTGCTCAACCAGGTGCTGCGTGGCTGGTGGGGCGATGGCATGTCGCAGCAACTGGCGCTGGTCGCGGCCTTCGCGCTGATCGGCGGGATGCTCGATACGCCGTTCACGCTGTACCAGACCTTCGTGATCGAGCAGCGCTTCGGCTTCAACAAGATGACATTCCAGCTGTGGCTAGCCGACCTCGCCAAGGGCGTGGCGCTTGGCATCGCGCTTGGGCTGCCGCTGCTTTGGGTGGTGCTTTGGTTGATGAATCGCGGCGGGTCGCTCTGGTGGCTGTACGCATGGGGCTTCCTCGCGCTGTACCAGTTGTTCGTGATGTGGATCGCGCCACGCGTGATCCTGCCCCTCTTTAACAAGTTCACGCCGCTGCAGGACGAGGCGCTGAAGGATCGCGTCACGCGCCTGATGGAGCGTTGCGGGTTCGCGGCGAAGGGTTTGTTCGTGATGGACGGCAGCAAGCGGTCGGCACACGCCAACGCCTTCTTCACTGGTTTCGGGGCCAACAAGCGCGTGGTGTTCTTCGACACGTTGCTGGCGCAACTCACCTACGACGAGATGGAAGCCGTGCTCGCGCATGAGCTTGGCCACTTCAAGCGCCGGCACATCATCAAGCGCACGATCGCGGGTTTCGCCATCTCGCTGGCGGGCTTCGCGCTCCTGGGCTGGTTATCGCAACAGGCCTGGTTCTATCTCGGGTTGGGTGTCCGGCCGAACCTGGCCGGCTCCAACGACGCGATCGCGCTGCTGCTGTTCATGTCTGTGCTGCCTGTGGTCACGTTCTTTGTCTCGCCGATCTTTGCGCAGCTCTCGCGCAAGCACGAGTTCGAGGCCGATGCCTACGCGATGGAACATGCAAGCGGGCGCGAGTTGTCCAATGCGCTGCTCAAGCTCTACGAGGACAACGCCTCCACGCTCACGCCCGACCCGGTCTTCGCGAGCTTCTACTACTCGCACCCGCCGGCCACCGAGCGGCTGGCGCGCATGGCGGTTGCCGTATGAAAAAGAAGGACTGGTCGCTGTTGCCGCGCCGGGCCTTGAGCCCGACAGAGGTGGTCACGCGGCTTGCTTCAACGCCGGGATGGCAGCTCACCGGAAGCGGCGCCGACGTCGCCATCGAGAAGGCCTTCAGCTTCGACAATTATTTCGAGACCCTGGCCTTCGTGAATGCTGCGGCCTTCATCGCGCACACGCAGGACCATCACCCCGAGCTCACGGTGAACTACAGCCGCTGCGTGGTGCGCTACAACACCCATTCGGTCCAAGGCCTGACCGAGACCGACTTCGAATGCGCGGCACTCGTCGACGCCCTCACCGAATGAAAGCCTTCCTTGATTGATCGCGCGCCGCTCGACAGCGGACTGGTAGTGGCCAGCTATGGCCGCCACTTCCTGGTGGAAACGCCCGAGGGCCGGCGGCTGACCTGCCATCCGCGCGGCAAGAAGAGCGACGCCGTGGTGGGTGACCGCGTGCTGTGGCAAGGCACGCACGACGAAGGCACGATCGAGAAGGTCGAGCCGAGGCGCAACTTGTTCTATCGCCAGGACGAACTGCGCACCAAGTCCTTCGCGGCCAACCTCGACCAGGTGCTGATCCTGATCGCGGCGGACCCGTCATTTTCGGAAACCCAGTTGACTCGCGCGCTCATCGCCGCGGAGGCAGAGAAGATCACGCCGATCATCGCGCTGAACAAGAGCGACCTGGTGGAACCCTTCGAACGGGCCTGGGCGCGGCTGCTGCCCTACCACCGCATGCACTACGGGGTGCTCCCGCTGTCGCTGCGCCTGTCCGGGGAAGTCGATCGCGCGAAGCTGCTCGAACTGTTCAACGGCAAGTCGACGCTGGTGCTGGGCCCATCGGGCGCGGGCAAGAGCACCTTGATCAACCTGCTGGTGCCAGGAGCCCTTGCGCAGACCGGCGAAATCTCGCAAGCCCTCAACTCAGGCAAGCACACCACCACGAGCACCACCTGGTACTGGGTGGATGCGGAGCGCACCACGGGCCTGATCGATTCGCCCGGCTTCCAGGAATTCGGCCTGAACCACATCGGCCCGACACAACTCGCGTGGTGCATGCCCGACTTGAAGGAGCACCTGGGTGAGTGCAAGTTTTCCAATTGCACGCACCTGCACGAACCGGGGTGCGGGGTGATCGCTGCGATCAATCCGGACCCGAAGGTGCACGCGGGCATCACCCCCGCGCGCTACCGCATCTACCAGGAATTGTTCGCGGAGCTTTCGCAGCCGCCGCGCTACTAAAGGCCAGTCAGCCGAGTAATCGCGCCAACGTGAGCAGCGCCAGCAGCACCATCCACAGCACGACCGAGCGCCAGACCAGGCCCACGATACTGCGCAGGTGACCCACCTCAGCCTCGCGGCCCGGCGTGCTTTCGGTTGCTTCGACCATGCGCGCGCCCTCGGCCGTGAAGGTCTGCGAGCTGTTGGGCGCATAGGCGGATTTGAGTGCCTCGCCGCCCAGGCGCACGTTCACCGCGCCGGACGTGGCCGCGAGGATCACGCCGTCGTTGTCGTCGGGAAAGCGCTGCGCATAGTTGCGCCAGCAGTCGATCGCTTCCTCGAAGCTGCCGACAACGGCGAAAGCCAGCGCAGTTGCGCGGGCCGGCAACCAGTCGACTGCAGACCAGGCCCGGGCTGCCGCAGCCTGCAAAGCTTCACTGGCCGGTTGCGCCTGCGTGCGGTTGCGATGCTTCCAGTAGCGCGCGACGAACTCGCTCATGCGATAGAACACCGCGCCGCCCGGGCCAAGGCCGACTGCGGCGAGCACCGAGAACCAGAACAGCACACCGAACACATGGCGATGCGCAGCCAGTACCGAGTACTCGATCACGTGGCGGACTATCTCGCTGCGCGGCAACTCGCTCGCATCCACCTGTTGCCACTGCGCGAGCAACTTGCGCGCGAGCACCTCGTCGCCCGCGTCCAGCGCGTCGCGGATGTCGGTGAAGTGGTGGCTGAACTGGCGAAATCCCAGCGTGACGTACAGGACCGCGACACTCCACAGCACAGCGAAGATCCAGCCGGCGTAAATGACCAGCGCCCAGTGGATCGCAACTGTCGCCGCCGAAGGGCCAAGGACGGCGAGGGCCCAGGTCACCCAACCATGTTGGGGCTTGCCGGCGTCGAAGTTGGTGCCCGCCCACCGGGCCCAAGCCCGCAGGCTGGCGTGGATCGGGTTGTGGCGGGCGAGCGGACGCACCTGTTCGATCAGCAATGCGAACAGGATGGCGAAGAAGCTCATGCCGGAATGATAAGGGCCCGGCTCCTGCACTCCCGACCTGGAGCCTCTTCAGGCGATCAGGAAGCGGTAGAAGTTTCGCAACATGCCGGCCGTCGCGCCCCAGATGAAGCGCTCGGTGTTGCCGTCCATGTAGGGCATGGAAAACCACTCGCGCCGCATGCCGTCGTATTCGATCTGGTGGCGATGGTGATACGCGGGGTTCATCAGGAACTCCAGCGGTACTTCAAAGGCGTCGGCCACCTCGAAGGCATTGAGCTTCAACTGGTGGCCGGAAGCGACCAGCGCCACCACGGGCGTGATGATGAAGCGCGTGCCGGTGGTGTACGTGGGCAAGGCGCCGATCACCTCGACCTGCGATGGATCCAACCCGATCTCTTCCTGCGCCTCCCGCAGCGCGGTGTGCACGGCGTCCCGGTCGGTGTCGTCGCGCTTGCCACCCGGAAAGGCCACCTGCCCAGAGTGCGTGGACAGGTGCGTCGTGCGTTCAGTGAGCACCAGCGTCGGCCGCTGGCGCATCACGATGGGCACCAGCACCGACGCGTGGGCGATCTCACGGTCGGTGAACATGGGCTCGGAGCGCACTTCCGGCTCCCAGGCGGGCGGCGTCGCGAAGCGCAAGCGCAGGGCTTGCGCAGTGAGCGCTTCGTGCGGAACCGCCGGCAGGTGGGTGTCGATCCCGCTCACGGGCACGGCGCGCGGGTCGAAGTTGGGCAGCTTCGACAACGGCAACACGTAGGCGGGGACCGGCGGGGGTGCGGTGGGCATGGTTGGATTGAAAAGCAAAAAACCGCCGCAGCGGGAGCTGGCGGCGGTTTCGGGGACCGAGGCGCAAGGCTTATTCGGTTGCGGCAGGCTTGTTGCGGTGGGCCAGCTTTTCCTTGATGCGCGCCGACTTGCCGGAACGATCGCGCAGGTAGTACAGCTTGGCACGGCGCACGTCGCCGCGGCGCTTGACTTCGATGGCGGCGATCAGCGGGCTGTAGGTCTGGAACGTACGCTCCACGCCTTCGCCGCTGGAGATCTTGCGCACCGTAAAGCCGCTGTTCAGGCCGCGGTTGCGCTTGGCGATCACGACGCCTTCGTAGGCCTGCACGCGCTTGCGGGTACCTTCAACGACGTTCACGCTGACGATCACGGTGTCGCCGGGGGCAAACACGGGAATCTTCTTGCCCAGGCGGGCGATTTCCTCTTGCTCGAGGGTTTCGATGATGTTCATGGATTTAACTTTATTTTCGGATCATTCACGTGCTACTCAGATGGTGGCCACCGATAGGGGCCACGGCCGTCAGAGGATCGGAAAAGCCTTTGATTATAACCACTTACCCGAATTTGGCCAGGAAGGCTTCGTCGGCCGGAGTCAGGCCCCCCCTGGAGCGCGCGGCCGCCACGAGATCGGGCCGGTTCCTGGCCGTGATCTCGAGGCGGCGCTCGCGGCGCCAGCGCTCGATCAGGGCGTGGTGGCCGGAAAGCAGCTCGGCCGGCGCCTTGGCACCCTCCCACTCTTCGGGACGGGTGTAGTGCGGGCAGTCCAGCAAGCCGTCCAGGGCGGGGTTGAAGCTGTCTTGCGGGGCGCTCTGGTCGTCGCCCAGCACACCGGGCTGCAAGCGAGCGACTGCGTCCAGCAACGCCAGAGCGGCGATTTCGCCGCCAGAGAGCACAAAATCACCCAGGCTCACCTGGACGTCCACGAACTTGTCGATGAAGCGCTGGTCCACGCCTTCGTAGCGGCCACACAGCAGGATGGCACCGCTGCTGGCTGACCACTGCGACACCGCTTCGTGGTCGAGCCTGTCGCCGACTGGCGAAAAGAGCACCACCGGGGCCGCGTCACCCCGCTCCTGCCTGATCGCCAAAACGCATCGGGCCAGGGGCTCGGACATCATCACCATGCCCGGACCGCCGCCGAAGGGCCTGTCGTCGATGCGGCGGTAGTTGCCGTCGGCGAAGTCACGCGGGTTCCACAGGCGCACGTCGACCAGCTTCGATTCGTACGCGCGCCGGGTCACGCCACTTTCCAGGAACGGCGCGAACAGTTCGGGAAACAGCGTGATGACGTCGAAGCGCATCGTCAGTAGTCCGGCTGCCAGTCGACGGTGATGCGGCGCGCGGGAAGGTCGACGTCGTCCACGAAGGCCGACACGAAGGGAATCATTCGCTCGAAGGCCTGGCCCTCGGCCATGAACTCCAGCACCAGCACGGTCTGCGGGCCGGTAGACAGGAGATCCTTCACGGTACCTAGGTCGATGCCTTCGCGATTGACCACCGACAGGCCAAGCAGGTCGACCCAGTAGTACTCGTCCTTGTCGGCCGTTGGAAAGCTGGAGCGCGGCACGAAGATGCGCGAACCCCTCAGTGCCTCAGCGGAACTTCGGTCGTCCACTTCCTGGGCCTGGGCCACGACGGAGTCGGAATGCTCCTTCGCCTCGCGCACGCGCAACAACGCCGTGCCGGAGAAGGTGGGCGTGCCTCTTTCGGTGGGTTGCAGGAACCAGCGCTTGGACGAAAAAAGCGCTTCCGGGGAAGCGCTATGGGGAATCACCTTGAACCAGCCCTTGATACCCCAGGCGTCGGCGATGCGGCCAACTTCCACGGCATCGGGCGGGAGCTCGGCGACCTCCAGACCCGCCGGAAACTCGGCTGGGAGGCGGCCGGGCATGGGACTTACGCTGCCGTCTTGGCGGCGGCTTGCTTGATCAGGCGCTCGACGGTGGGCGATGCCTGTGCGCCGACGCCCTTCCAGTAGGTCAGGCGGTCCTGCGCGATGCGGATCGATTCCTCGTTGTCCTTGGCACCGGGGTTGTAGAAACCCAGGCGCTCGATGAACGCGCCGTCGCGGCGGGTGCGCTTGTCAGCCACCACGATGTTGAAGAAAGGGCGCGCCTTGGCGCCGCCGCGGGAAAGTCGAATGACGACCATGATTTATCCTTGGGTGGTTAGAAAGCTCCGCAAGAGCTCTCCAATTGATTTTTCTTCCAGCGTTGAGACACGTGCTTCGGCCACCCGGCCAGCAACACGCTGAAAAGCCCGCGATTATAACGTTTCTGCCGACCATGAGCTCCATCCTCCCCAGCCAGGAAGCCGACCAGAGCGCGATCACCGAGATCTACGCCCACCACGTGCTGTACGGCACTGGCACCTTCGAGACCACGCCGCCCACTGAAAGCGACATGGCGGCCCGGCGCGCCGACGTGCTCTCCAAGGGCCTGCCCTACCTGGTGATCGAGGACGGCGGCCAAGTGCTGGGCTTCGCGTATTGCCAGTGGTTCAAGCCGCGCCCGGCCTACCGCTTCTCGGCCGAGGACTCGATCTACCTGCACCCGGACGCAGCCGGCAGGGGCCTCGGGCGGCTGTTGTTGGCCGAGCTGGAGAGACAGGCCGCAGCCGTCGGCATCCGCAAGCTGATCGCCGTGATCGGCGATTCGGCCAACGCAGGCTCGATTGGCTTGCACAAGGCACTGGGCTTCACACATGCCGGCTCGTTCAAATCCTGCGGCTGGAAATTCGGGCGCTGGCTCGATATCGTCCTCATGGAAAAGGCCATCGGCGAAGGCGACAGCACGTCGCCCGAGCCCACCTGATGAAAAACAAGACCCTCGCCGCCTGGCTGGCCTTCCTCGGTGGCCCGCTCGGGCTGCACCGCTTCTACCTGTTCGGCATGGGCGACATGATCGGCTGGCTGCTGCCACTGCCCACGCTGGCGGGCGTGTATGGCATCCTGCGGATCGGACGCTTCGGGCTCGACGACCCGGCCAGCTGGGTGCTGGTACCGTTGCTGGGATTCACCATCGCGGGCTGCGCACTCAACGCGATCGTCTATGGACTGCAGGATCGCGAGAAGTGGAACGCCCGCTTCAATCCCTCGGCCGCACCCGACGCGCGACTGGGTGCCACCCACTGGGGCACCATCGGGGCCGTCGTCATCTCGCTGTTGCTGGGCACCGGCATCTTGATGGCAACGCTGGCGTACAGCTTCTACAACTACTTCAACGCCCAGGTCCAGGCCGGGCGCGAAATCAGTCAGTAGCCGGCGCGAGGCGCGAGCTCATGCATGGGCTCATGCACAGCCGGCATTTCACGGCGGAGCGGGCTTCCCGTAGATTGGGTCGTCCATCCACTTCCTACTGAAGGACAGCATCATGGACGCCGCCCCCAAGGCAGACGCCAACGCCATCGTGATCCGAAGCGCGGAGCCTGAAGACGCCGCCGCAGTCGCCGCCATCATGGGCGCGGAAGGTGTCGCGGAGGGCCTGCTGCAGATCCCCTTGTCGCCCAATGCCGCCCGCGTCGAATACCACCAGAAGGTGGAGCCCTACGGTTGCCGTCTGGTCGCGGTTGCGGGATCGGAGATCGTGGGCATGACCGGTCTGCATGTCGCCGGCATGTCGCTGCGGCGGATGCATGTGCGCAACCTGGGTCTGGCTGTTGCCGTCGGTTGGCAGGGTCGCGGCGTCGGACGCAAGTTGTTGACGCAAGCGATCCATTGGGCCGATAACTGGGGACAGGTGCTGCGCATCGAGCTGCATGTGCACGCTGACAACGAACGGGCGATGGCGCTCTACCAGTCTCTGGGCTTCGTGCAAGAGGGCCTGCACAAGGGGTACGCGTTGAAGAACGGGCGCTATGTCGACAGCTATTCGATGGCGCGGCTGCACCCGAACCCGCCGGTGATTGGCTAAATAGCGTATTCCGCGATGGGTGGAAGCCCGGCACGGGCCTACTGCGCCGCTTGACTTGACAGCGTCAGGCGGCGCAGTGGGACCGCGCTGTGAGTTCGCCCATCGCACCCCAAAGATCAGAAGATCTGCAGACTCACCCAGTAAGCGATCCCGGCGACAAAAGCTGAGGCGGGGATTGTGAAGATCCACGCCCAGACAATGTTGCCTGCCACACCCCAGCGCACAGCACTCGCACGCTGGGTGGAGCCCACACCCACGATCGCTCCAGTGATGGTGTGCGTGGTCGATACAGGGATGCCGAGCGCTGTCGCCAGGAACAGAGTGATCGCCCCACCGGTCTCGGCGCAAAAGCCGCCCACGGGTCGCAGCTTGGTGATCTTCTGGCCCATGGTCTTGACGATGCGCCAGCCGCCGAACATCGTGCCACCGGCAATGGCCACATAGCAGGCAATGATCACCCAGACCGGCGGTGATTTGTCGCCCACCGCCACGTATCCGGTGGCGATCAGCAGCATCCAGATGATGCCGATGGTTTTCTGCGCGTCGTTGCCACCGTGGCCAAGGCTGTACGCCGCTGCCGAAACCAGTTGCAGCCGCCGGAACCAGCGATCCACTTTAGACGGCGTTGCGCGGCGGAAAAGGTGCGAGACCAGCACCATCATCAGCGAGCCGAGCAAAAAGCCCAACACCGGCGAGACGAAGATGAACAGCACGGTCTTCCAGATCCCGGCCGCGATGAGCTGGCTCGCGCCTGCCTTGGCCATGACGGCGCCGACGATGCCGCCGATGAGCGCGTGAGAGGAACTGCTGGGAATGCCCCACCACCAGGTGAGGATGTTCCAGGTGATCGCGCCCAGCAGCGCGCCAAACACCACGTGCGTGTCCACCACGCCCGGCTGCACGATACCTTTGCCCACCGTCGCGGCAACGCTCAGGTGGAAGATGAAGATGGCGATCAGGTTGAAGACCGCAGCAAACACCACTGCCGTGCTCGGCTTCAGCACGCCCGTAGAGACCACGGTGGCGATCGAATTCGCGGCGTCGTGGAAGCCGTTCATGAAATCGAACGCGATGGCCAGGACCACCAGCATGATCACCACCCACAAGGCGGCTTGCGTGACTTCCATGGGTGTCAGGAATTCTCGAGGATGATGCCCTCGATGACGTTCGCGACGTCCTCGCATTTGTCCGTGATCGTTTCCAGCAACTCGTAGATCGCCTTGAGCTTGATCACCTCGCGCACGTCCGGCTCCTCGCGGAACAGCTTGCTCATCGCCGATCGCATCACCCGGTCGGCATCGGACTCGAGTTTGTCGATCTCCTCGCAGGTCTTGAGCGCGGCTTCGGCGGTGGCCGGGTCGGTCAGCTTGCCGATCATGTAGACGGCTTCCTTGACGCGGTCGCAGCACTTCACGCTGAGGTCCGTGAGGCGCGTGATCTCGTCGGTCATCACGCGCACGTCGTACAGCGCCATGGTCTCGGCCGAATCCTGGATCAGGTCGGCGACGTCATCCATCGTGTTGATCAGCTTGTGGATCTGGTCACGGTCGATCGGCGTGATGAAGGTCTTGTGCAGCAGACGGTTGACTTCGTGCGTGACGCGGTCGGCGGCGCGCTCGGCGTTGTCGACATCGCGGTTGTACTGCTCGCGCAGGTGCGGGTCGTTGTAGTGCGTGACCAGCGACGAAAAGGCGCGTGCCGCCTCCACGATGCGGTCGGCGTGCTGGTTGAACATCTCGAAGAAATTGCCCTCGCGCGGCAGCAACTTGCCAAACAGCATCGGACGCTCCTGTGGATAGCCGGAAAAAAGAACTGAGCGAGTGTAACTGCCGACCCTTCGGGCGCAGCCTCAGGCGTTGCGGAATATGAAATACACCGCACCCACCATGCACAGCCCCGCCCACAGGAAGTCCAGCTTGATGGGCTGGTCGAGGTAGAACATCGCGTAGGGCACAAAGACACCCAGCGTGATGACTTCCTGGATGATCTTGAGTTGCGCCACGCTCATGCCGGCCTGCTGGAAGCCGATGCGTTGGCCGGCACCTGTAACAGGTACTCGGCCAGCGCGATGCCCCAGCTCACAAGCGCGGCGATGTACCAGGGCGCCGTCGCGAGGTTCTTCAGGTGGCCGTACCAGGCCATCGTCATGACCACGTTCGAGGCGATCAGCAGCACAATGGTCTGCACCGACAACGGAATGGATTGAAGCAGGTTCATGCGGGGATTATCGGAAGAACCAACCGCCGGCAAGGCGCCGATGGTCGTCCACGAGGACGCGCACTTACTCGTCATCGAAAAGCCCGCTGGCCTGCTCTGCGTACCGGGGCGAGGCGCGGACAAGCAGGACTGCCTCGCGCTGCGCGTGCAGCGCGAGTTTGCCGATGCTCTTGTTGTGCATCGGCTGGACATGGCCACCTCCGGCCTGTGGCTGATGGCGCGCGGCGCGGCGGCCCAAACCCGGTTGTCCAAAGCCTTTGCCGCACGTGAGGTCGACAAGCGCTATGTCGCCGTGGTCCACGGAATGCCTGCCGAGGACTCGGGCGAAGTCGACCTGCCCCTGGCCGCCGACTGGCCCAACCGTCCCCGCCGCATCGTCGATGCTCAAAACGGCAAGCCGAGCGTCACGCGATGGCGCGTCCTGGCACGTGACTCGCAAGCCGGCGCGACCCGCGTCGAGCTCGAACCCGTCACCGGCCGCTCGCACCAGTTGCGCGTGCACATGCAGGCCATCGGGCACCCGATCCTGGGCGACGCCTTGTATGCGCCGCCCGAAGTGCTACAACTGGCATCGCGCCTGTTGCTGCACGCCAGCGAGCTGCGATTCGCCCACCCTTGTTCGGGCGAGCCCCTCGCCTTCGCCAGCGTTGCGCCATTTTGAGGAAAGGACAAGGCATGGCTTCGATTTCGATTTCCCGCCGCAAGGCGGCCGCCCTGATCGCCGTGCCGGTGTTGTGGACCGGCGCCCGGGCGCAGCCCGCAACCCCGCGCCGCGCAACCCCCTCCCAGACCGAAGGGCCCTTTTATCCCGTTGCCCTGCCGAGCGACAGCGACTTCGATCTGCTGCGCAACGGCAAGCAGGTGTATGGCAAGGGCCAGCCGAGCTGGATCGAAGGCGGCGTGACCGACTTGCAGGGCAAGCCGGTCTCCGGTGCCGTGGTCGAGATCTGGCAATGCGATGAAGGTGGCCACTACCACCACCCGGGCGATGGCAGCCGCGCCGACCCGTCGTTCCAGGGTTTCGGCCGCGTCACGGCTGGCGCCGACGGCCGCTACCGCTTCCGCACGATCCGCCCTGTTGCCTACAGCGGCCGCACGCCGCACGTGCACTTCAAAGTGAAGCTCGGCACGCGCGAGTTGCTCACCACCCAGATGTATGTCGAGGGCGACCCGCTCAATGAGCGCGACGGCATCTGGCGGCGCCTCGATGCGCAGGACCGTGCCGCGGTCACCGTCGCTTTCGAGCGCGACGCGGATGGACTGCGCGCCAACTTTCCGATCGTGGTGCGGGCATGACGCGCGTCGCGATCCTCACCGGTGCGTCGCGCGGCATGGGACTGGCGATGGCGCAACAACTGCTCGATGCCGGATGGCATCTGCTGTGCATTTCGCGCAAGCCCGACGCGTCGCTTGAAGCCCGTGCAAAGGCGGCGGGCGGACGCTGCGAACAGTGGGCGCATGACTTGGCGCACCCCGCCGCCGCAGCTGCACGCATGGCCACCTGGTTGCAGGCGCTGGATGCCATCTCCATCGACGAAATCGTGTTGATCAACAACGCAGCTGTCGTCGGAAGGATCGAACCACTGCGGGACACTTCCGCCAGCGACCTGTCCGACGCCATGCGCATCAACCTCGAGGCACCATTGCTGCTCACCGCCGCATTCCTGCGCGCCACCGAGGGCTGGGAAGCCCAGCGCAAGGTGCTCAACATCTCTTCGGGCCTTGGCCGGCGCGCGATGGCGGCTTCAGCCGCCTATTGCGCAGCCAAGGCGGGCATGGACCACTTCACGCGTTGCATCGCGCTGGAGGAAGCTGGCCGCCCCCATGGCGCGAAGGTGTGCTCGCTGGCGCCCGGCGTGATCGACACCGACATGCAGGTGCAACTGCGCGCCGCCGACCCGGACGGCTTTCCCGAGCGCGCGGCTTTCGTCGGCCTGAAGGAAAACAATGGGCTGACCTCCCCCACGCAGGCGGCAGCGCGTGTGGTCGCCTACATGGCGCGGCCCGATTTCGGCGCGAACCCGATCGGCGACGTCCGCGACGCCTGAGCCGCCGCGCGCGTTAGAGTCTCTCCTTTCGGGACGGAGGACGCTATCGACAACGACACTGGCATCGTGTCTGTGCAGGGACTGGTCTTCGACTACCCCGGCAAGCGGGCGCTCAATGGCATCTCCATCGAGGTGCCAAAGGGCGCGGTGCTTGCGCTGGTCGGTCCCAACGGCGCGGGCAAAAGCACGCTGATGCGCGTGATTGCAGGGCTGGACGAACCGGTCGAAGGCAGCGTGCACCTGGCCGGCGTGAGCGTGCTGGACGAGCCGCGCGCAGCCCAGCGGCACCTCGGCTATCTCAGCGATTTCTTCGGCCTCTACGACGATCTCACGGTGCGCCAGTGCCTGTTGCACGCGGCGAGCATCCGCGCGGTGCCGCCGGAAAGGCGCGACGCCGCCGTGTTGCGAGCCGCCGAGCGCGTGGCCATCGTCGACCGGCTGGGCGCCGCGGCGGGCACGCTCTCGCGCGGGCTGCGCCAGCGCCTGGCGATCGCGCAAGCCATCATCCATGAGCCCGATGTCGTGCTGCTCGACGAGCCGGCCGCCGGGCTCGACCCCGAGGCCCGCGCTTCGCTGTCCGCGCTGTTTCGCTCGCTGCAGGCAGAAGGCAAGACGCTGGTCGTCTCGTCCCACATCCTCGCGGAGCTGGAGGAATACTCGACGCACATGCTCGCCATCCGGGACGGCGAGGTCGTCGAGTTCAACGGACTGGAGGAAGCGCCCACTGCAGGCGTCCAGCGCTTGCGCATCCGCCTGGCCAATGCGTGGCAGGCACCTGCAGGCTTCTGGGAATCCTGTGGCGCGGGCCTGCGCGAGCCGGACAACGAGGCCGGCGTCCTGTGGGTCGACATGCCTGGCAAGGATGCCGGCGCGGCCTGCCTGCTCAAGGCGATGGTCGATGCGGGTGCCCCGGTCAGCGAGTTCGCGCCGCACCGCGAGAGCCTGCAGGAGAGTTACCTGAAAGCGGCGCGAGCGCGCCGGACGGAGGCCGCGCCATGAACCCCGAACTGCGCCGCTACGCCTGGCTGGACCTCGGCTGGCATCGCATCCTCATCGTGCCGCTGGTGCTGGGCGCGCTGGCTGCGCTGCCCATGTTCTCGGGGGCGCCGCCCGCCAAACCGCTGGCCTGGGGTGCGCTATCGATTTTCCTGGTGCTCACCTGCGGCTGGGGATCGATGCGGGCACTGGCCAGCGTGGTCGAGGAAGTGCGCGACCGCACCTGGGACTTCCAGCGCATGGGCGCCTTCACGCCGGCGTCGCTGGCCCTGGGCAAGGTGTTCGGCGCGCCCTTGTTCCAGTGGTACATCGGCGCCTGGTGCCTGGTGGTGTTCGCCATTGCCGGCCTGGCGGCGGGCGACCCGAATGTCGTTGTCGCACTGGTCGCGTTGGTCGCGAGTGCGGTGATGCTGCACGCGCTCGGCGTGGCGGCTTCTGCGGCCAGTGCGCGAATGATGCTGGGCGACCGCGCGCGGCGGGCCGGCGGCGTGATCATGTTGCTCGGCCTGTTCAACCTGTTGCCGGTCGCCGCGTTGATCGGCTGGGATGCGGGCGATGCGAATTCATTCGTTCGCTGGTGGGGCTGGCGCATGCCCCGTGCGACTTTCGCGGCGGCCAGCGCGGTACTCTTTGCCTTGTGGGCCCTGTTGGCCGCGTGGCGAGCGATGGCACGCGAACTTCGCGAGCCCGCCCGGGCCTGGGCGTGGCCCGCCTTCGCTGCATTCGTGGCGCTCTGGTGGGCGGGGCTTTCGACGCCGGCGCACGACCGGCCCTCCTTGGCGCTCGTCATCGCCGCCGCAGCGGCCGTGCTCTGTATCGGCACCTATTTCGGCTCGCTCCTCGAGCCGCTCACGCGCGTGAGCCAGGCCCGGATGCGGCGCGCCTGGAGCGCAGCGGCGACAGCGTCGCGCCCCCGGTGGCCGGCTTGGGCGATGAACGCAGTGCTTGCGCTGGTCTGTGCGGTCCTGGCCTGGTCGCTTGCAGGCAGGGGCGAACTCGAGGTGTCCGCGCAGCTTGCGCTGCCCCTTGCGCTCATGGCGGCACGCGACGCCGCCATCGTGAGTTGTTTCGCGCTGGTGTCGAAGGTGCGATCACCGGTGGGGCGCGCGGTGTTCTACATCGCGCTTGCCGACCTGCTGCTACCGGCGCTGGCGATGGCAATCGGCAGCCCCCCGCTGGCCCGCATCTTCTTCCCAATGTGGGGGTTGCAGGAGGGCGCAGCCCCAGCCGCCATCGGCATGGCGCTGCACGCGGCCCTGGCATTGGGCGCGCTATGGCTGTGCATGAAGAGCGCGGGAAGGGAGCCCGCGCGGGCCTGGGAGTCTGGGCGGTAGGAGGCGTCGAGCCAAAACTGTCGAAAATCGAGGAGCGTCTGGTGATACGGACCAGCCAATAGCCGTAGCTATTGGCGCCGGCCGCAGCGCCGGACGATACCGATTTATCGGCGGTTTGGGCCGATGTTCTTCTGCCGCCCAGGCTCCTAGCAATCGACGCGCCGATAAAGCTGGATGCACAGCTCGCGGATGCGGCGCTTGTCGGCCTCGACACGCATGCGCGCCTCCTGCGCATTGCGCTGGTCCTGCATCGCGGCGGCCGCTTCCTGCCTTTGAGCCTCCATGGCGGCCTGCCGCTGTGCCTGCAGCGCATTGGCTTCGGAGCGTGCGCGGTCATTGCTGGCGCGCTGCGCGGCGTACTGGCCTTCCGTGCTGAAGCGGCGGTCGTCGGCTTCGGCCCTGGCCCTGGCTGCTACACGCTCAGCCTCCAGGCGCGCGTCTTCATCGCGCTTCTTCGCGGCTTCGGCATCGGCCTGCTTGCGGGCCACGATCTCCAGGGCCGCCTGTTCTTTGCGGGCCTCGGCGTTGCGCGACTGCACCAGGAACCCGGCGGCGAAAATCGCGCCGACCATCAGGATGCCCCACCACAACAGCCTGCGCCCCGGTGACTCTTCCTCCGGGATGATCTCGACTCGCGGCGAGGGCCGCACGCTGAGCTGCCCGGTCAGCTTGCGGTCGTGGGCCGCGCGCGACTGTGGGTCGCGCAACACCTCGAAGGCGGTCTTGAGTTCATTGAACTTGTCCACCACGCCGTCCCCGGCCGCAATCTTCTCGGGTGTGTAGAAGCCGGCTGCCCGATCGAAGGCTTCCTGGATCTCCTCGGGCGTGGCATTGCCGGGCACACCGAGGACTGCATAGGCTGATCTCATGGGTTCTTCTCTCCGCACATCGTTCAGCGCCCGGCCGCCGCGGCCCGCGCCGCCGCGGCGGCAGCTGCCTGACGCGCGCGCGCTTCCTCCTGCCGGGCCCGGGCATCTTCCATCCGCATGCGAATTTCATCGGCCTGGGCGCGGGCGCGCTCCACGCGCTCCTGCGCGATGCGAACGCGCATGTCGGCGCTGGAAGATTGGGACGATTCGATGGCGCCTGCCGTGGTGAGCTGCTTTTCCGTCGGGATGCCATGCTCGCGCTTGTAGTTCATGCACTGCGTTTCCAGCTGCGAGCGCACTTCCTTGGGCGCGCCCTTGAACTCGCGCAGCACCAGCAGCAGGTCGCGCATGCGGCTTTTCTCGGCCTTGGCGATCGGCTTGGCGTCGAACTCCGCCTTCAGGGCTTCGTGCGTTTCGCCGTTGTTCATGCGTTGCCAGTACACGAAAACCGGGGAAACGAGGCGCGCGCAATCCTTGTCGGTGTCGTGATTGACCTGCTCGACGGTGAAGCCTGTGGCACTGGAAAACCGTTGCTGCACGTCCTGGGTGGCACAAGGCCGGTCCTGGTAAATAGCCCCGCACTTGTACAGCTGTTGCGCCCCGGCCCCGCCGGCCGACATCAGCAGCACGGTCAGGCCCAGCCCGCGCACGAACGATAGGTATGCCATCCGCCCCCTCCCTGTGTATTTTTGGCTGCGTCGATTATGGCTCAGGCGCCCTGGAAAGCGCCCCTGCGCAGGGTCACGACCAATGTGTCGCGATGCCCTCTTGCGCCCATCGGCTGGATCGGCGTGGACTCATGGATCACCCGCTCATCGTCCAGCAGCAGTACGCTCCAGGGCTCGGTGAGGGTAAAGCGCTGGCCTGCGGGCCCTGCCGCTTCGAACACGCGGGTCTCGCCGCCCTTGATGCCTTCGCGGCACACCAGGAACACCGCGACCAGGTCGACGCCGTCGCGATGCGCGCCTTCCGGCGTCGGGCGGCCGATGCCGCCTTCGGTGTCGATGCGGAACTGGTGCGCCTCCACGAACCAGGGCTGCTCACGCCTTAGCCCCGATGCGAGATGCGCCAACGCCTGCAGCAGCCGCGGCCATGCGGGCGACTGCACCACTTCCGGTTCGATGGGCTCGAACCAACGCTCCATCCCGCCGTGCAATGCGTTGTATTCCACCGGTTGCCAGTGCGCGCGGTGCGGCACTGGCGTCACTGCCTGCGGATCGACGATGAAGCACGAGTGACGCCGCTGGCGGTAGTGGCCGCCGTCCTTCAGGTAGTGGTCGGACGCGAGCCGGTCCCAGCTTTCGCGCAACGACATCAGGTCGTGGCCTTCGCAACCGGCCAGCGCGCAGAAGCCGGCAGCGCCCAGCACCGCATACCCTCGATCGGCCAGCGTGCGCGTGAGTTGGTCGGGTTCGGTGAGGGAAGGCGCCAGCAACATGGCGCTAGCTTATCAAGACAGGGGCTTCAACCTGCCCAGGATCGTCGGGATGAACTCGCTCACGGTGGGGTGAATCGGCAGCGCATCCTTCATCACGCGCCAGCTCGCGCCGGCGGCCATGTAGTTGCTGAACACCTGGATGATCTCGTCGGCATTGATGCCGATCATCGTGGCACCCAGGAAGCGGTCGGTGTCGGCATCGACCAGCAGCTTGACCAGGCCCGTTGTCTCGCTCTCTTCCTTCGCGCGGCTGACATCCTTCATGTCGAAGGTGGCCATCAGCACGCGTTTGCCGGAGGTGCGCGCCTCTGACTCGGACATGCCGACGTGGCCCAGGGGCGGATCGGTGAACATCGCGTACGCCATGATGCGGTCGTCGGCGCTGCGCTGGCCGCCGTCGTGGTTGGCCAGCACGATCTCGTAGTCGTGGTAACTGGTGTGGGTGAAGGCGCCGCGCTTGTTGATGTCGCCCAGCGCGAAGATGCCGGGCACGTTGGTTTCCAGCCGGCCGTTGGTCGGGACGAAGCCGCGCGCGTCCTTCTCGACACCCACTGCCGCAAGATTCAGCCGCTCGGTGTTGGGCAAGCGGCCCGTCGCCACCAGCAGGTGCGAGCCATTGACGACATCGCCACCCACGGTCACCGCGATACCGTCCGCTGATTTGTCCACGCGGGCGACGGGCTGGCCCGCCACGATGCGCACGCCTTCAGCTTGAAGGAACTGCGTGATGCAGGCCGAGACCTCGGGGTCTTCGCGGCTGGTGATACGCGGCCCTGTTTCGACGACCGTCACCTCGCAGCCCAGGCGCCGGAAGATCTGGCCCATCTCCAGCCCGATGTAGCTGCC
>JBKJOM010000203.1:0-23389 GCA_046595775.1 Ramlibacter sp. | reverse complement strand
AAGACGGCGTGGGCTTCGGCATCCACCTTCCGCGGCTCGGACATGCGAGGCGGCGCCAATGGCGCACGCATCCGCCTGGCCCCGCAGAAGGACTGGGAAGCCAACGACCCCGCCGATCTGGCCAAGGCGCTGGCGGCCATCGAGAAGATCCAGCAGGACTTCAACGGGGCGCAGTCCGGCGGGAAGAAAGTGTCCATCGCCGACCTGATCGTGCTGGGCGGCTGCGCCGCCGTCGAAGCCGCTGCTCGCAAAGCCGGCCACAACGTCGATGTGCCTTTCACGCCGGGCCGCATGGACGCTTCGCTGGAGCAGACCGACGTCAACTCTTTCAAGGTGCTCGAGCCCGCGGCCGACGGTTTCCGCAACTACGTGCGCAAGGGCGCCGAAAGCAAGGTGGCCACCGCGCTGATCGACAAGGCCAACCTGCTGATGCTCACCGCACCGGAGATGACCGCACTGGTTGGAGGCCTGCGTGCGTTGGGCGCCAATTGCGGCGGCGCGCCGCACGGCGTGTTCACGAAGCGGCCCGGCGTGCTGACACCGGATTTCTTCAAGAACCTGCTGGACATGCGCACGGCCTGGAAGAAGTCAGAAGACAGGCCCGGCGTTTTTGAAGGCACCGACCGCAAGACCGGCGAGCTGCGCTGGACGGCCACCATCGCCGACCTGATCTTCGGCTCCAACGCGCAGCTGCGCGCGCTGTCGGAGGTGTATGCCGCGAACGACGGCGAGGCGCACTTCGTGAGCGACTTCGTCAATGCATGGGTCAAGGTGATGAGCCTGGACCGGTTCGACCTCACCTACGCCAGCAACGCCGACGACGCATGATGACCCTGCCCACCTTCGAAGAGTTCCGCGCCCAAGCCTTGGCGCGCGGATGCGACGAAGCCATCGAGCGAGACTGGGAGCCCCACACGGTGCTCGACACCCACAGCCACCCGTTCACGGCCGACGCTTTGGTGGTGGCCGGCGAGATGTGGCTGACACAGGACGGGGTTGAGCGACGACTGGAGCGCGGCGACACCTTCCACGTGCCCGCGGGCACGCCGCACGCGGAAAGGTATGGAGCGGAAGGCGCGGTGTATTGGGTAGGCCGCAAGCCCGCTTGAAGCGATAGGGCGATCAACGAGAATGGCTCGATGCAAGCCCCTCCCCGCCTCCAGACCCTTTTGGCCGAAGGCCTGATCGACACCGTCGTGCGCCAGCTCAAGAGCGGCAAGGAAGCCGAGGTGTATGTCGTGCGCTGCGGCGAGGAGACCTGCGCGGCCAAGATCTACAAGGAAGCCAACAAGCGCAGCTTTCGCCAGGCGGTGGACTACACCGAGAACCGCAAGGTGCGCAACAGCCGCCAGGGGCGCGCCATGGCCAAGCGCACCACCTTCGGCCGGCAGCAGCAGGAGGCTGCGTGGCAAAGCGCCGAGGTCGACGCGCTCTATCGCCTGGCCGCAGCCGGCGTGCGCGCGCCCAGGCCCATCAACTTTCACGACGGCGTGCTGCTGATGGAACTGGTCACCGACGAACACGGCGACGCCGCACCGCGTCTGAATGACCTGCACTTTACGCCGAGCGAAGCGCGGGCGCACCATGCCACGCTGATCGATGAAGTGGTGCGCATGTTGTGCGCCGGCGTGATCCATGGCGACTTGTCGGAGTTCAATATCCTGCTGGCCGCCGACGGCCCGGTGATCATCGACTTGCCGCAGGCGGTGGATGCTGCCGGCAACAACCACGCCCCGCGCATGTTCATGCGCGACGTCGACAACCTGCGCAACTTCTTTGGCCGCTACGCGCCCGAACTACTGGCCACCCGCTTCGGGCCGGAGATCTGGTCGCTGTACGCCAGCGGCCTGCTGGAACCCAACATGCCGCTGACCGGCCGCTACGAGCGGCAGCCCGGGGAAGTAGACCTCTCAGGCGTGCTGCGCGAAATAGAGGATGCACGGATGGAAGAGGCGGCGCGCGTGGTGCGGATGGGGTGAGCTGACATGATGGCCAGCGCGCCGTCGCCCAGCCGCGCGAACTTGAGCATCAGGCCCGTTCCCGAGAATCGCGCATGACCTGGCGCACCTTGCGCAGAACGAGGCGCTGGTAGGCAGAGCCCAACAGCCGCGTCCAGAAATCCAGCAGGCGCGCGTCCGGCCCCACCAGCACCCGACGCGCGTTGCGCTCCACGCCCGCGATGATCTGCAACGCCGCCGACTCTGGCGTGGTCACCTGGATCATCCGGTTGGCGCGCTCGCGCTGGGTCTGCGCGTCCATGCCGGAGATACGCTCCATCGCCGGGTCGATGCGGCCGGCCAGTGCGATGTTGGTTCCCACGCCGCCCGGATGCACACAGGTGGCACTCACCGCGCCGCCCTCGAGGTCGAGCTCCATGCGCAATGCCTCGGTGAATCCGCGCACCGCGAACTTGGCCGCGTTGTAGGCTGACTGGGTGGGCATGCCGATGATGCCGAAGATGCTGGAGATGTTGACCACGTGGCCCTCGCCGCTGGCGCGCAGGTGCGGCACGAAGGCCTGGGTTCCGTGGATCACGCCCCAGAAGTTGATGCCCATCAGCCACTCGAAATCGGCCAGCTGCGTCGCCTCGGCCGGTGACGAAAGCGCGACACCGGCGTTGTTGAAGACCAGGTTGACCTTGCCGTGGTCCGCCCGGCACTGCGCGGCCCAGGCGAACATCGCAGCCCGGTCCGACACGTCGAGCGCGGCCGTCGTGACACGCGCGCCCAGGGCCCGCGCCCCTTGCGCCGTCGCGGCCACGCGATCGCCGTCGATGTCGCTCAACGCCAGCGCGCAGCCGCGTTGTGCCAACTCGAGGGCGATGGCGCGGCCGATGCCCGACCCCGCGCCGGTGATGGCGGCCACCTTGTCTTTGAAGTCCTTCATGCGATTGCCCTCCAGCCCGCATTGGGCCGCATATAGTGGGAATCCGCCAGCAGGAGTGAGACATGAAAACCAATCGTTCGGCGTCGCATCGCAACTACGACGTCATTCTTTACGGCGCCACCGGCTTCGTCGGCCGGCAGACGGTGGCCTACTTCGCTCAGCACGCCAAGGGTCTGCGTTGGGCATTGGCCGGCCGTTCGGCCCCTCGGCTCGAAGAAGTGCGCGCCGCCTGCGGAGCCGGCGCCGCCGGTGCGGGCATCGTCGTGGCGGATGCGCAAGACGCCAGGGCACTGGACCAGCTCGCCGCACAGGCCAGCGTCGTGCTCAGCACGGCCGGCCCGTTCGCGCTGTACGGCAGCGGGCTGGTAGCTGCCTGCGTGGACAACGGCACGCACTACGTCGACATCACCGGTGAGACATCGTGGGTGCGCGGGATGATCGACCGCCATCATGCGCAGGCCGAGATGGACGGCACGCGCATCATTCCTTGTTGCGGCTTCGACTCGGTGCCGTCCGACCTGGGCGCCTTCCTGGTGGCCGAGGCGATGTGGCAACAACACCGCGAGCCCTGCGTGAGCGTCAAGGCCTGCCACTCGATGCGCGGTGGCCTCAACGGCGGCACGCTGGCCTCTGCGTTCAACATGATGGAGTCGGGCCAGAACAAGCTGATGGCCGATCCCTTCCTGCTCAATCCCGAAGGAACAGTGCCCGTCAACAAGCGCGCGCACGCCGATCCGATCGTGCCGCACAGCGACGCCGACTTCGACGCATGGGTCGGCCCCTTCGTCATGGCGGTGGTCAATACGCGGGTGGTCCGGCGCAGCGCGGCCCTGCTCTCGGCCGGCGGTGACAAAGCCTATGGCGCGGACTTCCACTACCAGGAGTACCTGCGCTTCGGCAAGGGCCCGCTGGCGGCGGCGGCGGCAGGCGGCATCAGCGTGGGCATGGGTGTCGGCATGTTGGCCATGCAGTTCCGGCCCGGGCGCATGGTGGGCAAGGCGCTGGCCCCGAAGCCCGGCGAAGGCCCCTCGGAGGCAAGCATGGATGGCGGCTCCTTCCGCTGCGAGCTGGTAGGCAAGAGCGCCAGCGGGAAGGTGGTGCGTGGCCGCATCGCCGGACCAGGCGACCCCGGCAACCGCGCCACCACCCAATTCGTCTGCGAATCGGCGATCGCATTGGCAACGCAGCTCGAAGCGTTGCCGGGCGGAGCCAGGCGCGGTGGGGTGCTCACGCCTGCGTCGGGGCTGGGCATGGTGCTGGCCAGTCGGCTGATGGCAGCGGGGATGAGCGTGGAGCCGATGCCTTCGTGACGCGTCATTGGGATGCGTCATGATGCGGGCTGGAACCACTCGTGCAAGGGAAGCCCGATGTCTGAAAACCCCTCCATCTCAGCCAAACCGCGAAGCCTGGGCGTGCGCGCACTGCTGATGCTGGCCATGTTCGTGGCCTTCCACATCGCGGCGTGGGCGCTGTTCTTTACGGCAATCGTGCAACTGGCCCTTGCAGCCTTTGCAGGCGGGGCCGATGCGCGCATCCAGGATTTCGGGCGCGGCCTGGGCCGCTACCTCGCGCAGGTCGCCGGGTTCGTAACATTCGCGAGCGAAGACGCTCCCTTCCCTTTCAGCGACTGGCCACAGTCGTAGGTGAACTCCAACCGCAACTGGCGACGCGCGGGCCTGGCGTTCGTCTTCCTCTGGTTCTTCATCGGCGGCATCGCGCACTTCGCCTTCACCGAAGCGGAGATGCGTATCGTGCCGCCCTGGATGCCTGAGCCGCGCCTCTTGGTGCTGGTCAGTGGCTTCTTCGAGGTGCTCGGCGCCCTCGGGGTGTTGTGGCACCGTACGCGCCGCTGGGCGGGATGGGGGTTGATCGCGCTGACGCTGGCCGTCACGCCGGCCAATGTCTACATGTTGCAGCACGCCAGTGACTGGCCGAACGTGCCGTACTGGGCGCTGGTGCTTCGATTGCCCTTGCAACTGGTGTTGCTCTGGCTGATCTGGTGGAGCACCCAGCCACGCTCGCCGGGCTAGTACTCAGACGCGTGACACGCGCCCGATGTCAGCTGCAATTTGCGGCGGCAGCCGGTTGAGCAGCCAGCGAACGCCGAAAGTCATCAACACGATGTCGTCGATGGCGCCGATAAAAGGAATGAAGTCCGGGACCAGGTCGATCGGCGAGACGACGTACAGCACGATGAGTGCGGCGCCGGCCTTGAGCCAGCCTGGCGCCTGCGGGTGGCGCAGCGCGCGCCAGAGCATTCGCGCGTCGCTTCGCAGGACGGACCAGAGGAGAGTCAGGCGCTTGAACATGGTGAAGTCCTTCTCGATGAGGAAGGGAACATAAGAGCGCGCGCCGCCCACTGCAAGGCCTGGCCGCAAGGTGTTACACCTCGCACTCACTGACTCTTGCATTCCGCCTCGAAAGGCGAACAATCACCGGCCTTGCCCATCCAAGGCTGCGGGCTGAGCGTAGGAAACAGTTCTGGCCGCGGGCTCGGTGGTGATGGCTTCCGCACTACCGCCGCGGCGTTCAACAGACATTGGGTCCAGTGGTGAAGCTGGTCGAAGCGCTGAAGGACGAGCCCGCGAAGCTCGCGGCCTTCCGCGATGAACTGGACAGCTTCGTCGGACGCTACTTCGAGGAAAACACAGTGCGCCAGCGCTACCTGATGACGCGGGCGATCAAGCGGTAACGCCCGCTGGTTGCAGCGCAGCGCTCGCGCTAACGCGCCGCCGAGCCCTCCAGCACGCGCGAGCCTGCTAGCTGCGGACCGAACAGCACGCGCAAGGTCTGCGCGCCATCTGCGATCGCTTCCACCTGCCCGGAGCGCAGCCACTCGACGCGTACGCCGCCACTGGTGATGGTCTTGATTTCGGCCTGTTTCAACTGGGTCTTGAGGTGCGCGTGCACCGCGCTACCTGCAAATACGGCGACGCGCACGCCTGTGCGGTCAACGTCCGTCAAGCTGCGCATTGGCGAATCGGCCGCGACGAGATAGGAATTGTCAAATTCGCGAAACTGGCTGCGGAGGCTAATTCGACACGCGCGGTTACGGAGGGCTGGGCGGGCCCGCTCGCACATCCGCCCAGCATCAGCCCGGCAGCAACACTCAAAGCACTGGCTAGGGGCATTCGAAGCTCATTCATGGCGATCTCCGCCAGTGATCACCCGTCGTTCGGCGGCGGCACTCTTCAAGCCAGAAGCTACTGGAGCGACTATGGCAACACCCCTTGTCCGACTTCCGTGGTGATCTGCGCGACGTGCTGGTGGCCTGCCCGCTTTGCATGAAGCCGCGGCTACATCAAGGAAGAGCTGATCAAGCGCGTACCATTTCTGGTGCCAGTGAACGTCAACTTTTTTAACCAGGAGCAAACTATGCCCAAGTACCTCATCGAACGTCAAATCCCCGGTGCCGGAAAACTTTCCCCCGCCGAGCTGCAAGGCATATCCCAGAAGTCGTGCGGCGTGCTCAGCGAGCTGGGCCCCCAGATCCAGTGGGTGCAAAGCTATGTGTCCGGCGACGCGATCCATTGCGTCTACATCGCACCGAATGAAGAAATGGTGCGAGAACATGCAAAGAAAGGCGGCTTCCCAGCCAACCGCGTGATGCAGATCACCTCGGTGATCGACCCGACGACGGCTGAGTAACGCTCGCCCAACGCGTCACAGTACGCCGGTCGACGGCCATTGACGGCGACTGCAATTCGCTGTACTTTGACCGTCCCTCAAATCTTTGGGAGCGCGATCATGACCCCCTGGGAAATCCAAGGCAGTGAGTTGATCAACTGCAACTGCGCGTATGGCTGTCCATGCCAATTCAACGCCTTGCCAACCAAGGGCTTATGCGAAGCGATGGGCGCGATTTCCATCGACAAGGGGCATTTCGGTGACGTGAAGCTCGATGGCCTGAAGATCGCTTTCGTGTTTCATTGGCCTGGCGCGATCCACGAAGGCAAGGGCAAGTGCCAGCCGATCCTTGAGGCCAAGGCCACCGCACCGCAGCGAGACGCGCTTCTAAAAATCATGTCCGGACAGGACACTGACCCGTTCGCCACGATGTTTGCCGTTTTCGCGACAACGATGGAGCAGGTCTTCGAACCGGTCTTCACCACGATCGACTACGACGTGAATGTCGATGCACGGCGCGGTAAGGTGAGCGCCGCCGGCGTTTTCGATCTGGTCGGCGAGCCCATCCGCAATCCTGTCTCCGGCGAGGAGCATCGGGCGCGGATCGACCTGCCGCACGGCTTCGAATATGAACTGGCGGAAGTCGGTTCTGCTTCAAGCAAATCAAAGGGCCAGCTGGTCGTGGACCTGAAGGACAGTTATGCCCAGTTCGCGAACCTGCACATGAACAACAAGGGTCTGATCCGACACCGCGCGACGGCATGATCGGCATAAACCGGCTCCTGCGGCACGAGCGCGCAGTCCTGGTTGCCGGGCTGGCCGCGATCGTCGCCGTTGCGTGGGCCTATATCTGGGAAGGCGCCGGCATGGGCATGGCCGCGCTGGATATGACCACCCTCAGCATGTTTCCGCACCTGCAGCCGGAGGTAATGGGGAGCATGGATGCCACCTGGCCCATCGTGATTGTGATGTGGTGGGTGATGATGATCGCGATGATGACGCCCAGTGCCACGCCGTTGGTGCTTTTGTACGGGCTTGTCCTGAAGCACCACGCCGGCCCGGGCAAGAGTGCCTATGCGCCATCGCTCTTGCTCCTGGCGGGCTACCTGGCAGTCTGGCTGGCGTTTTCGATTGCGGCCGCGGCGCTGGAAAAAGCGCTCGAGCCGGCGGGACTCATCTCGGGAATGATGCTCTGGTCGCGCAGTGCCTGGCTCTCGGCCTCGGTGCTCGCGGCGGCGGGCCTCTACCAGTTCTCCCCGCTCAAACAGGCTTGCCTTACCCAATGCCGAACGCCTGCGCGCTTCCTGACCGAGCATTGGCGCCCCGGGCTCATGGGCAGCTTCATGCTGGGCGTGCGCCACGGCGCGTTTTGCGTGGGATGCTGCTGGATGTTGATGGCGCTGCTGTTTGTAGGCGGCGTGATGAACCTGATCTGGATTGCCGCACTGACCGCGGCAGTGCTCGTGGAGAAACTGCTTCCGGCAGGCGCGGGACTAGGCAAGGCCTCCGGCGCCTTCTTGATGGCATGGGCCGTTGCGACCTTGCTGGTCTAGACGCTCAGACGCGTGCCGCTCGCCCGATGTCCGCTGCAATGTGCGGCGGCAGCCGGTTGAGCAGCCATAGCACCCCGAACGTGGTCAACATGATGTCGTCCAAGACGCCGATAAATGCAGCCCGCTTGGGGTTGAGTCACCACGTATTGCGAAGCTGACGCAGCCGGGTGAACACCGTCTTGGGGTCGGGCTGCGCAGGCAACTCCGGAAATTCCTTGCGCAGCTGCGCCACCACGCCCGGGCTCGAGAGGCGCATGAAGGTGTTGATCCGCTTCTCGTCGGCCAGCGTGGTGAGGATGGATGTCGCCGGGTCGTGCCCCGTCACTTGCGGCAACATGGCCTGCGCTGCAATGTTGTCCGGCTCGCGCGAGAGCGTGAAGCGCAGGTTGTTCTCGATGTAGTCGTGCCCCGGATACACCAGCGTGTTGTCGGGCAGTTTGGCAAGCTGGTTGACGAACGTGTCAAACATGTCGTCCATGTTGCCGCCGTTGTGAACGTTGCCGGCGCCCGCGTTGAACAGCGTGTCGCCCGAGAACAGCGCGGGCTGGTCGGTGTGCGAGCGCAGGCAGATGTGGCACATCGTGTGGCCCGGCGTGTCCATGCATTCGAGCTCGATGCGCTTGCCCAACTTGATCACGTCGCCCGCCTTCACGCCGCGGTCCACGCCGGGGATCAGCCGCGCCGCGTTGTGATGCGCTATCACCTTGGCGCCCGTGGCGGCCACCACTGCAGCGTTGCCGCCAACATGGTCGTGGTGCTCATGCGTGTTGAGGATCTGCGTGATCTGCCAGCCCTTCACCTTGGCCGTGGCGAGCGTCTTCTCCGAGTCCAGCGGATCGATGGCCAGTGCCTCGCCCGTCTCCGGGCACGCGACGAGGTAGTTGAAATTGCGCAGCGAATTGCCGGTCCAGATGCGTTCGACGATCATTTAGAACTCAATCGGTGACTGCTCGCCAAAGATCAGGTATTCACTTTTCTTTGATTGAAGTAACTCGGCAAACTCTTTGAAGTCTTTGCTCAGCATCCGGAAGTTATTGCAAGTATTGCAGGCGCAGGGTCTCGACGGCCGCCAGGCGGGCCTGGACGGGCTGGCTCAACCAATAGGCCAAGTCGACAGACTTGCTCTCACGCAAATTGGTCTTCGTCACCTCTTGGTCCATCAGGTCATTGTCCCGCACTGAGCGGCCGAAGACAAACGGTCATGAGAGTAGCTAGCGTCCAATTCGTAAGCTGGCACGATGGACCGCTCGCCTCACTTGCGAATTGCTATTCGAGCCCGGCGGCGCGCAGCCCCCGATAGAACCGCTCTCGCTGCGCCAGGAACGCCGGGTTGTCACCGTGCTTCTCCGCGCGAAAAGTCGCTAACGCGTAGTCAGGTTGCAGCCGCTTGAATTCGGCAATGGCCTCGCGTGCGGTCGCCATGTCGCCAGAGTTCGCCGCCGCTGCGGCAAGCCACGCATGCGAGATGCTGTAGCCGGGCCGCGCTGTGACGGCGCGGCGAGCCCAGGTCATCGCGTCCTGGTCCCGGCCGGCATACAGATGCGCAGCAGCGATCACCACCAGGAAGCTGTAGAGTTTCCCATCGCGAGGGCTCAGGCGCAACGCACGCTCATTGGCGGCAATGGATTCTTCGGGCTTGCCCAGCGTCGCATAGGCATAGCCGACGGTGTTCCAGCCCGGAGCGTCATTTCGGTCGGCCTCGACCTGGCGCAGGAACATCGCCAACGCCTGCGCGGGCTGGCCGCGTACCTGCAAGGCGGTGCCCATGGCGCTGAGCGCGTCGGGATGAGTCGGGTCCAGCGCGTAGGCCTTGTCGGCGGCTTCGCCGGCGCGACGGATCCACTCCTCCTTGTCCGCGCCGCGAACATTCATCCAGCGATTCGTGATGTCGGTGGTGTAGGTGCGGGCCAGCGCGCTCCAGCTGGAGACCGATGCCGGCTCCATCTTCAACGCTCGCAGCAGAAGATCCCGTGCGGCGGCAACCGACTCGGGCGTGCGGCGTTCCATCGCGGCGCGGGCTTGCCAGAAGAGGTCCTGCGCGCCGGGATCGCGCGGCCGCAAGCGCTGGCTGCGCTGCGATTCGGCCTCGACCATCTGCACGTGCAGCGTCCTGGCCACCGTGCCCGTCACCGCCGACTGCAGTGCCGCCAGCTCGCGCCGATTGCCGTCCATTCGATCGGCCCATAGCTCACGGCCATTCTCGGCGTCGACGAGCCGCAGGTTCAGCCGTACCATTTCCTCCAGGCGCTGCACGCTGCCTTCCAGCACATAGCGCACACCGACGTCGCGCCCGATCTGGCGCACGTCGACGGCCTTGCCCCGGAAAGAATCGGCAGTGCTGCGGGCGATGACGAAGCTGCCCGGAATGCGCGACAGGTCCGTCGTCAGGTCTTCGGTGAGGCCTTCGACGAAGTAAAGCTGTCCCGGGTCGTCGCCCAAATTGGCCAGGGGCAGCACGATGATCGATAGCGCCTGCGTCGTGCCGGCCGGCGCAGCCCAGGGCCGCCATGCGATCACCGCGAGCGCGACGACAGCGGCGCCGAATGCAATCGCGGCCGCTCCCAACCAGCCGCGTCGTGGACTTGGCTGCGATGGTGCCGGCGCCAATTCGATCGTGTCGCCAAACGACACCGGTGTGGCAAGCATGTAGCCTTGCCGCGGCACTGTCTTCACGATGCGCTGGGCACCGTCGCCCAGGGCCTGGCGAATGTCGCTCACGCAGCGCGTGATCGATTCGTCCGTGACGACGACATTCGGCCAGATGGTCGAGACCAGTTCGTCCTTGGTCACGACGCGGCCAGCGCGGTGCGCCAGGCAGGCCAGGAAATCGAAGCACTTCGCGCGCAAGTCCACCAGGGCCCCGTCGCGATGCAGCGTGCGCCGGGTCACGTCGAGGCGGAAGCCCTCGAAGCGATACACGGTGCCAAACAGCTCGTCCGACTTGCCCATCTCAGGGATTCTCATCCTTTTTCAGGTGGAACTCACGACTCCCGCGCCCGTGGGTCGGCGTAATGACCGCCGGCACCCTTGCCGTGCCATCCATCCAAGGAGACCCGCCATGCAATGGATCCAGCGACAAGTCCGGCTGCTCGCCGCGGCAGCCTGCATCGCAGCGCTGGGCGCATGCGCCAGCGTGCCGGCCGCGGCGCCGCAGCTCGCCACCGAAGACTTGATGATCCCATCAAGCGACCCCGGCATCTCCCTGTTCGTGCGCAACAAGCGCCCTGCCGGCACAAGCACGTTCAGCGCGGACAAGACGGTGCTGTTTATCCATGGGCTCACCTTTCCGTCCGAATCGTCCTTCGACCTGGAAGTTGGAGGCACTTCCTGGATGGACTACATCGCCCGGCATGGATACGACGTGTACCTTGTCGACGTGCGCGGATTCGGCCGATCCACGCGGCCGCCGGCGAACCCCGTGACGCCGGTGGGCACCGGGGCGCACGCGCTCGCCGACCTGGGCAGCGCCGTGGACTTCATCCGGCAGCGGCGCGGCATAGATCGCGTCAACCTGCTGGGCTGGTCGTTGGGAACGCTCACTGTGGGCCGCTACGCGGCGACGTTTCCGGAACGCGTGAACAAGGTCGTGCTCTATGCGCCGGCCTGGGTTCGCAGCACGACGGCAGGTGCGCCACCGGCGGCACCGCCCGCCGAGCCCACGGAGACCTACCGTCATCAGGACGTCGCGGCCGCGCGCGCTCGTTGGCTCGCCGGCGTGCCAGCAGACAAGCTGAAGGACTTGATCCCCGCAGGCTGGTTCGAAGCTTGGGTTGCGGCCACCGCTGCGACGGATCCGTGGGGCGCGGCGCAGACGCCACCCGTGATGCGCGTGCCGACCGGGCCCGGCTTCGACCGCGCGCGCCCAACGGGCGGGCTCCCGTTCGAAGCGGCCAACATCCGCGCACCCATCCTGCTCGTGAAGGGCGAGTGGGATGTCGACACGCCCTCGTCGATGGCGCAGGCCTTGTTCCCGCGCCTGGTCAACGCCGCTTACAAGCAATACCTGGAGATCGGCGAAGGCACGCACTCCATCCTGCTGGAGCGCAACCGCATGTTGCTGTTCCGGGCCGTGCAGCGGTTCCTGGACGACGACGGGCCATGAAGACGCTACAGACTTAGAACTCCACCACCGACCGAATCGACTCGCCCGACTTCATCAACTCAAAACCCTTGTTGATATCTTCGAGCTTGAGCTTGTGCGTGATCAGGCTGTCAATGTTCAATTTACCCTCCATGTACCAGTCGACGATCTTGGGCACATCGGTGCGGCCACGCGCGCCGCCGAAGGCCGAGCCTTTCCACTGACGACCCGTGACAAGCTGAAACGGGCGGGTACTGATCTCGGCGCCGGCCGGAGCCACGCCGATGATGATGCTCTGGCCCCAGCCCTTGTGGCAGCACTCCAGCGCCTGCCGCATCGTGGTGGTGTTGCCGATGCACTCGAAGCTGTAGTCTGCGCCGCCATCGGTGAGCTGCACGACGGCGTCCACGATGTTGGGGTGGTCCTTCGGGTTGAGAAAGTGCGTCATGCCGAACTGGCGCGCCATCGCCTCTCGCCCCGGGTTCAGGTCCACGCCGATGATCTTGTCGGCGCCCACCATCCTGGCACCCTGGATCACGTTGAGCCCGATGCCGCCCAGGCCGAACACCACCACGTTGGCGCCCGCCTCCACCTTGGCCGTGAAGATCACGGCGCCCACGCCCGTCGTGACGCCGCAACCGATGTAGCAGACCTTGTCGAACGGCGCGTCACTGCGGATCTTGGCCATCGCGATTTCCGGCGCGACGATGTAGTTGCTGAACGTGGACGTGCCCATGTAGTGCAGCACCGGCTGGCCATCGAGCGAGAAGCGCGCCGTGCCATCGGGCATCAGGCCCCTGCCTTGCGTGCCGCGAATCAGCTGGCACAGGTTGGTCTTGCGCGACAGACAGAACTTGCACTGCCGGCACTCGGGTGTGTAAAGCGGGATGACGTGATCGCCCGGCTTGAGCGTGGTGACGCCCGCGCCAACGCCCACCACCACACCAGCGCCTTCATGGCCGAGCACTGCGGGGAACAAACCCTCTGGGTCGGCCCCCGACAGCGTGAAGTAGTCGGTGTGGCAGATGCCCGTGGCCTTGATCTCGACGAGCACTTCGCCGGCGCGCGGGCCGTCGAGGTCGAGAGTTTCGATGGTGAGGGGCTGGCCGGCTTGCCAGGCGACCGCGGCGCGTGTTTTCATCGCGCCATTCTAGGAGCAGCTCAAACCTGCGAGACGATCTGAAACCCGCCAAAGATCATCCGCTTGCCGTCGAACGGCATGGCCTTGCCGCCGGATTCCATCCGCGGATCGGCCATGCACTTCTTCCATGCTTCGTCGCGCACGGCGCGCGAAGGCCAGACGATCCACGAAAACACGACCGACTCGTCTTCCTTGCGCTGCACAGCCATGGTGAACGAGGTGAGTTTGCCCTCCGGCACATCGTCGCCCCAGCAGTCGACGACTTGCAGTGCGCCGTACTCCTTGAATAGCAGAGCCATCTCACCGGCGTGGCGGGTAAATTTTTCGCGGTTGGCTGCGGGCACGGCGGCGACGAGACCATCGATGTAATTCATGGCAGATCCTGTTGTTGGCAAAGCGAACATGCTAGGCCGACTGGGCGGCAAGGACAACCGTGCGCAATCGAGTCGAAGTCATGCAGCAAGTCGAGCCGCAAGTCTTCAGCGCTGAGCGACCGCCATCAGCAGCGCTCCCAGCCGCTCAATGTCCATCGGCTTGACCATGTGCTCGTCGAAGCCCGCTGCCAGCGAATTGCTGCGGTCACGCTCCTGGCCGTAGCCGGTCACCGCGATGAGGGTAGCGGCAGCGGTTTCGCTCTGGGCGCGAAGCTGCCGCGCCAGCTGGTTGCCGTCGATCTCGGGCAAGCCGATATCCAGCAGGCAGACATCGGGCTGCTCGGTGCGCGCGCGTTCCAGCGCGACGCGCGAGCCGTGCTCCACAATGACCCGGTGGCCCAACGCCTCGAGAAACATCGACAGCATGAGCGCGGCGTCGACGTTGTCGTCGACGATCATGATCAGCAGCGGCCTGCCAGCAGCCACCGGCGGACAAACGGCCGGCACGACATCGCCTGCGCCCTCGTCCACCAGCAGCAGCGGCAACGTGACAGTGAAGACACTGCCCAGCCCCAGGCCGGCGCTTGCGCAGCTCACCTTGCCGCCATGCAGCTCCACCAGGCTGCGGACCAGCGCGAGTCCCAGGCCCAGGCCACCAGCGGAGCGGTCGGAGCTGCGCTCGGCCTGGGTGAACAGCTCGAAGATGTGCGGGATCAGGTCCGCCGCCAGGCCGATGCCGTCGTCCTGCACGGTCAGCACGACCTGTTCTTGCTCCACCTGCATGGCCAGGCGGATGTTGCCGCCTTCCGGGGTGTACCTGGCGGCATTGGCCAACAGGTTGGCAATCACCTGCACCAGGCGCTTCGCGTCGCCCGATACTCTCGCCGCCCCCGGCGCCATGTGCAGCACCAGGTGGTGACCCCGCTGCACGATCAGCGGATTGACCTGTTCGACCGCATCGGCTACCACGGCGCGCATCTCCAGAGGCAACTGCTCCAGTTCCACCTGGCCCCGACTGACGCGCGAAACGTCCAGCAGGTCGTCCACAAGGCTTGTGAGGTGTTGCACCTGGCGGCCGATGATTTCGCTGGTCTGCCGGATCAGCGCCTCGTCGACCGTACCGACCTCTAGCAGGTGAGCCGCCGCACTGATGGGTGCCAGCGGGTTACGCAGCTCATGGGCCAGCATGGCGAGAAATTCATCTTTGCGGCGGTCGGTGGTTTGCAGCCTTTCGTGGACCTGCCTGCGCTCGCTGATGTCGCGGTAGAGAACGGCCAGGCCGCCGTTCAGGGTGGGATAGGCGCGCACCTCGAACCAGGTTTGCAGTTCACTGGAAAAGGAATGCAGGTACTCGATAGCACCCGCGACCCGCGTTTCCATCACTTTGCGGTAGAACCGATCGAGGTCGGTGCCCAAGGCTTCCCGCCATACGTCCCAGTGGCTGCGTCCGATCACGTCTTCGCTGGTGCGCTTGCCGAGCCGCAGCCCTTCGGCATTCATTCGAAGAACTGTCCAGTCCCGATCCATGATAGCCAGGCCCTCGGTCATGCTGTCGAAGACACTCTGGCTGCTGTCGCGTTCGGCACGCAGGTCTGCATTCGCCCGGGCGGCCTCGGCCGTGGCCCAGGTGCGTTCGGCCACATCTGCAGACAACTCGACTTCCTCCGGCGTCCAATGCCGTGGCTGCGCGTTATGCAAGGAAAGAACCGCAATCATCCGCCCGGACTTCACCAGCGGAATGGCCAGGTTGGCCCGCACATCGATCGCTTCGTAGGCCGCGGCGAAAGCCGCAGTGCGCGGATCGAGCGCAATGTTGTCGACCACCATCGCGTGGCCGGCGCGTAGCGAGGCGATGATTTCCGGCCCGAAGTCATCGAGCTGGCGGGCCTCGCCGGAAATGCTGCCCAGGCCACGAGCGGTCCAATCGCGCCGGATGGTGAAGGTCCCTGCCGACTCGTCGACCTCGGCGTACATCACGCGGGAGACATCGAGATGGCGCCCGAGCATTGCGCTGGCCAGATCGATGGCGGCCTCGGACGCACTCAGCGTCCGCAGACCGTCGGCCAGGTGCAGCAAAAACGAATGGCGCCGGTCCAGCTGCTCAAGCCGCTGCACGTTGTCGGCCAGTTGCTCGTTGAGACGTCCCAGCTCCGTGTGCGATTCGCGGCGCTCACCCTCCAGCCGCACCCGCTGGGTCGTCTCGATCGCCACCACGGTCACACCCTGAACCGCTCCTGACTCATCCCTGGCCGGAGCGTAGGTGACGGTGAAGTACCTGGATTCCGGCACACCCGACGGCTCAATGACGTATTCCTGGTCTTCGAAGTGAACCCGTTCGCCATCGTCCTGCACCCGCCGGTAGATCGGTTGATTGAAGGACCACACCTCCGGCCAGCATTCGCGGGTCGGCTGCCCCAGCGCGGCCGGGTGTCGTGCACCCAGGATCGGTTGATAGGCGTCGTTGTAAACCTGGATAAGCTGCGGCCCCCACAGGACGATCATCGGCAGCGGCGAATCCAGCACGGCGCCGACGGCAATCCGCAGGCTGGCTGGCCATTGCGCAATCGCACCGAGCGGTGTTTTCGACCAGTCGTTGTCGCGCACCCGCGTGGCCATCGCTCCCGGGCCGGCAGGCCACCCCAAGGGAATTTCAGTCAGTTGGTTTCCCTTCGCTTCCGCAGTGGACGCATGAACTGCGATGTTAGGCCGATTCGCAGAGCGACGCACGGCAGGCGAGCTCATCCGCAGATCTACCGCAGCTCAGCCGGCAAGGCAACGTGCGCTAGGATTCGCGCCTCACCTCCATCACCCAGGGGCATCCCGATGGCACTGCTTGGAAAATTCGGACGACCGCTTCGTCTCGGCGTGATCGGTGGCGGGCCTGACTCATGGATCGGCCGCATGCACCGCGGCGCGGCGGAGATGGATGGCTGGTTCCGCGTGGTGGCGGGCGTGTTATCCAGCGACGCGGGGCGTTCGCGCGCGGCCGGTGTCGCGATGGGGCTGGATGCGGCGCGCAGCTACGGCACGGTCGCCGAGATGTTGGCGGCCGAGCGCGCGCGCGCCGACGGCATCGAGGCCGTCGCGATCATGACGCCCAACGACACCCACTACCCGTATGCGGTGGCGGCGCTGGACGCGGGGCTGGATGTGATGTGCGACAAGCCAGTGACACACGACTTTGCCCAGGCCTGCGATCTGGTTCAGCGCGTGCGCAAGCACAAGCGGCTGTTTGCCGTCGCCCACGGCTACTCGGCTTACCCCATGACCCGCTACGCCCGCCAGCTGGTGCAGAGTGGCGCGATCGGACCTGTGCGGATGGTGCAGGTGGAGTACATCCAGTCCGGACTGGCCACGCGAGTGGAAGACGCGCCGCTCAACAACCGGCTGCGCTGGATTTTCGATCCCATGCGCAGCGGCCAGGCGCTGGTGATGAGTGCGATAGGCTGCCACACGCAGCACCTGGCCAGCTTTGTGGTGGGCGCGAACGTGGCGCGCGTGATGGCCGATGTGGGCACGCTGCGGCCCGGTCGCAAGGTGATCGACCATGTGTCGGCCCTGCTTGAATTCGAGGGCAGTGCGCGCGGCACCTTCACCGTGACGCAGGCTGCCGCCGGCGGCGAAAACGACATCCGCCTGCGCGTGTATGGCGAGAGCGGCATGATCGACTGGTCGCACCGCCAGCTCAGCTACCTCACGCTGGCGATGCAAGGCGAGCCGGTGCGAACCATCGGCCGCGGCGACTCGTTTCTGCCGCCCGAAATCATGGCATTGGGACGCACGCCGCGCGGCCACCCCGAGGGCTTGATGGAAGCCTTCGGCAACATCTATGCCGAGCTGGCCCAAGAGCGCATGGCGCGCGAACTGGGTCAGCCCATGCCCGCGTTTCCCTACCCGCGCATCGTAGACGGCGCGCACACCATGGCCTTCATCGAGGCTTGCCTGGCCTCGCAGGAGCAAGGTGGTTGGGTCGATGTGGCGCATGTGCCGCGATAGTGATGGGACCTCATCCCTTCTTGCGCAGCGGATCAAGCAACGCCCCCAGCCCGTTGTGGTCGATCTCCAGCATCAGCGCCAGCAGCCGGCCCAGCTCGCCCGGCGGAAAGCCCTCGCGAGCGAACCACGCCAGGTAATCGCCAGGCAGGTCGGCGATGACGCGGCCCTTGTACTTGCCGTAGGGCATCTCGCGGGTGACGAGGAGTTGAAGGAGTTGGGGATCCACCGGCCGATTGTCGGCGAGGCAGCATCGCTTCAGCTCTGCGCTGTCGATCAACTTGCGCAAGTCGTCATACCCGCTCACCCGTGAGACTTCCGTATTGGAGTTTGCTTTTTTCGGCGGTTCGCTAGACGCCGAATTTGTCGAATATTCCGTATTCCCAAGGGCGCTGACCCCTTATTGTTCAGCCTGGCGTATGAATGTTGAGGCAGACAATGGATGCAGGTAAGAAATACTGGGCATTTCTGAGTTACAGCCATCAGGACACAAAGCTGTGCGAATGGCTGCACCAGTCTCTGGAGCGCTTTCATGTGCCCAAGCGGCTGGTTGGCCGGGAGACCCGGGATGGGACCATTCCCGCACGCCTGTTCCCGGTATTTCGCGATCGCGATGAGCTGCCCGGCTCTTCAGAGCTGGGCAAAAACCTGACCGAAGCGCTTGCGCAATCGCGCTACCTGATCGTGATCTGCTCGCCGGCAGCCGCGCGTTCGCGTTGGGTGAATGAAGAGATTCGCCAGTTCAAGATGATGGGTGGCGAGGGCCAGGTTCTTGCACTGATTCTGGACGGGGAACCCAACGCGGCAGACAAGCCCAATAGCGGGCTGCTGGAGTGTTTCCCCGACGCCATGAAATATCGCGTCGATGCCTCGGGCAACCTCACTGGCCAACGCGTGGAACCCATCGCGGCAGATGTGCGCCGCGGGCGCGAGTCGAAATCGATTGCACTGCTGAGGCTTGTCGCCGGGCTGTTGGGTGTTCCGTTTGACGAGCTTCGCCAGCATGAACGCGAGCGAGCGAGGCGCACCATGGCCGTACGCGCCATCGCCGGGATCACGCTGTTCTCCTTGTTTGCCGGCGGCATGTTCTGGAGCTACCGGCAGGATCGCATGGAGCGCCTGGAAGAGCTCGGTCGTGAGGCGCTGATGCAAAACCAGCCGACCCGCGCCGCCATATTCCTGGCCGAAACCTACCGTATGGGTAACAACAGCCGCGATGTGCGCATCATGCTTGACCAAGCCATGCGCAGCGTCGATATGCTGAGCACGGTGCATACCGAGCACCCGGAGGGCATTGTCGATGCGACATTCAGCGCTGACGCCACGCGGCTCATTGCGACCAGCGCGCGTGGCGACGTATCGATCTGGCGCGCGGATAACGGGCGGCGGCTGGTTTCGTTGCCGGCGCTCCCAGGAAAACCGGTGCGACTCGCGCGTTTCATCAACGGCGGACGTGAGGTCGCAACAGTTTTTGATGGCAGTCGCATTGCCATCCTCAAAGTGCGCGATGGCCTGCCGCTGCGCGAAATCAATGTGCCTGGCGAAATCCAGCTGCTACCTGCAGATCAACAACCACTCTCAGGCGACCGGGTGCTGTACGCCAACGTGCGCGGCAATATGTTTTTGGTCGATCTGTCGCGCGGCGGTGAAGCCCTAGCGCTTGATGAACCGTGCACGCTTGCTGCCGTGAACGCTGAAGCCAGCATCTGTGCAACGAGGCCAGGCGACAAGCACGGCGCCAACGTCCGCGCGATGACCGCTGGCGCGCGCACGAAAGCGCTCACTTTTCCGGCCCGTATCACCGCAGTAGCGTTGGTACCAGCCAACCACACGGCCGCCTTTGCGCTGGCCTCCGGCACGTGGCAGCTCATCGATCTAGTGACCGCAAAGCGCGTTGCAGAAGCGGCGCATCCAGGTGGCATCGCCTCCATTGCGTCCTCGGCCAGTGGCAACATCATTGCCACCGGCGGGATCACCGGAAGCGTGCTGCTCTGGTCCGGTGCCACTGGCGAGCTCGTCACCCTGACGCAAGCCCATGTCGGTCGTGTGAGCGCACTGCACTTCCTGGCCGATGACCAGCGCATTGCCAGCATTGGCGAAGACGGCACCGTCAAGGTGTGGGACACCGCCAGCGGCGCGATGCTCAGCGTGAACCAGACAGGCACTGGCGAATTCACCCGCACCGCCATGTCTCCCGATGGTGCTCGCCTGGCAACATGGGTCGTCGCATCGGAAGAGGGTCGAGACCGTTCGGTCGCAACCTTGAAAGTCTGGGACCTTGCGACGGCCGGGCCGCTAGCGATTTACGCAAACGAAAAGGTGCTGCAAACGCAGCTGCTTGCAGCCCGAAAAACCGGGGCGAACGGGCGAGCCGCGCCGCAATGTGCGGGAAAACTGCGCGGCCAGGTAAACGCAGATAGCAGCCTGACTATCTTTGCAGCAGCCGCCGATTCGCCTATCGCCAATCTGCAAGCCGGGCAGGATACCGCCGACGCCAGGCTCGCTTGCGATAGCGCGCTCCAGTGGTATTTGACTGGTGGAAAATCCGGTGGGGCCATCCTGTGGAACGCTACCAATGTGAAGCCGGTTTCGCGCTTTTCTGGACATGTCCGCGCGATTGCAGACGTGGCGTTTCTGCCCGCAGAAGGTGAAGTCATGACTTTTGGTAGCGATGGCACTGCCGCCAAGTGGACCTTTGAGGAGGAAAGGCGCGCCCCCGAAGTGATTGTTCGCCGAATTACCTGCCGGGTTCCTCTCCGGCTTCAGGGGTATCAGTTGCGACCCTATACGGGTGCCGAGAAAGATTGTGCGACACGCAGTCAATGACGCGAGCGGCGCGCGGAAGTACAAAAGGGCGATCAAAAATGTCGACTAATCGGTTTTTTTACAAGCGGCGGTCTCCTAAAGTGACCAGATCTTTAGAAAGGCGCGTGTCATGAATATCGCACTCAAATTGGTCAAGTGGATTGCAGGCGGCCTGCTCGGCTTCATCATCATCGTCGGCCTATGCTGGTGGTTGATCCCCGACGAACCGCTCAATCCGGAAGCCGACAGGTTCGCAGCCATCGCGCCGGCGCCGCCGGCGGCGAACAATGCTTACTTCATGATTTGGGGCTTGGCTGCCTCGCCCGAGCTCGATCCACACGCGGTAGGTCAACAAATCGTCGCCGCGCACGATCGTATCCTTGCGTCGCAAAAGGACTTGTCCAAATTCAAGGCGGATGCATTTTATGGCGATCACCCGCTCCAGTTCCCTAAGGACAGCAAGCCGTTTTGCCTCGTGGAGAATGAGAAAGAGAACTGCCTGCAGGTCTATCAGTCGAAGCAAGCAGAAGTTAAAGCGCAAGCGCAGGAAAAGAGCATTTATCTTGCCCGCTACCGCAAGATTCGCGAGTACGAGGATTTTGGCGTCGCGATGTCGCTCGCGAATTACCAGTCGCCCATACCCGCATGGAATCCGATATTGCGCTTGAGCCAGCTCGTCGATGGCGATATTGCCCAGCGAATCGCGAGCAAAAATACGCAAATGGCGGCGCTTGAAGAACTCGCCGCCGAAGTGAATTCATGGCGACGCCTGTTACAAGGTAACGACTGGCTGGTCACGCAAATGATCGCAGTCGCTGCACTACAGCGCAAATACCGCCTGGCCAGCGAAATCATGAACGCCTACCCGGAAGTGGTCAGCGCCTATCCCGCACTACTGGAAAAAATCACTGCCCCACTCGCGCCCAGCCAAACCAATATTGCTGCCTCTATGGGGGCGGAGGCACGGTCAGCGGTCGGCACATATAGCGATAGGATCCAGATGAGACATATTCTCGAGGACTCTTTTTTCAAGGGGATGGAAGGTCCACCGCTGCTGGCCGCATTTCAATTGGGTGGATTTCGCGCCAATGCATCGATGAACCTATCGTACCTCTCGTTCAAAGAGTCGCTCGATCTGTTTGCCAAGTCACCCAAGGAAATTCTTGAAAACCGGCAGCCGATGTTGGACAGACAAGCGAAACTGAGTGAACTTTCCGTTGGATCCATATTTTTCAATCCGCTCGGACGTATTTTCCTTACGACGGGCATTGCGGATGCGACCACCTATGCATATCGCGTCGCCGATCTAGTCGGTCTGTCACGTCTCGTCGATTTGCAGCGCCGCCTCATCGCCGGCAACGTGCCAGCAGGAAACGTGGGCGCCGCGCTGGCAAATGCTGGACTCGCACTCACGGACCCATACACCGAGAAGCCGATGCAGTGGGACGCCACAAGCAAGCGAGTTTCGTTTGTGTTGCACGGCAAGCGCTTCGCCAACTCCGGTTATGTAACACTGGACTACCTCAAATAGGCATCTTCCGGACGACTCGCGTGGAACGCCAACTAACACTCATCGATAGCACCCGGGAGGTGCGCGACTTGCTTGCTACCTCGCAGAACCTGGCGGCGGTTGAGGTTGCCCACAGGGTGCTGCGGAGCGTCGACGCGATGGGCGCGAGCGAGATCGAGCTGGGCTACCTCTATGCGCTGGCCAGCGCACGCTCCGGGGCACCAGATGTGGCGGCCCGAATGATCGAACGCCTGCGCGCGGCCCACCCGATGGATCGCGCCATCAATGGGGATATAGAAAGCCTTGCAGGCCGCGTTGCCAAGGACACATTTGCAGAAACCGGTGAGAAGGCTGCCTTGCTTGCGGCGATCGATGCCTACCAGCGCGCCGACGGCCTATGTCCAAGCATTCATGCCCGCATCAACGCCGCTTCAATGCGGCGGATCGCCGGGCAAAACGCGGCGGCAGAAACAATTGCGCTGGCTGTGCTCGATGAACTTGCGGCTGCGCCCGCCACCAACACGCATTGGGACGAAGCAACACGCGGCGAAGCTGCACTGCTGCTCGGTCGTATAGGGGACGCATGCCGGCACTATCGTGAGGCCCATCTTCGCGCCGGTCGCCGGGCCGGCGATATCGCCAGCATGCGGCGGCAATTGCAACTTCTCTCCTATGAGCTGCCCGATGCAGCACGCGCGCTGGCCGAAATTCCGGGCCCAAGGGTCATCGCGTTTTCAGGACACATGATCGATGTGCCCAACCGCGCCAAAACGCGCTTTCCTGCAGATATCGAGGGCGCCGTGAAAGCAGCCATTGATCGCGCCGTCGCGTCGCACATCCCGGCCATCGGATATGCGCAGGCGGCCTGCGGCAGCGACATCCTGTTTTGCGAGGCGATGCTGGCGCGCAAACAGGAAATCAACATCGTATTGCCGTTCTCGCGCGAAGACTACGTCGAGCAGAGCGTCCGCCGAGGTGGCGGCGACTGGTTGCGGCGGTTTGACCGAATCATGGCGGAGGCCACCTCCGTCACGTATGCGACCAGCGAGCGCTATCTCGGCGACGACACGCTGTTTGAACATGCATCCAACCTGATCCAAGGCATGGCGTTTTTACGGGCGAAGGAACTCGCCGTCGACCCGCACATGTTGGTCGTCTCGGATCGCTCGCAGGCAGGCGGCGTGGGCGGCACGCTGGCAACGCTAGCAACCTGGGCCTCGCAGGCGAAGTCGCATGACGTCATCGATCTTGCCGATATTCGCGGCGTGGCGCAGGTTGCAGCGCCAACATCAAGAGATGCCGATGCCGCGCCTGCACCATCACCAGTGATTGCGGCCGGGCGCACCATCAAGTCATTGCTGTTCGCCGACGTCAAGGGATTCAGCCGGTTGCCGGAAGAATACTTTCCCACCTTCTTCA
>JBKJOM010000272.1:0-5587 GCA_046595775.1 Ramlibacter sp. | reverse complement strand
GACCACCAGTGGATCCACGTCGATGTCGAGCGCGCCAAGGCCGGGCCCTTCGGCGCGCCGATTGCGCACGGGTTCCTCACGCTGTCTCTGCTGCCGAGGATTTTCGAGACGTCAATGCACATCGAGGAAACCCGCATGGGCGTGAACTACGGGTTGAACAAGGTTCGCTTTCCGTCCCCGGTGCCGGTGGGCAGCCGGCTGCGCGGCCATCTCAAGCTGCTGTCGGCCGATCCCATCGACAACGGCGGCTATCAATTCACCGTCGGCGTCACCATCGAACGTGAAGGCAGCGACAAGCCGGTGTGCGTCGCTGAATCGCTCACCCGTCGCTACCCGTAAGGGCTTGCGTAGAAATCGCTGTCCGCGACTTTCCTGACCTACTGAAATCCGTTCTGCCGCCAGGCTTCGAACACCGTCACTGCGACCGCATTCGAGAGGTTCAGGCTGCGCTGGCCGGCCCGCATCGGCAGGCGCAGGCACCGGGCGGGGGCGAATGATTCGCGCAACGGCGCCGGTAGCCCGCTGGTCTCCGACCCGAACAAGAACCAGTCGCCTTGCCGGAACGCCGTGTCGTGCACCAGGCTGTTCCCCCGCGTCGTCAGCGCAAACATCCTTGGCGGGTCCGGGGCCATCGTCGTGAGGAAGGCGGGCCAATCCGCGTGGCGTCGCACAGTCGCGTACTCGTGATAGTCGAGGCCGGCGCGGCGCATCAGGCGATCCTCCATCGAAAAGCCCAAGGGCTCGATCAGGTGCAGCGCGCACCCGGTGTTGGCGGCCAGCCGGATCACGTTGCCGGTATTGGGCGGAATCTCGGGATGGACCAGGACGATGTTGAACATGTCAGCCGGGCTCGTCGGTGCGCGCCAGCACCACTGCGGTGACTCGAGCGGCACCCGCGCCGCGCAAGGCGTCTGCCGCGGCGTGCAGCGAGGCGCCACTGGTCATCACGTCGTCGACCAGCAACACGCGCCGGCCCCGGACTTCCCCGGCCCGCAGGGGATCGAGCGCAAATGCGCCTTTCACGTTCGCGTGGCGGGCCTTCAGGTCCAGAGCCGCCTGGGTCGCGGTGTGCCGTGTACGCAGCAGCAGCGCCGCATCGGATTTGCAAGGAGCCAGCTCCCGGGCCAGCAACAGCGACTGGTTGAAGCCGCGCTCGGCCAGCCGCTCACGCGCCAGCGGCATCGGCAGCACGATGTCGGCCTGGTCCAGCGCCGGTTCGATCCACGGCGCGCTGCGCATCAGTGTGGCGAACACCCGTGCCCAGCCGGCCTGGCCATGGAACTTGTACTGCGCGATCAATGCCGACCAGGGGTAGTCATACGACACAGCGGCGTGGCACGCATCCAGCGGCGGCGGGGCACGCAGGCAGCGGCCGCATTCAGTGACGCCTGGTGCTACTGGCAGTGCGCAGCGGACGCATCGCTGGCGGGGTTGCGCAAAGCGGCCGACACAGCCCTCGCAGAGCGAGCGCGACGGCCATGCGCGGCAAACGGCGCACTGCCCGGGCAGCGCCGCATCCAGGCCCTCCAGCAACCGGCGCAACATGGGCTCAATATACTCAATCGATCCCCATGGCCGACGCTCTTCCACCCACGATCGATCCAGTCGCCGCCCAGCGGTGGCAGCGCTGCGCGCCTGCCCGGTCGCCCTGGTTGCATGAGGAGGTGGGCCGGCGCATGGCCCAGCGGCTGGAGTGGATCAAGCTGCAGCCGTCCGCATGGATGGATTGGGAGCCGGTGCGCGGCGGCGTCGAGGCTCATGCGCAAGTGCAGGCCCGCTATCGGCACGCCGAAAGCTGGCTGTACGAGACCACCCCGCATCGGGAGGACCTTGCCCGCGAACGTGTGGGAGCCCCGTGGTGGCGGCGCCTGTCCACGCCGAAGCTGCATCAGGGACTGGCGCCCGAAGGTTCGGTGCAGATGTTGTGGGCCAACATGGCGCTGCACATGGACCCGCAGCCACAGGCGCTGATCGGGCAATGGCACCGCGCGCTGTCAGTGGACGGCTTCCTGATGTTCTCGTGCCTCGGCCCCGACACCGTGCGCGAGTTGCGTGAGCTGTACCGCAGCCTCGGCTGGCCGCCGGCCTCGCACGACTTCACCGACATGCACGACTGGGGCGACATGTTGGTCCAGGGCGGCTTCGCCGAGCCGGTGATGGACATGGAGCGGATCACCCTGACCTGGGAGTCGCCCGACAAGTTGCTGGCAGAATTGCGCGGGCTCGGGGCCAACCTGAACCCGGCACGGTTTGCCGCACTGCGCGGCCGCAGCTGGCGCAGGCAGCCCGACCACGCGCTACGTGGGGCCTTGGCCGGACCGGACGGGCGGCTGGGCCTCACGTTCGAAATCATCTATGGCCACGCCCTCAAGCCGCAACCGCGCGTGCGGGTGAGCGCGGAGAGCGCCGTTTCCCTGCGCGACATGCAAGGCATGTTGCGGGGCGGTCCCAAGGCACGCTGAAGGGCGGCGGAGCCCCTTCTGCCGCTGGGGCGGTGCATACCCACGCTACAATGACAGGTTGTTTTTTGAGCGTCACCCGTGCCGAACTTGGTATTTCGTTTCGCCACCGTCCAGGACCAGGCCATCCACTGGTTCCTGAAGCGCAATTGCTCGGTCACCCCCGCGCAGCTGGGGTGGTTGTATGCCTCGCTTTGCGTGGTGTCGCTCGGAATCGGCGGCTTTTTCTGGGCGATGGGCGCCGTACTGGTGTTGCCTTTCGCCTGGCTGGAGCTGGTGGCCGTTGGCCTGGCGTTCCTCGCGTATGCAAGGCACGCCACCGACGGAGAACGGATTTCCCTGAAGGGCCGGCACCTGGTGGTCGAGCTCGAGAACGCAGGCCAGTTATGCCGGGCCGAATTCGATCGTGATTGGGTCCGGGTCGAGCCCAGCGCCGACGACCGTTCGCTGATCGAGCTGTCTGGCCATGGCCGGCGGGTGAACGTGGGGCGCTATGTGCGCCCGGAGCTGCGGCCGATGCTGGCGCAGGAGATCAGAAGGGCCCTGCGCGAGGCGTGAGCACGATTCACAGGCGAGGGCGGCGGGACAGATTTAAAAAGCTATGGCAATCAAAGAAACCATGAAGAGCGTTCACACCAAGTTGGCCTCGCTGCTGCTCGCCTTGGGCGCGGCCAGCCCCGCGGCATACGCCGTCAACGACCTGCCGGGCGGCCCGGCCGTCCGCCAGCTGAACCTGCACCCGGCGGTCACTCGCATCGCGCAAGAGCAGGCCTGGCTGCACTGGTTCATGCTGATCACCTGCACGGTGATCTTCGTGCTGGTGTTCGGTGTCATGTTCTATTCAATCTGGAAGCACCGCAAGTCGGTGGGCCACAAGCCGGCCAACTTCCACGAGTCGGTGACGGTCGAGATCATCTGGACCATCATCCCCTTCCTGATCGTGATGGGCATGGCGCTGCCGGCCACCAAGGTGCTGGTCGCCTCCAAGGACACCAGCAATGCCGACCTGACCATCAAGGCCACCGGCTACCAGTGGAAGTGGGGTTATGACTACCTCAAGGGCGAAGGCGAAGGCGTCTCGTTCCTGTCCACGCTGGACAGCACGCACCGCGAAATCTCCAACGACGGCGCCAAGGGCGTGGTTCCGGACGACTACCTGCTGAAGGTCGATAACCCGCTGGTGGTGCCGGTCAACAAAAAGATTCGCATCATCACTACTGCCAATGACGTGATCCATGCCTGGGGCATCCCGGCCTTCGGCGTGAAGCAGGACGCGATCCCCGGTTTCGTGCGCGACACGTGGTTCCGCAGCGAGAAGACCGGCGATTTCTACGGCCAGTGCTATGAGCTGTGCGGCAAGGAACACGCCTACATGCCGATCCACGTGAAGGTGCTGCCGGCCGCCGAATACGCGGCCTGGGTTGCTGACCAGCAGAAGAAGATGGCTGCGAAGCTGGATGATCCGAATAAGGTGTGGGCGCTTGCCGACATTCAGGCCCGCGGCGAGAAGGTCTATGCCTCCAACTGCGCGGCGTGCCATCAGGCCAACGGAAAGGGCGCTGGCCCGATCCTGCCACTCGACGGCTCGAAGCTCGTTCAGGACGCCGACAAGACCAAGCAACTGCAGGTTCTGCTCAACGGCCGCGGCGCGATGCCCGCCTGGAAGCAGCTCTCAGACACCGAACTTGCCGCCGTCGCGACCTATACCAAGAACAACTGGTCCAACAACACGGGCCAGGTGGTGCAGCCCGCCGAAGTGCTGGCGCAACGCGGCAAGTAAGCCCGCGCGAAGACGAAATCACAGGAAACGAACATGAGCGCAGTTCTCGACCCCCACGGCCACGCCGCCCACGACGATCACCATGACCACGCGCCCACCGGCTGGCGCCGCTGGGTCTACGCCACCAACCACAAGGACATCGGCACGCTGTACCTGCTGTTCTCGTTCACGATGTTCATGGTGGGCGGCGTCCTGGCGTTGCTGATCCGAGCCGAGCTGTTCCAGCCCGGCTTGCAGCTGGTGAACCCCGAGCTGTTCAACCAGCTCACCACGATGCACGGCATCATCATGGTGTTCGGCGCCATCATGCCGGGCTTCGTGGGGTTCGCTAACTGGATGATCCCGTTGCAGATCGGCGCGCCCGACATGGCGTTCGCGCGGATGAACAACTTCAGCTTCTGGCTGCTGATCCCGGCTGCCATCATGGTGGTGGGCTCGTTCTTCATGCCCGGTGGCGCCCCTGCTGCAGGCTGGACGCTCTACGCGCCTCTGACGCTGCAGATGGGCCCGTCGATGGACGCCGGCATCTTCGCACTGCACATCATGGGCGCCTCGTCCATCATGGGGTCGATCAACATCATTGTCACCATATTGAACATGCGCGCCCCCGGCATGCCGCTGATGAAGATGCCCATGTTCGCCTGGACCTGGCTCATCACCGCCTACCTGCTGATCGCCGTGATGCCCGTGTTGGCCGGCGCGATCACCATGACGCTGACCGACCGCCACTTCGGCACGACCTTCTTCAACCCCGCCGGCGGCGGCGACCCGGTGATGTACCAGCACATCTTCTGGTTCTTCGGCCACCCCGAGGTCTACATCATGATCTTGCCGGCCTTCGGCATCATCAGCCAGGTGATCCCGGCGTTCTCGCGCAAGCGGCTGTTCGGCTATGCCTCCATGGTGTACGCCACGTCGTCGATCGCGATCCTGTCGTTCATCGTCTGGGCGCACCACATGTTCACCACCGGCATGCCGGTGACAGGCCAGTTGTTCTTCATGTACGCCACGATGCTGATCGCTGTGCCCACGGCCGTGAAGATATTCAACTGGATCGCCACCATGTGGCAGGGCTCCATGACCTTCGAGACGCCGATGCTGTTCGCGGTGGGCTTCATTTTCGTGTTCACCATGGGCGGCTTTACCGGCCTGATCCTGGCGATCGCGCCGGTCGACCTGCTGCTGCAGGACACCTACTATGTGGTGGCCCACTTCCACTACGTGCTGGTGGCCGGCTCGCTGTACGCGATGTTCGCCGGCTTCTACTACTGGGTGCCCAAATGGACCGGCGTCATGTACAACGAGACGCGCGGTAAATGGCACTTCTGGCTGTCGCTGGTGTTCTTCA
>JBKJOM010000251.1:0-4270 GCA_046595775.1 Ramlibacter sp. | reverse complement strand
CCCGGTGGCCAGCATCCTTGACAGCGCTTGCGCAAGTGCCGGCTTCCCGGCGCGCAGCGGGCCATCGGTGCCTGCGCACTCCTTGAGCACTTTGTTCTTGGTGAGCTGGCCGGGCCGGGTGGCGACGTAGGCCAGCACGCGGGCGTCAAGCTGTTCGTCCTCGTTGACCCGTGCGGCCGGGGTCGGCGGGCGCAGGTCCACGTGCTCGGGTACCACCACGCCCCACTCTGGCACGTGCCGCTTGTGCATGTAGTAGGTGCGGCCGGCCTCGCTGTAGTTCGACTTGATGACGCGGAAGGCCCACAGGGACTTGGCATCCTCGGGGCTGATACCGAACTTCTTGCGTTCGGACTCGACCAGACCGAACATGACCGCAGCGCATCGGGCGTTGTCCACCAGGGCACCGGACCCCAGCACGTCGGCAGCGCTGAAGTCGTCGGGCCGGTTGGTGTTGATGCTGGACTTCGGCGAGTGCGCCAGCAGCACCACTGCAGCGCCGGTCTCCGCTGCCACACGCGACAGTGCCCTCGTCAACGTGCTGGCGGCCTCGGAGTCGTTCAGGTCGCCACCAGCGCACAGCCGCGCGTGGTCGATCACTACCAGCCGGACCGGCACACCGGTGCGCACCGCCAGTGCCTTGACCGATGCGATCAGCCGGGTAACCAGGGCTGTGGCGGCGATGGTGCCGCCGATGTAGCGCGTGGTGAACGCGCCCGGCTCGCCGCCAGCGATGCAGAGGGGCTGTACAAACTGCATCGCTTTGGCTTGCAACGCAGGCGGCAGGCGGCAGGCGTCCGCCCCAAGTCGGCGGGCCATTTCATCGGGGCCGTCCTCCAGCGATAGCAGGATCACGCAGCCCACGGTGGTATCCAGGCCCATGAAGGGCAGGCCGGCGGCAACGCACAGCGCCAAGTGGATCATGACTGCCGTCTTCCCCATGCCGCCAGGGCCCGCTACGGTGGACATGCAGCCTGTAGGGAACACGCCTTCGCGCCCGTGTCACGAGTCGGCGTAATCCGGCCACCCGGAGTCGGCGTATTCCGGCCAGTAGGCGGGGTGCCGAAGAGCGTGCTCGAAGCACTTTTTGAAGGCCCTATTTTGCAGTGTTGACGGCTGGTTTTTGGGCTGTCTTTTTTGAGGCTGGCGGCACCTGAGGATCGCGGTATGACAGGCCGTCGAGTTCAAGGCAGTAGGCGTTGTGGCGCAGCCGGTCGATGGTGGCCGAGGCGAGCAGGCGGTTGACGGCGAAGGCGTCGGTCCACTCGTTGAAGTCGAGGTTGCTGGTGACGATGGTGGCCGCGCGCTCATAGCGCTCGGCGATGAGATCGTGCAGGTCTTCGTCGGCCGGGGCGCGCAGGGGTTTGAGGCCGAAGTCGTCGATGATGAGCAGCGGCACGCGCGCCAGGGCGGCGAGCTTGCGGTCATAGGCGCCGGTGGCGCGGGCGGCGTTCAGGCTCTGCGTGAGGGCAGCGCAGCCGGTGAAGATGACGTCCACGCCCTGGCGCACCGCGCAGTGGCCCAGGGCCTGCGCGAGGTGGCTCTTGCCGATGCCGCTGGGCCCGACCAGCAGCACGGGCGCACGCTCGTGCAAGTAGCGCCCGGTGGCCAGGTCGTGCACCAGGGCCCGGTTGAGCTTGGGCAGGCGCGCGAAGTCGAACTGCTCGAGCGTCTTGGTGGTTCTGAACTGCGCACGGCGCAGCCGCATGTCGAACTTCTTGCTCTCGCGCCGGGCGACCTCGTCGCCGATGAGCATGGCCAGGAAGTCGGTGTAGGCCAGCTTGGCGCTGATGGCCTGGCGGTTGCGCTCGTCGAGTGAGTCGAGGATGCCCGACAGGCGCAGCAGCTTGAGCTGGGGGGCGAGCTCGGGGATGGGGTTGAGGTTGGGCTTCAAGGTGATGTCTTTCGCAGTGGGTGGTCGGTGGGCCTGCCGGCGCGGCGGCTGGCGATGTGGATACGCGGATGGTGGTGGTGCTTGGGTGGTGGTGTCGTTGGGTGCGGATCCTCCTCGGGGGCTCAATGCACGGTGGGCGGATCGGCGCCGAACAGCTCGGCCGCGCTGCGTGCGAAGCGGGCCCGGCCGTAGGCCGACGGGGTCTCGGGCTCGACCAGCGGCTGCAGATCGGCGCCGGTGGCCAAGATCGACTTGACGGTGCGGTAGTGCGGTGAGTTGTGGCTCAGCGCACGGTCACAAGCAGCCTCCAGCCGGACTGCGCCATAGGGCTTGGCGCAGCCGATGACGCCTTGCGCGGCGCGCAGCCGCTCGGCGATGCGGTCGCCCAGCAGCAGGGCGACCAACTCGGCGCAGCGCGGCCCCACGCTGGTGGCCTGGCGCACGCACCACTGCCGGTCGCGCTCGAAGAAGGCCCGCGCATCGGGTGGCAGGTGGTCCATCACCGTCACACGCTGGCCTGCTCGCTGCGCCCGCAGGTGGGTGCACAGGTGGCGATAGTCCTCGTACAACGCCACCGTCATGTCGGTGGCGCGCAGCCAAAGCGTCTTGCCCACCAGGGTGAAGGGGGCTGAGTACAGCGACTTCTCAAACTGGACGTGGCAGTCCCGGTGCAGCACCACGCGGTGCCAGGTGCCCAGGTCGGGCGCTGCCGCAGGCAGGCGGCGCAGCAGGGGCCGCTCGGCAGCGAAGAGCACCAGCGGCTGAGCATGCGTGGTGCCGTGCACCCGGGTGCCGGCCTCGCTCGTCACCCAGGTGCGGGCCTGAGCGTTCAGGTCGTCGAGGTTGCGGAACTCGCGCGTGGGCAGGAAGTTGCCCTTGAGGTACTTGACCCCGGACTCGACGATCCCCTTCTTCTGCGGGTCCCGGGGCGGGCAGGCGTCGATCTTGAAGTTGTAGCCCTCAGCGCATTCGGCGTAGGCGCGCTGCACCAGCGGGTCATGGGTGCAGGCCTTGATGATGGCGCACTTGGCGTTGTCGATGACCAGGCGCAGCGGCACGCCGTCGAACCACTCGAAGGCCCGGCGGTGGCAGCCCAGCCAGGTGGCGCTGCTCTGGTCCCAGACGAATTCGACGTACTGGTGGCGGCTGTGCGCCAGGGTCATCACAAAGGCCCAGGTGCGCCGAACGCGCCCGTCGGGGTGGGTGAGCATGGGGCCGGCGCCGAAATCGACCTGCGCGGCCTCGGCCGGGGCGAAGCTCAGGCGCACGGTGGTGTCGGCGGGCAGCTCGCCGCGTAGCTGGCCGAGCATGCGCACCACGGCCGAGTAGCTGCCGGCAAAGGCATGCTCGCGCCTGAGTGCGGCGTGGATGGCGCGACCCTGCACCCCGGCATCGAACCAGCGCTTGACCACCGCGCGGTGGGGCTCGACGCTGGAGATGGTCGAACTCGCCACCCGTCTGCCCTGGCTGAGCGCGGCCATGATCGTCGCGTCGTCGGGCACGGCCGCGGCCGCATCAAGCCAGCCGTGCTCAAGGGCCACCGAGCGCAGCTCACCCAGCTTGTCGCGGCCCATCAGGCCAGAGCGTGCAAGCTCGCGCACGGAGTCGCCCGCGCGAAGCCGCACGAGCACTTGTCGGTACTGAAACATCTCGAATCTCCTGCGTCCCACGGGGTTGCCCTCCAGAGCAAAAAGCTCGGAAGGTAGCCCTCGGTTGCAACAAGCTTCGAAACGCCTTCGGCGCCAGGCACTGGCCGGATTACGCCGACTGCGCCGTGGCCGGTTTATGCCGACTCTGCGCTGGCCGGTTTATGCCGGTTACGCCGCCGCCCAACAAGCCTCGGTGGTGGCCGGTTTATGCCGACTCCGCCGTGGCCGGTTTATGCCGGTCGGTGACAGCCCGCGCCCGGCAACGAACCGGTCTGCAGGCAGCGGCCGGGGGGTCATGCCCCAGGGCACGCGGCAGTGCTCCAGGTCATCGGGCTGGGCCGCCGCCACCGCAACCGGCGTCGGCTTTGGGGGCGTCGGCGTCTTCGTTGCCGTGGCTTTGCCGAGGAACTCGGCGTCACAGAGCATGCCAAGTTCCTTCAAGGCTGCCGCCTCGTCGAATCCGTCTGTGTCGCCCATCCCAAGGCTGCAGTCGTCATCGTCGGCAACGAACTCGGGCAGCCATGCGGTGCTCTCGGCGTTCAGCTTTGCCTGCTTCGCCTCCATGAACTGCTTGTATACGCGGGCAACGGCATCCGGATTTGGCTCGTCCGCCGCGACGTCAGCATGCAGATATGCCGCGCCCATCGCTTCGGGGTCGGTGGGCGTGCGGATGCCGTGGCGTGCCAGCACATCCGGTGCCAGTTGACGGTGGTGGCTGGGCACCACTTAC
>JBKJOM010000238.1:0-5093 GCA_046595775.1 Ramlibacter sp. | reverse complement strand
CTGGCCGGTGCGCTGTACGGGATGATGACCGGCTATGTGGCACCGAACAACTTCACCTTCGGCGACTCGTTGATCCTGGTCTCCATCGTCATCCTGGGTGGAATCGGCAACCCGTGGGGACTGATACCCGCCGCGGCCATCGTGCTGATCCTGCCGGAGAAGTTCCAGTTCATCCAGGAGTACCGCTTCCTGCTTTATGCGGTGCTGGTTATCTTCATCTTGCTGTTCCGCCCGGACGGCCTGCTGCCTCGCACGGTGCGAAGCTACTTCCCGGGCGCAATGCGCCGGGCGCAGCCATGAAGGCGCCGCTGCTGGAGGCCCGCGGCCTGACCATGCGGTTCGGTGGCGTCACAGCGCTCGACGCTCTGCACCTTACGGTCAACGAACATGAAATCCTCGGCCTGATAGGCCCGAACGGCTCGGGCAAGACGACTTTTTTCAATGTTGTCACCGGCATTTACGGCGCCAGCGAAGGGCGGGTGCTGCTGGACGGCGCCGACATCACGCGCTACAGCCCGCAGCAGGTGTACCGCGCAGGCGTCACCCGCACCTTCCAGCGTTCGCGCCTGTCGCTGCCGCTGACCGTGTTCGACAACGTCGCCATGGGCCGCGGCCACCAACTGGGCCAGGGCCTCTGGTTCAACATCATGCAGCGCCAGGCACTGAAGACGCAGTACGAAGAAACGGTGGAGAAGGTGCAGTCGCTGCTGCACACTTTCAACGCCAGCATGGCCGACAAGATGTGGCAACCGGCGGGCAGCCTTAGCATGATCGACCGCCGCCGTGTCGAAGTGTGCCGAGCGCTGGTGAGCAACCCGCGTCTGGTGCTTCTGGATGAACCTTCGGCGGGCATGACGCACGACGAGACGCGCGAGCTGATGGACGACATCATGGCCGTGCGCGAGCGCCTGAGCCCTTTCACCATCATCATCATCGAGCACGAGATGGGCGTCATCGAACGCGTCACGCAGCGCTGCGTGGTGCTGAACTACGGCAAGAAGATCGCCGAAGGCAGCTTCGAGCAGATCACCCACCACCCCGAAGTACAGGTGGCCTACCTGGGCTCGGACGCGGAGAGCTTCACATGACGGCCGTACCTTTGCTCGAGGTCGACGCCATTCACAGCACCTATGACCGGGTCGACGTGCTGCACGGCGTGTCGCTCACCGTGGCCACCGGCAGCATCACCTGCATCCTGGGCGCCAACGGTGCCGGCAAGAGCACGCTGATTCGCGCCATCCTGGGCCTGACACCGCCGCACACCGGCGCCATCCGCTTCGACGGCCAGGCCATCCACGGCCTGCCCACGCACCGCGTCATTGGCCGCGGCATCGCCTGCATCCCCGAAGGCCGCAAGGTGTTTCCGAAGTTGACGGTGGAAGAGAACCTGCGAGTGGGCGCCTACCAGATGCGCAACGCGGCTGAAGTGGCCCGCCGCATCGACCAGGCCTACGAACTTTTCCCGCGGCTGAAGGAGCGGCGCTCGCAGCTGGGCGGCACCATGACGGGCGGCGAGCAGGCCATGGTGAGCATCGGCCGCGGCCTGATGGCGCAGCCCAGGCTTTTGATCATCGACGAGCCCTCGCTGGGCCTGAGCCCGCTGTTCGTGAAGGAAAACTTCCGCATCATCGGCGACATCAACACACGGCTGGGCATCACCGTGCTGCTGGTGGAGCAGAACGTGCGCCAGACGCTGGCCATCGCCCACCACGGCTACGTGCTCAGCCAGGGCCGGCTGGTGGCGCAGGGTACGGCGCGGGCTCTGGCAGACAACGAGGAAGTGCGCGCCGCATACTTCGGCTAAGGAGAACCGAATGGACCGAATCGATGCCGTCGCGCTGACTCAGGCGTTGGTGCGCGTGGACACCGTCAATCCGCCGGGCCACGAAGACGTCTGCGTCGCCCTGCTCGCGGACATGTTGTCGGACGCGGGCTTCGCGTGCCGGACGCACGACTTCGCGCCGCGACGTACCAGCCTGGTAGCGCGCATCGGGCCAGCTGGGGGGAACGACGCCCGCCTGCCGCTGGCCTTCACAGGCCACCTCGACGTCGTTCCCTTGGGCGGTGCCGCCTGGCAGCACGACCCGTTCGGTGGCCACATCGAAGACGGCCGCCTCTACGGTCGCGGCAGCAGCGACATGAAGAGCGGTGTGGCGGCATTCGTCTGCGCCGCCATTGCAGAGGCGGAGCGCCTGCGCGACGGCCCCGGCCTGAGCCTGATCCTGACCGCAGGCGAGGAAACCGGCTGCGAAGGGGCTTTCGCGATGGCGCGCCACCCCGACGCAGCTACGCTGCTCGGCAGCGCTGGCGCCCTGGTGGTGGCCGAGCCGACGGCCAACGCACCGTTGATCGGCCACAAGGGCGCCTTCTGGCTGCGCGCCAGAGCCACCGGCACGACAGCGCACGGCTCGATGCCCGAGCAGGGCGACAACGCCGTCTACAAGATTGCACGCGCTGCACTGGCGCTCGAACGGTTCGAATTCGAGACCCCGACGCACCCACTGATGGGCACGCCGACCTTGAACGTCGGCACCGCGCGTGGCGGCTTGAACATCAATTCGGTGCCCGATGCGGCCGAACTGGGGGTCGATATCCGCAGTGTCGCCGGGCAGGATCATGCGCGCGTACTGCAGTGCCTGTGCGCCGCGCTGGGCCCGCAGATCGCGTTGCAGACGCTGCTGGACGTGCAGAGCGTCTACACCTCGCCCGACAACCCCTGGCTGCAGCGCGTGTTCGCCTTATGCGCGGCGCGCCAGGGCGTAATGCCGCCGCCGCGCACGGTGTCCTACTTCACCGACGCTGCCGCGCTGCGCCTGCCGCTGGGGATGCCGCCGGTACTGATCCTCGGCCCGGGCGAACCGCAACTTGCGCATCAGACCGACGAACACTGCCACGTGCACCGCATCGTGGAGGCCGTCGCGCTGTACAAAGACCTCATCGCCGACTGGTGCGCACCGCCCCTGCGTCCTTGAAACCCAGTCAACGTTGTTAGCGGATCGGATGCGCAGGCCCCGCAGCGCGCACGAGATGCGAGAGTTCTTCCTGCATGACCTTGCCCTCACTCATCGAGTTCCGTACCTTGCCCAGCGCGCATACCGTCGCCCTGGGCGGCCGGCTTGACCGTCCGTCGCAGCACCTTGACCAGCTCGCCGACGGCAACAGGTTTGGCCAGTACGTCCAGCCCGAGCGCTCTGGCCGCTTCCATCTCCGCGGTGTAGCCGGTCATCAGGACTACGGGCAACTCCGGCGCCTGCTGTCGAAGGTGCGCGGCGAGGCCGATGCCGTCCAGGGCGCCCGGCATTCGGATGTCGCTCAACACCAGCTGGGGACGTGGCTGAAGCCGCGGCAGTTGCCGCAGTGCGTCCTCCGCATCGCTTGCGCTATGGACCTGGAATCCCTCCATTTCCAACAACTCGCGCGTGACCTGTGCCAGCTCAGCGTTGTCCTCAACCAGCAGGAGGGTGCCGCTCATCTTCTGCGAGGGCTCGCGGGGCGGGTCGACCCGCTCGCGCCAGCCGGCGGGGCCGGCGGCGGGCAGGACCATACGGACGGTGGTGCCCTTTCCAGGATCGCTGGAGATCTGAACTGTGCCGCCGGCTTGCGTTGCCATGCCGTAGACCTGGCTCAGGCCGAGGCCAGTGCCACGACCTACGGCCTTGGTGGTGAAGAAGGGTTCGAAAACACGGTCCAGCAGGGCACGGTCAATGCCGCTACCCGAATCAGTCACCTCGATAACCACCGTTGCGGCGGTGTCGAGAAGCGTTTCTGAGGTGGTGCCCGCGTGCGCCCATATCCTGAGTTGACCGCCGTCGGGCATGGCATCTCGGGCGTTGATCGACAGGTTGATCAGCGCCAGTTCAAGCTCCGCCGGATCGATCACCACGCATGCCAGCGCCGGCTCGACCTCGCACCTTGCCGAAATGCTTCCGCCCAGGGTCGGCCGCATCAGGTCAAGGATCTCAGGCAAAGCCTGCGCAAGGTCCACCTGTTCCGGGCGCAGGGGTTGCCGGCGGGCGAAAGACAATAACTGCCGGGTTAGCTTGGTGCCTGTCGCCACTGCTCGTTCAATCCTTGCCAGTTGCGCATCGCCGGCCAGATCGGAACGTCGGCCTTGCAGCAGGTGCACGTTGGCGCCGACGACCATCAGGAGGTTGTTGAAGTCGTGCGCCACCCCGCCGGTCAGTTGCCCCACGGCTTCCATGCGCTGGCTGCGGATCACGGACAGGTGGGCGCGCTCGGCCTCTTCCAGCGCAGCGGCGACACGCTGCTCGAGTTCGCTATTGGCCTGGCCGAGCGAAACGGACGCAGTCTGCAAGGCGGCGGCCACGACGTCCGTCTCGCGCAGGCCGGTCGGGCCGAGTACGACCGGCTCGCCGCGACCGAGAGCCGCGGCGGCGGCGGCCAGCGTGGTCACGGGCTCGACCATCCGCCGCCCCAGCCGCAGTGCCGCCAGCAACGAGGCCACCAGAAGGACCGCAGCGATGGCGCCGAACAGTTGCGCCGCCTTTGCGGGAGTCGTGATTTGCGCCTGCGGCACACCGACGAAAACCGCCCAGCCATACTTGGGCGACCGGCTGTAGGCAGCCACCACGGCGCTGCCATCCAGCGCCCGGATTTGCACCGGCTCACCGGCGGCCTGTTCCAGCTTTTGCAGCACTTCCTCACGGGCGCGGGTGCCAACGAACCTGGCGGGTTCGACGTTTCGCGCAACAACCCGATCCTTGCGGTCGACGATGGTGCCGATCCAGCCAGAGGGCAGGCGCTGGTCCAACAAAACCTGCTGCAGGTGATCAGCGAACTGGCCCATCGCCAGGTAGTAGATCACCTTGCCATCGCGAATCACCGGCACTTCGACTGCAAAGCTGTTCTGCTTGGACAGGGGAGCGAAGAACAGGTCGGTGACGACCGGCGACATCGGGTCGGTACCCTTGCGGGCGGCCCGAGTGTCCACATCGGGCAACGGTTCGCCGAAGGCGCGACGGGTGTCCAGGACAGTGCGACCATCGGGCGTCGCCAGGACGATGGACTTGTCGGGCGTCGGCGCTACGGCATTGGCATACGAGTGTAACTCCTGCAGGTCGACCCGCGTCAGG
>JBKJOM010000168.1:0-2594 GCA_046595775.1 Ramlibacter sp. | reverse complement strand
GGCCCCAGTCGATCGCCATGCCCTTGGTGAGCATCTTCACCGCGCCCTTGGTGGCCGCGTAGGGCGCTATCTGCGGGCGGCCCAGTTCGCTCTGCACCGAGCAAATGTTGATGATCTTGCCCCGGCCACGCGGAATCATGGCCCGCGCGACGGCCTGGCCGACGAGGAAGACGCTATCGACATTGGTGCGCATCAGCTCTTGCCAGTGCGCGAACTCGTAGTCCTGCAAGGGGCCGCGCCGCTGCATGCCGGCGTTGTTCACGAGGATGTCGACAGGGCCGATGTCGCTCTCGATGCGCGCAACGGCCTGCGTGACGGCTTGCGGATCGGTCACATCGAAGGGCATGGCCACGGCGTCGGCGCCTTCGTCCTGCAGTTGCGCAACCGTCCGCTCGACCTTGTCCTTACGGCGGCCGTTGATCACGACTTTCGCGCCCGCGCCGGCCAGCCCCAGGGCCAGTGCCAGGCCGATGCCCGCGCTCGAGCCGGTGATGAGCGCGATGCGTCCCGAGAGGTCGAATTGCCGGAGCGCAGGATTCATCAGTGGTTGTCTTTCGGCACGAAGGCGCCGCGCATGCCGACGAGGAAGTCAAGGTCCGCGCCTTGGTCGGCCTGCAGCACATGGTCGATATACAGCTTCCAGTAGCCTGACTTCAGCGGCGGCTCAGGCGCTTGCCATTGCGCGAGGCGCGCTGCGAGCTCTTCGTCGCTGATATCGAGGTGGAGCTTGCGGTTCGGTACGTCAAGCTCGATCATGTCGCCGTTCTGCACGATGGCGAGCGGCCCACCTGCCGCGGCTTCCGGTGCGGTGTGCAGCACGACCGTGCCGTAGGCGGTTCCGCTCATGCGCGCGTCGCTGATGCGGACCATGTCGGTGATGCCCTTGCGCAGCACCTTGGGCGGCAGCGGCATGTTGCCCACTTCGGCCATGCCAGGGTAGCCCTTGGGGCCGCAGTTCTTCAGCACCAGGATGCAGTTCTCGTCGACGTCGAGGCTCTCGTCGTCGATGCGTTTGTGAAAGTCGTCGCTGTCCTCGAACACCACGGCGCGTCCCTTGTGCACCATCAGCGCGGGCGTCGCGGCACTGGGCTTGATCACTGCGCCTCGTGGCGCGAGGTTGCCGCGCAATATCGCGATGCCGGCTTTCTCCTTGAAGGGCGCATCGAAAGTCTTGATGACGCGCGGGTCGTAGTTCTGCGCATCGGCAATGTTCTCGCCCACGGTCTTGCCGTTGGCGGTGACGATATTCGTGTGCAACAGGTGCTGGATTTCCTTCATCACCACCGGCAGGCCGCCGGCGTAGCAGAAGTCTTCCATCAGGTGCTCGCCCGAGGGCTGCAGGTTGACCAGGCAAGGCAGTTCACTGCCGAGGCGGTCGAAATCGTCGATCGACAGCGGGACGCCCAGGCGCCCCGCGATGGCGATCAAATGGATGACCGCGTTGGTGCTGCCGCCAATCGCCGCCAGCGTGCGGATGGCGTTCTCGAAAGCTTCGCGCGTGAGCACCTGCGAGATCTTCTGGTCGGTGTGGACCATCTCGACGATGCGTCGCCCGGCTTCGCGGGCGATCACGTTGCGGCGGCCATCGACGGCAGGGTAGGCCGCATTGCCGGGCAAGCCGATGCCCAGCGCCTCGACCATGCTGGCCATCGTCGAGGCGGTGCCCATGGTCATGCAGTGGCCGTGGCTGCGATGCATGCACGATTCCGCCTCGAAGAAATCCTGAAGCTTGAGTGTGCCGGCGCGCACCTGCTCGCTCATGCTCCACACGCCGGTGCCGGAACCGAGCTCCTGGCCGCGCCACTTCCCGTTGAGCATGGGGCCGCCAGATACGCCGATGGTCGGCAGGTCGGCGCTCGATGCGCCCATCAACAGCGAAGGCGTGGTCTTGTCGCAACCCATGAGCAGCACCACGCCGTCGATCGGGTTGCCGCGGATCGATTCCTCCACGTCCATCGATGCGAGGTTGCGATACAGCATCGCGGTGGGGCGCAGCAGCGTTTCGCCGAGCGACATCACCGGGAACTCCAGCGGGAAGCCACCGGCCTCGTAAACGCCGATCTTCACCTGCTCGGCGAGTGTGCGGAAGTGCGAGTTGCAAGGCGTGAGCTCGCTGAACGTGTTGCAGATGCCGATAACGGGCCGGCCGTCGAACTGGTCGTGCGGAACGCCTTTGCCCTTGACCCAGCTGCGGTAAGCGAAGCCGTCGCGGTCTTGGCGGCCGAACCATTGCTGAGAACGGAGGTCTTGGGGTTTCTTCCGGGGCTTGTCGGTCATTTCGGGATCCTTCTGGGGAGCGATCCTATCGTATGATGATTGAAAATCGGGGCCGTGAAAGCCCTTAGGAGAACCCAGTGCCCATCGACATCCTGACGGCGCCCAAGCTGTCACCCCTGTACCTCGCTTCGCTGAATCAGGAGTTCACGTTGCACACGCAGATCGACGACGCCAATGCGCAGCTGATCCGCGCGGTCGCGGCGGGCGGCGAATCGAAAATCGGCGCGGACATCATCGCGAAACTTCCCGCGCTGGAGATCATCTCGGTGATGGGCGTGGGCTACGACGGCATCGACGTCGCCGCCGCCAGGGCGCGC
>JBKJOM010000020.1:0-4535 GCA_046595775.1 Ramlibacter sp. | reverse complement strand
GTCATGCCCGCCCGCGTCAGGCCGTGTCGCGGCTCGCGCGTTTGCGCTCGTGTTCCTTCAGGTGGCGCTTGCGCAGGCGCACGCTCTTGGGCGTGATCTCGACCAGCTCGTCGTCCTCGATGAACTCGACGCCGTACTCGAGCGTCAACTGGATCGGCGGCGTGATCTTGATCGCGTCTTCCTTGCCGCGACAACGACCTCGTGGTCAATGCCACGCGTACCAAGCAGCTGACCAACTTCCGCGTGTCCGGCAAGGAAGATGCGATCAAGATCACGCCGCCCATCCAGCTGACACTCGAGTACGGCGTCGAGTTCATCGAGGACGACGAGCTGGTCGAGATCACACCCAAGAGCGTGCGCCTGCGCAAGCGCCACCTGAAGGAACACGAGCGCAAACGCGCGAGCCGCGACACGGCCTGACGCGGGCGGGCATGACCCTCAAGCACGGGCAGGCTGTCTGGCTGATGATCGCGGTGACCCTGATGTGGTCGATCGCGGGGGTGGTCACGCGCCACCTCGAGCAGGCGCGCAGCTTCGAGGTCACCTTCTGGCGCAGCTTCTTCACCGTCGTTTCCTTGCTCGTGATCCTGCCTTTGTTCCAGGGCCGGGCGGTCTTCGCAAAGATGGCTCGCGGCGGGCTGGCCCTGTGGATCTCCGGCGTCTGCTGGAGCGTGATGTTCACGGCTTTCATGCTCGCGCTGACGCTGACCAGCGTTGCCAATGTCCTGGTGACGATGGCTGCTGGCCCGTTCCTCACGGCGGTGATCGCCCGAATCTTCATCGGTTACCGCATCCCGCCGCGCACGGTGGTTGCGATCATCCTGGCTGCTTGCGGCATAGGTTACATGTACGGCACGCAAGTGTCGTCCGAAGGCTTCGCTGGAACCTTGGTGGCGTTGTTCGTTCCGTTCGCGGGCGCCGTGAACTGGACCGTGACACAGCGCTCTCACGCGCACGGACGCAACGTCGACCTGGTGCCGGCGGTGCTCGTCGGCGCGGCAATCTCGTCGCTCGTCACTTTACCGCTGGCGATGCCCTTGCAGGCATCGGCCCACGACATCGGCCTGCTGGCCGTGCTGGGTTTGGTACAACTCGCCATCCCGTGTTCGCTGTCGGTAGTGTGCGCACGCGTGTTGAAGGCGCCGGAAATATCGCTGCTGGGCCTGCTCGAAGTGATCTTCGGTATCGTGCTGGCCTGGTGGGGTGCAGGCGAGGTGCCGGCCCCTGCGGTGCTGGCCGGCGGCGCGCTGGTGCTCGGCGCGCTATTGCTCAATGAATGGATCGGATGGAAACAGAGGGCCGCATGAACGATGTCATCACCGAAATCCAGGGCCGCGCCGGCCTCATCACGCTGAACCGGCCCAAGGCGCTAAACGCGCTGACGCTGGACATGATCCGCGCGCTTACCGCGACCTTGCTGGCGTGGCGTGACGATGAACGAGTCGACTTCGTGGCCATTCGCGGCCAGGGCAAGGACGGCCCGTTCGGCGCGTTCTGCGCGGGCGGCGATATTCGCTTCTTCCACGAGGCCGCGCTGTCGGGCGACCCACGGCTGGAAGACTTCTTCACGGAGGAGTACACCCTCGACCACCTGGTCCACACCTTCCCCAAGCCCTATGCGGTCTTCATGGACGGCATCGTGATGGGGGGCGGCATGGGTATCGCGGGGCACGGCCGCGCGGGCGCAAAGCTGCGCATCGTGACCGAGCGAACGAAGATGGCCATGCCGGAAACGGGCATCGGATTGTTCCCGGACGTCGGCGGCGGCTGGTTCCTCGCGCGTTGCCCGGGGCACGCTGGCGAATACCTCGCTCTCACGGGTCAGGTCATCGGTGCTGCCGACGCGATCGCGCTGGGATTGGCCGATGCCTTGCTGCCATCGGCGGGCCTGGGTTCGCTCTGGGATTCGATGTCGGGGCAGGGCGTCCTGATGGCCACGCCGCCGGCTTCACCCGAGCCCGGCCTGCTCAGCCCGCATCTCGCCGATATTGACCGCTTCTTCGGCTTGCCGACCTTGCTTGACATCATCGAGGCGCTGGAGGCGGACAGCGGCGCGTTCGCTCGCGAGACCGCAGCCGTGCTTAGAAAGCGATCGCCCTTGATGCTGCATGTGGTGCTGGAACAGGTGCGCCTGGCCCGCACGCTCACCTTCGCCCATGAGCTTCGCGTGGAGCGGGGAATGGTGCGTCGCGCCTTTCACTTGCGTCCCGGCAGTGCGAGCGAAACCGTCGAAGGCATTCGCGCCCTGGCCATCGACAAGGACCATGCGCCACGCTGGCACCCGGCGCGCATCGAGGATGTCACGGCCGAGATGGTGGTGCCGTTCTTCGCGACGCCCTGGCCGCTACACGCGCACCCGCTGCGCGACCTCGCCTGAGCAAATAGCAGCGCCGGGGCTTTCTGTCCGGCCGTACCCGCAGATTTCAGCGGTTGCGGCCCTTCATCGCGCGCTCGACTTCCCGCTTGCCCTCGCGGTCCTTGATCGTGTCGCGCTTGTCGTGCTCGGCCTTGCCCTTGGCCAGTGCGATTTCGCACTTGACCTTGCCGGCCTTCCAATGCAGGTTCAGAGGCACCAAGGTGTAGCCTTTCTGCTCAATCTTGCCGATCAGCCGCCGGATCTCTTCCTTGTGCATGAGCAGCTTCTTGGTCCGCACAGAATCGGGGTTCACGTGTGTCGAGGCCGTGTTGAGGGGGTTGATCTGGCACCCGATGACGTAAAGTTCGCCGTTCTTGATCACCACATAGCCATCCGTGAGCTGCACCTTGCCTTCACGCAACGCCTTCACTTCCCAGCCCTCCAGCACCATGCCGGCCTCGAACCTCTCCTCGAAGAAATAGTTGTACGCAGCCTTCTTGTTGTCGGCGATGCGGCTTGCACTTTCGGGTTTTTTGGACATGGAATGACAGTTGGGGACGCAAACGCATCACTACAATGCCGCGGGGCCGCAGCATACTCCATGAAGAACGTTCACAAGTCAGTCCTGATCTGGTACAGCGCGCACGAGATGTTCGCGCTGGTCACCGACGTGGAGCGCTACCCCGAGTTTCTGCCCTGGTGTGACCAGGCAGAAATTATCAAGGAAGAAGAGAACTGCATGAAGGCGCGGATCGGCATCGCCTTTGGCGGCATCCACCAGACTTTCACCACCCGCAATCATCACGTCGAGGACCGCGAGGTCCACCTGAAGCTGGTCGATGGACCCTTCTCCAATCTCGACGGCCTGTGGAAATTCACGCCGGTAGGGGATGAGTCGCAGCGTGCGTGCAAGGTCGAGCTGGAGCTCAACTACGGATTTGAGAACAAGGCGCTGGCGGCACTGGTCGGCCCGGTGTTCGACAAGATCGCCGGCAGCCTGGTCGATGCCTTCGTTTCCCGGGCCGAAGTGGTCTATGGCTGATACGCCGCTGTTGCGGGTGACGGTGGTGTACTCGCCGGCGGCTCGTGAAGTGCGCGAGTGGCATATCGAGTTGCCGCCCTGCGCGACCGTTGCCGATGCAATCGCGGCGTCCGCGCTGGAGCAGGACTTCCCGGGCGCTGGCGGGCCGGGCGCGCACTTCGGCCTGTGGGGACGAGGTTGCAGCCGAACCCAAGTCTTGCGCGATGGCGATCGGGTCGAGGTCTATCGACCGCTGAAGGTGGATCCAAAGGTGGCGCGCCGCGAGCGATTCCGCGGGCAGGGGGTGAGGGCAGCAGGCCTTTTCACGCGCAAGCCCTGAAGCGGCCTCAGGCGGGCTTGCAGTCGCGCGCGATCACGCCTTCGAGGTTTCGGCGCTCGACCGTGCGGGCCGCGTCGTCCATGATCTCCCGCTCGCCTTTTGCATTGGTTGTTGCCATGCGGACGCCCGAGTCGAACAGCGCCTTGCTCTTCTTCGCACGTTCACAGTTGTCTGCGCGCCCCTTGGCCAGGGCTTCCTCGTCGGCCTTCTTCCTCTCGGCATCCGCGGCTTGCGTCAGGCGCTTCTTCTCTTCCAGGTCCTTGTCCTTGCCGGAGATCCTGGGCGCGCTGGCAGCGGCCGTGGCGGACGCAGGCGCGGAGGCAGCCTGCGCCGCCGCCTCGGCGGCCGCGGCAGTGCGGGGCCCCGGCCTCTTCACGATGTCCTTGTCCAGGACCGAAGCGGGTGGCGGCTGGTCGCTGAAGACCTTGCGTCCATCCTTGTCGACCCACTGCCATTGCGCGTGGGCAAATGGCGCGACGGCGCAGGTAATGGCAAGCAGGATGATACGGAGCGATTTCATCGCGTGAGTGTAGCTCTGCATGAGGTGGCCGCGCCAGTGTGAGAACCCGGCGAGTGCGCGAACTACGTCACGGCGTGGGGCATTGGCCGTGAACGTAAAAGGTAACAAAGCGCACGAGTACAATCCGTTTTTTGGAGCTTTGACATGCGCCTTTTAGGAAAAGCGCTCACCTTCGACGACGTGTCCTTGGGCAGGACCTGGGAGAACGCCGGCACCAGCAACACATCGTCGAAGGTGAGCGCTTTTCCTAAAAGGCGCATGTCAAAGCTCCAAAAAACGGATTGTACTCGTGCGCTTT
>JBKJOM010000114.1:0-14797 GCA_046595775.1 Ramlibacter sp. | reverse complement strand
CCCGACTCGAACAGCGCGAACGGTTTGCCGCCCGGGCCGTCGGGGTCGATGATGGCCGGGATCTTGTTGTTCGGGTTGAGCGACAGGAACTCGGGCGAGAACTGGTCATCGGCCTCGAACGACACCAGGTGCGGCTCGTAGGGCAGCCCCATTTCCTCCAGCGCGATGGAGATCTTCACGCCGTTGGGCGTGGGCAGCGAGTACAGCTGCAGCCGGTCCGGATGCCGGGCCGGCCATTTGCGGGTGATGGGGAAGGCGGAGAGGTCGGTCGCGGAAGTCATCGCGGCAAAGGATAGCCGCTTTGCCTTGCCTGCGCAGGCCCGGGCTATCGCCGCTCGGGCGGCAGGCTGCCGGCGGCCGCGACCAGCGCGGCATGCTGCGCCGGGTCGGCCGGCTTGTGAACCACGCGCGTGCCGGCCGGGTACTTGCCCAGGTGGTTGTCGCCCTTCCAGTTGCGCACCGGCCGGATCGGCCGCGGCGCGAAGCCGCCGCCGCAGTTCTTGCACACGTTGAAGAGAACGGACTCCACGCAGTGCGCGCAGAACGTGCACTCGAATGTGCAGATCATCGCGTCGGTGGCCGCTGGCGGCAGCGGCTTGTCGCAGTGTTCGCAGGAGGGGCGCAGTTCGAGCATGGCCTGATGGTAGACCGCGTTTTCACCCACCACCCGCAGCATCTCCAAGAGCTTGAGCGCCATGGTCAGACTCCTTTTGGACCGCGCGAAACACCGTGCAGCGCGGTCCCCCTTGTGGGAAGGAGCCGGCTCCGCCGGGCCTTCCCACACCAATCAGACACTGAAAAATCGCGAAGCGATTTTTCAGTGAAACCTATATTTCGATCTTGCTGCCCAGCTCCACCACCGAGTTGTTCGGCAGGTTCAGGAAATCCGCTGCCCCGCTGGCGTTGTGGTGCATCTGCGCGAACAGCTTCTCGCGCCAGGTGGCCATGCCGCCGCCGATGGTCGGCACCACGTTGTCGCGCGAGAGGAAATAGCTGGTGGTCATCGGCTCCAGGTCGCAGCCGCGGCCGCGGATCTGCTGCAGCGCGCGCGGCAGGTCAGGGTCGTTCTTGAAGCCGTAGTGCACCACCACCTGCCAGCAGTCGTGGCCCAGCGCCTCGATCTGCAGCCGCTTGTCCATGCCGATCCACGGCACCTCGTGCGGGCGCACCGTCACGAACAGGTTTTGCTCGTGCAGCACCTTGTTGTGCTTGAGGTTGTGCAGCATCGCGTTGGGCACGGTGCCGGGTTCGGCCGTCAGGAACACGGCGGTGCCGGCCACGCGCGTGGGCGGGTGGGTGAACACCGATTCCAGGAAGCTCTTGAGGTCGATGGCGTCGTCGCGCAGCTTCTCGTTGAGCAGCTGCCGGCCCTGCTTCCAGGTCATCATCAGCGTGAACACGCAGCCGCCGATCATCAGCGGGAACCAGCCGCCCTGGAGCAGCTTGAGCAGGTTGGAGGCGAAGAAGGTGATGTCCACCAAGAAGAACGAGACGGTGGCCGCGATGCACAGCGGCAGCGGATAGCCCCAGCCGTAGCGGATGACGAAGAAAGTGAGGATGGTGGTGATCAGCATGTCCAGCGTCACCGCGATGCCGTACGCCGCCGCGAGGTTGCTGGACGAGCGGAACATCAGCACGGCCAGCACGATGGCCACGAACAGGCCCCAGTTCACCGCCGGCATGTAGATCTGGCCGGTGTCGCGCACGCTGGTGTGCTGCAGGTTCAGGCGCGGCAGGTAGCCCAGCTGCACCACCTGCTTGGTGACGCTGAAGGCGCCCGTGATGAGCGCCTGCGAGGCGATCACGCCGGCCGCGGTGGCCAGCACCACCAGCGGCAGCTGCAACCAGTCCGGCGCCATCAGGAAGAACGGATTCTTCACCGCCTCGGGCTTTGCCAGCAGCAGCGCGCCCTGGCCGAAATAGTTGAGCGTGAGCGCCGGCATGACCACGCTGAACCAGGCCAGCCGGATCGGCTTCTTGCCGAAGTGGCCGAGGTCCGCATAGAGCGCCTCGGCGCCGGTCACGCACAGCACCACCGCGCCCAGGATGATGAAGGTGGTGCCGGGGTTGTTCCACATGAAGCGCAACGCAAACAGCGGGTTCAGCGCCTTCAGGATTTCGGGATGGCGCAGGATGTGCGCGACGCCGAGCGCGGAGATGGCCACGAACCAGACCAGGGTCACCGGCCCGAAGAAGCGGCCGATGCCGCTGGTGCCGCGCTTTTGCACGGCGAACAGGCCCAGCAGGATGACCAGCGTGAGCGGGATCACCCACTCCTTGAAGGCGGGCGAGACCACCTCCAGGCCTTCGACCGCCGACAACACGGTAATCGCGGGCGTGATGACGCCGTCACCGTAGAACAGCGAGGTGCCGAAGATGCCGATGCCCAGCAGCACCTGGCGCAATTTCGGCTTGTCCTTCACCGCCTGCGAGGCCAGCGCCAGCATCGCGACCAGGCCGCCCTCGCCGTTGTTGTCGGCGCGCAGCACCAGCACGACGTACTTGAGGGACACGATGACGGTCAGTGTCCAGAAGAAGATGGAGAGGATGCCGTAGACGTTGTCCGGCGTGAATGCCACGTGTCCGGAGCCGAACACTTCCTTCATGGCGTACAGGACGCTGGTTCCGATGTCGCCGTAGACGACGCCGATGGCGCCGAGTGTCAGCGCCGCAAGCGAGGATTTCGATTTCTGCACGCGTTGGCCCCGTCTTGTCGGCGCATGCGCCACAGCGAGGTTTCCGGATCGATGGGATCGCTATTGTGCGCCTCGGTGAGAGGCCGTGCGTCGCCTATGTTGCAACGCAGCAACGAGGCTTTACGTGTTATTCGTAGACCTCGGCGTCGGGGTCGGTGGCTTCCAGTTCGTAGCTGGCCGCCAGCATGGCCAGCCGACCAATCACGCCGTACATGTAGAACCGGTTGGGCGCACTGGCGCCCGGTTTCTCGCCTGGCTGAGGTAAGCGCATACTCTCCGAAAAAGCCAGCGGCACGAAACTGGCGCCCGGTGCGTTCAGGTTTTCATCGATACCCCGGTCGGCATGCACGCGGTAGAAGCCGCCGACGACATAGCGGTCGACCATGTAGACCACTGGCTCGGCGACCGCCTCGTTGATCCGCTCGTTGGTCAGCACCCCTTCCTGGATGATCACCTCGTCAATCACACGGCCGCCTTTTCCGGTAGCCATCCGGGTCCGGGTCTTTCCGTTCAGGTCGTCGAGGTCCTTCACGTCGCGCACGGTCATGATGCCCATGCCCGAGGTGCCGTTGTCGGCCTTCACCACCACGAACGGCTTCTCGTTGATGCCGTATTCCTTGTACTTCTTGCGCACCTTGGTCAGCAGCGCATCGACGTTGGTGCGCAGGCACTCCATGCCCTCGCCCTGCGCGAAGTTGATCTCGCCGCAGACGTTGAACATCGGGTTGATCAACCAGGGGTCCATGCCCAGCAACTTGCCAAAGCGCTTGGAGACCTCCTCGTAGCTCTTGAAGTGATTGCTCTTGCGGCGAACCGACCAGCCCGCATGCAGCGGCGGCAACAGGTATTGCTCGTGGATGTCTTCCAGGATGCCGGGAATGCCCGAGGACAGGTCATTGTTCAGCAGGATGGTGCAGGGGTCGAAATCCTTCAGCCCCAGGCGGCGCTTGGTGCGCACCACCGGCTCCAGCAGCACTGTGCCGCCACCGGGCAGGTCAATCGAGGTTGGTTCCTTGATGTCGGGGCTGATCGAGCCGATGCGCACGTTCAGGCCCGCCATGTGGAAGATGCGCTTTAGCTGGGCCAGGTTGCTCAGATAGAAGGTGTTGCGGGTGTGATTCTCGGGGATCACCAGCAGGTTCTTGGCTTCCGGGCAGATCTTCTCGATCGCGGCCATCGCCGATTGCACCGCCAGGGGCAGCATTTCGGGCGTCAGGTTGTTCCAGCCCCCGGGGTAGAGGTTGGTGTCCACCGGGGCGAGCTTGAAGCCGGCGTTGCGGATGTCCACCGAACTGTAGAACGGCGGCGTGTGCTCCATCCACTCCAGGCGAAACCAGCGCTCAATTGCAGGCATCGAATCGAGCACGCGCTGCTCGAGCTCGTTGATGGGCCCGGTGAGGGCCGTGATGAGGTGGGGGACCATGCGCCGCTTCGCGTTTGTTGTTAACTAATGACTCAGGGAATTCTAGGGACTTGGGGGCGACCCTGCTGGCTACAAGGGCCGTGGCGCCGCGGCGTCAGGAAGGAAGGGCCAGCGGCAGGTTCAGCAGCAGATTCTGCGGCTTGAGTTTGAGGCGTTTGCTTTCGTCCATGGCCATTGCGAGGTACACGGGCTTGCCGGCCACCGCCGGCCGAACCACCGACGGCTCATCGAAGTGCAAGGCAAAGAGGCACAGCATCCGCGCCATGCGCCCTTCATCGACCTCGCGGCCCTGGTAAAGGTCGTTGAGCACGCCACTGGCCGTCGCATCCAGCCCTGCGTGCCAGACCCAGTTGTCGTCGTCGATCGCTTTCTCGACGGTCACTCGCACGCCGCTGCCGATGAAGTGGGCAATCCAGGCTTCGAGCACACGGCACAGCGCATCGAGCCCGGGCTCACCATGCGTGAGGGCCAGAACCATGTCGTGCGCTTCGTCGCGCCGCCAATAGTCATCGGCGCGTTCGGGATTGAGCACGTCGAGTTCTGCCGCGCGCGGCGTGGCGCCGGCCTGCTTCAGCAAATCACCCAGGGTCCCGAAACTGGCAGTCGCGTGCCGCTCCACCGTCTCGTCGTCGGCAGCCATCACCTGGCCATCGTCCTGGATGGCGATGCGCTGTGCGCGGAACAACATCTCTGCGGCGCGCGCCTCGTGCGCCGTGGCTTCGTCGCCGAGCACATGGCGCAAGAGGATCTGCGTCAGCAGCGCGACGAAGACGGGCGGAACGTCGACGCCTTCGCCTTCGAACAGCGCGCGATAGCTTGCGTCCAGCGTGGGCTTGGCCAGCAGGCGGCTGCGAAAGCGCAGCCAGATCGCGTAGTTGTCGCGGGCGTCCTCGTCCTCGATGGCGGCGACCTGCTCCGGCGTGATCGCCGCACGAGGCTGCGCGACGAGTTGCCCGTGCAGCGCGATCTCGACGGGTCCCGATTCGGCAATGGGCGCGAGCTCGGGCCGCTGCAACAGGTGGCGCAGGAAGTCGTCGGTGACCAGGAGGTTGCCCTGTGGCGTGCGCTCCAGCAGGCGGTAGCCGCAGCTGCGCCAGTAATCCATTAGTCAGTTGGCGACAGAGCTGAAGATCTGTCCCGCAAAGTCATCATGATCGGATTTCGCCCTGGCCGAGCACGACGTACTTCAGCGAGGTCAGCCCCTCGATGCCGACCGGGCCGCGCGCATGGAACTTGTCGGTGCTGATGCCGATCTCCGCGCCCAGGCCAAACTCGAAGCCGTCGGCGAAGCGCGGGCTCGCGTTGACCATCACACTGGCCGAATCCACCTCGCGCAGGAACCGCTGCGCATGCATGTGGTCGGTGGTGATGATGGCGTCGGTGTGGTGGCTGCTGTAATGGTTGATATGGGCGATGGCGGCATCGAGGCCGTCAACCATCCTGATGCTGATGATGGGTGCGAGGTACTCCTCGAACCAGTCCTGCTCGGTGGCGGCTTTCGCGTGCGCTTCGCCAATGATCGCGCGCGCCTCGTCGTCGCACCGCATCTCCACGCCCTTGGCGATGAACACCTGTGCGATGCGCGGCAGGAACTCCTTCGCGGCATCGCGCGCAACCACCAGTCCCTCGATCGCATTGCAGGGGCTGTACTTCTGCGTCTTGGCGTTGTCGGCCACGCGCACCGCCATCGCGATGTCGCAGGGCGAGTCGACATATACATGGCAGTTGCCGTCCAGGTGCTTGATCACCGGCACCTTCGCGTCGCGGCTGATGCGCTCGATCAGGCCTTTGCCGCCACGCGGGATGATGACGTCCACATATTGCGGCATGGCGATCAGCTGGCCCACGGCTTCGCGATCAGTGGTCTGCACCAGTTGCACCGCTTGCGTGGGCAGGCCCGAATCGGCTAGCGCGCGCTGCACTAGCCGTGCCAGTGCCTTGTTGGAATCGATGGCCTCCGAACCGCCGCGCAGGATGCACGCGTTGCCGCTCTTGATCGAAAGGCTCGCCGCTTCGATCGTGACGTTGGGGCGGCTCTCGTAGATCATGCCGAACACGCCGATCGGCACGCGCATCTGCCCGACGCGGATGCCGCTGGGCTGCTGCTTCATGCCGACGATCTCGCCGATCACGTCGGGCATCGCGGCCAGCTGTTCGCAACCCTGCGCAACGGTCTCGATGATCTGCGGGGTGAGCTTGAGCCGGTCCACCATCGGCGCCGGCAGGCCCGCAGCCGCCGCGCGAGCCAGGTCGTTGGCATTGTCGGCTTGCAGGGCGTCGACGCTGCCCCGAAGCAGCGAGGCCAACGCGCGCAAAGTCCGGCTCCTGGTCGCCGCATCCGCACGTGCCATGGCCGCGGACGCCTCGCGGGCTTGCAGGCCCAGCGACTGCATGTACTCGGCGACGTTGAGCGCGTTCATGGCCGCATTTTCTCACGCGGGCGCACGGCGCGCCCGGCAGGGTCAGCGCGGGGCGGCCTGCGGCGCGCAGGCCACACAAAGTTTGAGCGCCAATCGGTGCAAGGCTTGCCAGCCATCGGTGGGCCAGTCCGGCACTTTCAGGCCCTTGACGATGCCATCGACCTGGTGCGCCGAGTGCAGCAGGTTGTCCAGGGCGGTGGTCGACAGGCGCGGCAGCACCCGCTCGAACAACCGCTCCTTCAATCCCCACACGCGCTGTTCACGCAGCGCCATCGGCAAGGGCCGGCCCAGCGCCATCGCATCCTTCACGCGCTTGAGCGCCCGGATGTCTTCGGCCAGCGTGTAGTGCACCAACACTTCCGCCTCGCCCTCGGCCTTCAGGCCGTCGAGCATGCGTTGCACGCGCGCGACCTGCCCCGCGAGCACCGCCTCGGACAGTTTGAAGACGTCGTAGCGCGCCACGTTCAGCACGGCGCTCTCGACCTGCGAGAACGTCAGTTCGCCATCCGGATAGAGCAAGCCGAGCTTCTGGACTTCCTGGTGGGCCGCCATGAGGTTGCCCTCGACGCGGTCGGCGAAGAACTGCAGCGCGCGCTGGCCTTCGTCGCCACCCACGACGCGCTGGCCCTGCTGCGCGAGGCGCTGCGCCAGCCATTGCGGCAGGGCTGCCCGCTCGACCGGTTCCAGCGCGATGGAGACGCCATGTTGCTCGAGCGCGGAGAACCAGGCACCGCTGCGCGTCATCTTGTCCAGGCGCGGCAGCAACACCAGAGTCAGCGTGCTGTCGTTGCCTTGCGCGGCTTCAGCCATTTGCTGCAGCGCCGGGCCGCCTTCCTTGCCGGGCTTGCCCGAGGGTATGCGGATCTCGACAATCTGCTTGTCGGCGAACAGGCTGAGCGATCCGCCCGCAGCCAGCACCTCGCTCCAGTCGAAGTGCGCGCCGGCTACGGTGTGGACCGTGCGTTCCGTGTAGCCCTGGCTGCGCGCCGCCGCACGGAGGGCGTCGGCCGCTTCCTGTACCAGCAGCGGCTCGTCGCCATACAACGTGTAAAGGGAGCGCAAGCCCTTGGCGAGGTGGGTGTTCAGTTGGCCGGCGGCAAGCTGCATGGGCGCAAGTGTATTGCGCCCGCGCCAATCAGGCCGCCAGCTTTTGCCCGCGACTCGCCCGGCCCTTGTACTCGTTGTCCAGCCGCAGCGTCAGGCAGAAGGCCGCGCCGCCGGAACGGTTGAACGAGCCCAGGTCGACCACGTGCACACGGTAGCCGCGTGACTCGAGTTGCGTGCGCAGCGTGCCGGAGCAATGGCACATGACCACGTCACGTCCGAGGCACACGGCGTTCACCGCCAGCGCTTGCGCGTCTTCCACAGGTGCTTCGATCAGTTGGCCGTCACCCACCACTGCACGGATCTGCGCGAGGCCTTCTTCAGTGAATGCGCCCGGATGCACGATCACCTCGCCGCCCGACAACAGGCAGAACGCCGTATCCAGGTGGTAATAGTGCGGATCCACCAGCTCCAGCGAGATCGTCGGGATGCCGAACACCTGCTCGACGGTGTGGTGTGCGGCGCGGCACGAGCGCTGGCCGTAACCCATCCACATCACGCGGCGGCCCGCATCGAAAATAGCGTCGCCCGCGCCTTCGAAATAGACGCCGCCCGGCATGCGGTACACATGGTCGATCGCGCTGCGCGCCTTGAGCTGCTCGAACATCAGGTGGCCGTGCACCTCCTCGGGCGAGCGCTCGTCGTTCAGGTAGCGCGCGAGCAACGCCTTGCCGTCCAGCACCACTGCGCAGTTGGCCGTGAACACCAGGTCGGGGCAGCCCGGAGCAGCGGGCTTGACGATCACCCTGGCGCCAAGCGACTCGTACTTCTCGCGCAAAAGGTTCCACCCGGTCGTCGCGTCGCGCTTGAGGCGCAAGGCGTCGAGCGACCACTTCTTCGGGTCCATCCAGGGATTGATCGAGTAGGCCACCTCGAAAAAATCGGGTGGGCTCATGAGCAACAGGGGCGCGGCGTCCCCGGCGGGTATTGCCTCGATCACGGCCTCCACGCGCGCGTCGTTGGCGGGCGCTCCTGTATTTATAGCAAGTTCGCCGCACATTTCAAGGACGATCGCACGGAAGCGGTCCACCGCCTCGTCAATGAGGGCCTTGGTGATGGTCAGCGGCGGCGCGAAACGGATCACCGTCTCGTGCGTTTCCTTGGACAGCACGCCACGCGCTGCCAGCCGCTCGACCAGGTCGCGGGCCGTGGCAATGGCCGGATCGATGTCCACCCCCATCCACAGGCCGCGCCCACGCACGGTGCGAATCAGGCCACCGCTCTCGTGCATCACCTCGTTCAATCGCTGGTTCAGGTACGAACCCAGCGCCGCGCTGCGGGCCACGAGATTTTCTTCTTCGATCACCTTCAGGGCTTCCAGCGCGACGGCAGCCGCCAGCGCGTTGCCGCCGAAAGTCGAGCCATGGCTGCCGGGATTGAAGACGTCCATCACGCATGCATCAGCGAGGAATGCGCTGACGGGCAGGAGGCCGCCGCCCAGCGCCTTGCCCAGGACCAGCGCATCGGGACGGATGCCTTCGTGCTCGAAAGCAAACCAGCGGCCGGTGCGGCCCAAACCCGACTGCACCTCGTCGGCGATCAGCAGGATGTGCTGGCGGTCGCACCACTCGCGCAACTGCGCAAAGAACCCCGGCGGCGGCACGACCACGCCCGCCTCGCCCTGAATCGGTTCGATCAGGATGGCGCAGGTGTTGGGGGTGGTCGCCTCGCGCACGCTTTGCATGTCGCCGAAGTCGAAGTGCGAGAAGCCGCCCGAGAACGGGCCGAAGCCCGCGCGGTAGTCCGGCTCGCTGGAGAAGCCGACGATGGTGGTGGTGCGGCCATGGAAGTTGCCGCGCGCCACCAGAATCTCGGCCTCGCCTTCCGGGATGCCCTTGTGCCAGTGGCCCCAACGGCGCGCGCACTTGATCGCGGTCTCGACCGCTTCGGCGCCGGTGTTCATCGGCAGCGCGCGCTCGAAGCCCGAGACTTCGCACAGCTTCTCGAGGAAGGGGCCCAGCGAGGTGCCGTGGTACGCGCGTGATGTGACTGCCACCCTGGCCAGCTGCGCCGTTGCTGCTGCGACCAGCCGCGGATGCAGGTGGCCGTGGCTCACGGCGGAATACGCACTCATCATGTCGATGTATTCGCGGCCCTCGACATCCCAGACCAGGCAGTCGCGGGCGTGGTCGACGACCACCGGCACGGGCGCATAGTTGCGCGCGCCGAAGCGGTGTTCCTGCCCAATGAATTGACAGGTGGTGGGGGATTTGTTGTCGCGCATCGAAGTACTCCGGTGATGCGACAAGTCTAGGCCCGGAGCGGGTGCGCGCGAGGTGAATCGGCAATCAGGGCGCTGCCGCCGGCGGCAGTCGGTGCAGCAGTTTACTTCCGATTCGGAAGTGCTACCGGGAAGCCCTCGAACTCCTTGATCGTCTGCAGCTCGATGTTGGTGACGATCTTGTCGACGCCCAGGCTCGTTTCGTCCAGCCAGGCATTGATCAGGCGGTGGTAGTGCGCGAGGTGCGGGCACGCGATGCGCACCAGGTAGTCATAGCGGCCGCTGACCACCCAGCACCCCACCACCTCGGGCGTCGTGGCCATCTTCTTCTCGAAGCGCTGGATCGACGCCTGACGCTGGTCCTTGAGGGCGATCTCGGCGAACGCGCAGACCTGCTCGCCGAGCGCGGCGCGATTGACCATCGCGCGGTAGCTCTCGATCACGCCGTTGGCTTCGAGCTTGCGAACGCGATTGAGCGTGGCGCGCGCGGAAAGGTGGATGGCCTCGGACAGGGCCTGCACCGTGGTGCGGCCATCGCGCTGGAGCAGCTCGAGCAGCTTCAGGTCCGAGCGATCCAGTTCCATCATGCCAACTACAAGGTCTTGAGCGAGGCCAGCCGCCGCATCAGCTGCTGGACGATGTCGGTCTGCATATTGCGGTACAGCAGTTGCTCTTCGGCTTCTTTCGCCAGCGCCGCCGACTCGGTGAAACTGATGTCGCGCTGCTGCAGGATTTCGGTTTCCGGGATCAGCTCCTTGCCTTCGGGCGTGCGCAGCTTGAAGCGAAAGCGCGTGCGCAACTGGAACTCGCGCACCTGGCCGGACGCGTTCAGGCCCACAACGACTTTTTCGCGCTGGTCACCCAGCACGTCGAGCACGACCTGCGCCTGGTCGGGCGTCGGCGTGCGCGCCACCGTCACCGCACCGTTGGCCGCGATGCTGCGCTTGAGTTCGTTGCCCAGCGTCGAGGTCGGTGAGCTGCCGATGTAGATCGCGTTGAAAACAAAATTCGGCGCCTGGCGAAGCTGGAAGCCGCACGCGGTGAGTGCCGCGACCGGCAAGATGAGTAGCAGTCGCCGCTTCATCAGACCACCACGTTGACCAGCCGACCCGGCACGACAATCACTTTCTTCGGCGCGCCTTCGCCGCCAAACTGCGCATACGCTTCGGTCTTGACGACGACCGCCTCGATGTCATCCTTGCTCGCGCCCGCGCGCACGCGGATCGAACCCCGGTGCTTGCCATTGATCTGCAACACCAGCTCGACTTCTTCCTGGACCAGCGCAGTTTCATCGACCTGCGGCCAGGGCGCATCGAGCAATTCGCCTTGCCGGGAGCCGTAGCCCAGCGCCTGCCAGAGTTCGTGGGTGATGTGCGGCGTGGCGGGATACAGCACGCGCAGCAGGATGCCAAAGCCCTCGCGCACCGCCGCATCCGAATTGGCCTCGGCCCCGCCCTTGAAATCCTCCAGCGCGTTGAGCAGTTTCATCGCACCCGAGACCACCGTGTTGTATTGCATGCGCTGGTAGTCGTAGTCAACCTGGCGCAACACGCTATGGATGTCGCGGCGCAGCGCCTTGCCTTGCGGGCCGATCACCGCATCCGCCGGGGCACCGGAGCCGGGCCCCAGCTTCGCGCCGAAGGTCCAGACACGTCGCAGGAAGCGGAACGAGCCCTCGAGCGCCGCGTCGTTCCATTCCAGCGTGGCTTCGGGCGGCGCAGTGAACATGGTGTACAGGCGCGCGGTGTCGGCGCCGTATTTCTCGATGATGTCCTGCGGGTCCACGCCGTTGTTCTTGGACTTCGACATCGTCGTCCAGCCCTCGTAGGCCACTGGCTGGCCGTCGGCCTTCGACGTCGCCGACATCACCTTGGCATGCTCATCGCGAACGATATCCAGGTCGTGCGCCCAGTAGTACTGCTTGCCGGCCTTGTCGCCGGTGCGCGCGAAGGCTTCGTTCAGCACCATGCCCTGCGTGAGCAGCTTGGTGAAAGGCTCATCGACTTTCACCAGGCCCAGGTCGCGCATCACCTTGGTCCAGAAGCGCGCGTACAGCAGGTGCAGGATCGCGTGCTCGATGCCGCCGATGTACTGGTCCATCGGCATCCAGTACGCGGCGCCCTCGCCCACCATGGCCTGCTCGCTCTTCGGGTCGCAGTAGCGCATGTAGTACCACGCGCTGTCGACGAAGGTGTCCATGGTGTCGGTCTCGCGGCGCGATGGCTTGCCGCAGACCGGGCAGCTGCAGGCGAGGAAGTCCTCACGCTTGTTCAGCGGGTTGCCGCTGCCGTCGGGCACGCAGTCCTGCGGCAGGATGACCGGCAGATCCTTCTCGGGCACCGGCACCGCGCCGTGCTCGGCGCAATGGATGATGGGGATCGGCGTGCCCCAGTAGCGCTGGCGAGACACGCCCCAATCGCGCAGGCGCCAGGTGGTCTTCTTCCCGCCCAGTCCTTGTTGCTCGAGCGCATGGGCGACGGCGTTCACCGCCGACAGGTAGTCGAAACCGCTGAAGCTGTCGGAGTTGATGGTGACACCGTTGGCCTTGTCGCCGTACCAGTCGTGCCACTGCTTGTAGTCGTACTCCTCGCCGTCGACGTGCACCACCTGCATGATCGGCAGGTCGTACTTGAGCGCGAACTCGAAGTCGCGCTCGTCGTGGCCGGGCACGCCCATCACGGCGCCGTCGCCGTAGCCCATGAGCACATAGTTGCCCACCCACACATCGACCGGCTCGCCGGTGAGCGGGTGGAACACCGCCAGCCCCGTGGGCACACCTTCCTTTTCGCGCAGGGCGAGCTCGGCCTCGGTCGTGCCGCCCTTCTTGCAGTCCTCGATGAACTTCGCGACCTTGGGGTTGGTTCGGGCCGCGTGCATGGCCAGCGGATGCTCGGGCGCCACCGCACAGAAGGTCACGCCCATGATCGTGTCGGCCCGCGTGGTGAACACGTACATGCGGCCATCCTGGATCAGCGCGCCGCCCGCGTCGTGGATCTCGTGCGTGAACGCGAAGCGCACGCCTTCGCTCTTGCCGATCCAGTTCTCCTGCATCAGCTTCACGCGCTCGGGCCAGCCGGGCAGGCGGCTCTTCACATGGTCCAGCAGTTCGTCGGCGTAGTCGGTGATCTTCAGGTAGTAGCCGGGGATCTCGCGCTTCTCGACCGGCGCGCCGGTCCGCCAGCCCTTGCCGTCGATCACCTGCTCGTTGGCCAGCACCGTCTGGTCCACCGGGTCCCAGTTGACGACCTGGGTCTTGCGGTAGGCAATGCCCTTCTCCAGCATCTTGAGGAACAGCCACTGGTTCCACTTGTAGTAGGCCGGGTCGCAAGTGGCGACCTCGCGCGACCAGTCGATGGCCAGCCCCATCGCCTGCATCTGCTTTTTCATGTAGGCGATGTTGTCGTGCGTCCACTTCGCGGGCGGCACGTTGTTCTTCATCGCCGCGTTCTCCGCCGGCAGGCCGAACGCATCCCAGCCCATGGGCATCAGCACGTTCATGCCCTTCATGCGCAGCTGGCGCGCGAGCATGTCGTTGATCGTGTAGTTGCGCACATGACCCATGTGCAGCTTGCCGCTGGGGTACGGCAGCATCGAGCACGCGTAGAACTTGGGGCGCGAGGTGTCCTCGCTGACCCGATAGGCGTCGACGGCAGCCCAGGCGGCCTGCGCCGCGCGCTCGATGTCGGCGGGTTTGAACTCTGGATTCATGGCGGTGCCGGGCAGGGTCGAATGCACCGGAAGGCGGGTGGGCGCCGATTATAGGAAGCGGGTCACCGAGCGCGCTGAGGGGCTCAGCGTGCCGGTGGCGGGTCGGCGACGCGCGGCGGCTCGGTCACGAAGCCGATGCGCGTGAGTCCGCCCTGGTGCACGAGACCGATCACTTCGGCCACGCGGCCGTACGCCACCGACCGGTCGGCGCGCAGCTGCACCTCGGTGTGCGGATTGGCCAACGCGGCCTCGGCCACACGCGAGGCCAGCGCCGTGGCGTCGATGGGCCGCGCGTCCAGGTGCAGGGCGCCATCGGCATCGATGGCCACCGCCAGCGAGATCGTGGCGTCGTTGGGCTGGGCGGCGTCGCTCTGCGGCAGATCGAGCTTGAGGCTGCGGCCCATCAACGGGGCGGTGATCATGAAGATCACCAGCAGCACCAGCATCACGTCGATCAGCGGCGTCATGTTGATCTCGCTCATCGGCTGCGGGCCGACGCTGCGTTCGAGCCGACCGAAGCGCACGCTCAGCCCGGCGTGGCAACCGGCTCGACGGCGGGCGGCAACCCGCCAGCCGGGGCCTGCGCCAGTTGCAGTTCGCGCAGGTCATGCGCAAAGCCTTCGAGCTCGGCCTCGCAGGCGCCGATCTGCTTGCCGTAGATGTTGTAGCCCAGCACTGCCGGGATGGCCACGGCAATGCCGGCTGCGGTCATCACCAGCGCCTCGCCCACCGGACCGGCCACGCGCTCGAGCGTCACGGGCCCTGCCGTGGTCATGGCGATGAGCGCGTGGTAGATGCCCCAGACCGTGCCGAACAGGCCCACGAATGGTGCTGTTGAACCGACCGTGGCGAGCACGGCCAGGCCGTCCTGCAGGCGGCTCTGCACGTCATCGATGCTGCGCTGAACGCTGCTCGTGACCCAGGTGTTGAGATCGATGTTTTCGGTCAGCGCGCCGGCGTGGTGCTCGCTGGCAGAGATGCTGCTCTCGGCGATGAAGCGGAAGGCGCTGCCGTCTTTCAGCGTCTTGACGGCATCGTTCAGCGTGCTGGCCTTGAAGAAGCTCTTGCGCGCCTCCTTGGCTTGGCTACCGATCTTGAAGCTCTCGTAGAGCTTGGTGATCAGGATGTACCAGCTACCCATGCTCATGATGACGAGGATGACCAGCGTGCCACGGGCGACGAAGTCGCCCTGCCCCCAAAGGGCCGACAGGCCATACGGGTTGTC